>JACDSH010000028.1 GCA_013450215.1 Nitrosospira sp.
AGTATCACCTCGATCCCCTTCTTACGGAAAATCTCGAGATGTGGACTACTTCTGGCGGACTTGAGACTATCAGCAGTCACATAGTAAATCTTCTCCTGACCCACCTTCATCCGCCCGATATAGTCATTCAATGAAACGCTCTGATCATCTCCATCGGTATGAGTTGAAACAAAGCGCAGCAGCTTGGCAATACGCTCGCGATTGGCATAGTCTTCACCCACACCCTCCTTCAAGACCTGACCGAACTCCTTCCAGAAGGTTTTGAATTTCTCCTGATCACTCCCCTCCTCACCCTGAGCCAGATCCTCTATCAGGGAGAGCACCTTCTTCACTGCCCCCGCACGGATCGACTCGATATCTTTCGATTCTTGCAGAATTTCACGCGAGACATTCAGCGGCAGATCATTCGAATCGATCACACCGCGTACAAAACGCAGGTAGTTAGGAAGCAACTGTTCCGCATCATCCATGATGAATACCCGTCTCACATAGAGCTTGATGCCGTGTCGGTGCTCACGATCGAATAGGTCGAACGGCGCTTTTGAGGGGATATAGAGTAGCTGAGTATATTCCTGCTTACCCTCTACCTTGGCATGAACATAAGCCAGCGGCGGCTCGAAATCATGTGCCACATGCTTATAAAATTCATGGTATTGATCCTGGGTGATATCGATCTTAGGCCTAGCCCATAATGCGCTCGCCTGGTTGACGGTCTCATCCTCATCTGTGATCTCATTTGCACTCTTCTCCTTGGACCATTCCTCCTTCTTCATCAGAATCGGCAGTGTGATATGGTCTGAATACTTACGTATGATGGTACGTATCTGCCATCCACTCAGGAGGCTGTCCTCATCCTCCCTTAAGTGGAGGATGACTTCTGTTCCACGGCCTGTCTTCTCTACCGTCTCCAGCGTATAATCACCCTCACCCGCGGACTCCCAGCGAACACCATGCTCAGCAGTTAATCCGGCTCGACGTGTTATCAGGGTCACCTTGTCGGCAACGATGAATGCGGAATAGAAGCCGACTCCAAACTGGCCGATCAGGTTTGCATCCTTAGCTTGGTCGCCGGTCAAAGCGCTGAAGAATTCACGTGTACCTGACTTGGCAATGGTACCAATATGGTCAATCACCTCCTGCCGTGACATGCCGATTCCATTGTCTGCGATGGTCAGGGTACGATCTGAAGGGTTGTAACTCACGCGGATTTTTAGGTCTGGATCGGTCTCGAACAAGGAGCCATCAGCCAGACCCTCGAATCGCAGCTTATCGGCAGCATCAGATGCATTTGAGATCAGTTCGCGTAGAAATATTTCCTTGTTACTATACAAGGAATGAATCATCAGCTTGAGTAGTTGCTTGACCTCGGTCTGGAAGCTTAGGTGTTCTTTGGGGGCAGTGCTTTGCATGGTCCTCTCCGTGAAATTAGGCATTATGATTATGAGGGCAAATTGAAGATTTTCAAGCTGCCTATAGATCAAATTTACATTTAAATTCTACTAACCATGACAATCTTTATTCGTCTTTCAATTATTCTTCTGTTCTATTGCGCACTCCCCGCCTCTGCCCAGGACCGCGTCTTACCACTAGAGAAAATAAAATTACCGCCCGGTTTCTCAATCAGTCTATGGGCGGAAGTCCCTAATGCACGTGGCCTTGCACTGGGCAAGAATGGCACGGTATTCGCAGGATCCATGACGGAGGGTAAGGTTTATGCCATTACCGAGAGTGCTGGATCACGTCAAGTCAGAGTCATTGCCAATAGTCTCAACCTACCCATGGGTGTCGCCTTCCGTGATGGGTCTCTGTATATCTCATCGGTAGACCGTATCCTTCGACTGGATAATATTGAGCAGACTATCGCTCAGCCCGCAAAGCCTGTGGTTGTGATCGACACCCTTCCCAATGAGAAGCACCATGCAGGAAGGTTTATCGCCTTCGGACCGGATGGCCTTCTTTATATATCGGTAGGCGCTCCATGCAATAGCTGCGAGCCTGACCCTGCAGTCTATGCACAGATCTCGAGGATTAAAGCTGATGGAAAGGGTTACGAAATCTATTCACAAGGCGTCAGAAATTCGCTTGGATTTGACTGGCACCCAGATACGAAAGAGTTATGGTTTACCGATACTGGGCACGACTGGTTGGGTGAGAATATTCCTCCCGATGAGCTCAACCATGCACCCAGAAAGGGTATGCATTTTGGCTTTCCCTATTGCCATGCCGGCGATATCC
Organism: Nitrosospira sp.; assembly: GCA_013450215.1. Classification (GTDB taxonomy): domain Bacteria; phylum Pseudomonadota; class Gammaproteobacteria; order Burkholderiales; family Nitrosomonadaceae; genus VFJL01. The sequence goes on from JACDSH010000028.1 coordinate 2,236, forward strand.
ACGATATCAAGTATGGAGCTAAACGCGCCTGCAGCAAGCTCACTGCGCCCGCGGCTAAACTGGATGCTCATTCAGTCCCGATGGGGATTCGATTCTATACAGGGAAAATGTTTCCTGCCGAATATCGTAACCATATTATCGTTGCTGAGAATGGATCGTGGAACCGTCGCGAAAAGATCGGCTACCGACTCAAGCTAATACAAATAAAGAATAACAAGGTGGTGAAACAAGAGGTATTTGCTGAGGGCTGGTTACAAGAAGAAAAATCATGGGGAAAGCCGGCTGATATTTTAGTGATGCCGGACGGGGCAATACTGGTCTCAGATGACCATTCCGGTGCAATCTACCGGATCAGCTACCAGAAGCCATAAAATAATTACATCGATTGCTGGATCGCATAAGCGCACATCGCCATCAGAGACTGAGGAAAGAGTCCGAACGCCAGAACCGCCAGTCCATTTGCGCTTATCAGAAGCTTAATATCACCCGGTGGCACAATGGGGGCGTCGGTCTCAGGCTCGTCAAAGTACATCAACTTGATGATCCGCAGGTAGTAGAAGGCACCTATCAACGAGAATAAGACCGCCACCACAGCCAGCCACACATAACCAGCATTCAGCACCGCCTGCAACACCGATAGCTTCGCATAAAAGCCTACCAACGGCGGGACTCCTGCCAGTGAGAACATCAGCAGCAGTGTGATGAATGCATACCATGGGTTACGCCGGTTCAGCCCCTTGAAATCATCAATCCTTTCAGCCTCGAATCCTTCCCGTGACAGAAGCATGATCATCCCGAAGATACCCAGCGTCATCAGTACATAGATCACTATATAGAACATGGATGAGCTATATCCATTGCCATCTGCACTTACAATTCCAAGCAGCATGAATCCCATATGTGAGATGGTGGAATAAGCCAGCATCCTCTTGATATTGGTCTGCGCAATTGCTGCGAGATTGCCAATCATCATCGACATCACCGCCAGGATCATGAGCATCCCCTGCCAGTCGGCCACCATCGCTCCCATACCTTCAACCAGCAATCGCATAACAAAACCAAATGCTGCTAGTTTTGGGGCTGATCCAATAAATAGTACCACCGCTGTGGGGGCACCCTGATAAACGTCTGGCGCCCACATATGAAATGGTGCAGCACTTAACTTAAAGCTGATACCGGCCACGATAAAGACCAGCCCCACCACCAGCACCGCATAATCATCAATATCCCCACCCTGAATCACGTTCCTTATGACCTCTGTCACCTTCCCAATATTGAGCTCACCGGTTGCGCCATAAACCATGGACATCCCATACAGCAAGAATCCAGAAGCCAACGCACCCAGTACAAAGTATTTCATTGCAGCCTCAGTGGCCTCTACCGAATCGCGACGTAATGCGACCATGGCATAGAGTGACAGAGACAGGAGTTCGAGACCCAGGTAGAGAGTTAGGAAGTGGCTGGCAGAAATCATGACCATCATTCCCAAGGTGGCAAACAAGGTTAGGCTGAAGAACTCTCCGTTAAGCATTCCCCTCACTGCGATGTAACTTCTTGAGTACACCAACACCATCGCGACCGTGACATAGGTTAATAACTTCAAGGTATCTGCCATGGCATCGTCGACAAACATACCTGAGAATGTATAACTCACATCGCTCGTAGAGGTACCAAGGGTAATCAACGCGCAACCGAATAGCGCACCCTGGGCCAGCATATACGCCAGGTAGGGTCTCTTCGCACCCGCCACAAGATCAGCCAGCAATACCACGCATACCATCACCAGAAGAAATATCTCCGGGTAGGCGGGGGCAAGGTCAGGTGGCAGAAAATTCATTTAGAATCCTTGAGTAGAGCAACTCGTATTTCATTCTGACTACAACTTACCGCGGGCAACATGTGCGAGGAGATCATCGACGGTGGTATGCATCACCTCGGTGAATGGCATCGGGTATACACCCATCCACAGAACTGCCGCGGCCAGTATCGTTAGGATAAAAATCTCACGATGGTTAATATCCTTAAGGGATTCCACAGCGGGGTTCGCAACTGCCCCGAATACAACTCGCTTGTACATCCAGAGTGTATATGCCGCACCAAAAATAAGTGTCGTGGCAGCGAGAAATGCATACCAAAAGTTCACCTTTATGGCGGCCATGATGACCATGAACTCTCCGACAAAGCCACTGGTTCCCGGCAATCCAGCATTAGCCATTGCAAAGAGCATGAAGAATGCAGCGAATACTGGCATCTTGTTAGCTACTCCGCCGTAGTCGGCGATCTGGCGTGAGTGAAGACGGTCATACATCACCCCCACGCACAGGAACATTGCAGCGGATATAAAACCGTGTGAGATCATCTGCACCATCGCCCCTTCAATCCCGTAGGCATTGAACAGGAAGAATCCGAGTGTGACAAAGCCCATATGAGATACCGATGAGTATGCAATGAGCTTCTTCATGTCAGCCTGCATCAGTGCCACCAGTCCGATATACACCACTCCGATCAACGATAAAGTAATCATCATTCCGGAGAGATACTGACTCGCATCCGGTACGATCGGTAGTGAGAATCTAAGAAAACCGTATCCACCCAACTTCAATAGAATTGCAGCCAGTACCACCGATCCACCGGTCGGGGCCTCAACGTGTGCATCAGGCAACCAGGTATGGACCGGCCACATTGGCACCTTCACAGCAAACGCCAATAGGAATGCAATAAATATCAGAATCTGTGGTGCCAGTGGTAGCGGTAACTTGTGATAATCCTGAATCGAAAAACTGCCGCCGGAAGCTCTGTATAGGTAGATGAATGCCACCAGCATGAGTAAGGATCCGAGCAGTGTGTAGAGAAAGAATTTAATCGCGGCATAGACCCGGTTTGGGCCTCCCCAGATACCGATGATGAGGAACATCGGTATCAGCGAAGCCTCCCAGAATGCATAAAACAGAATTGCATCCAGAGAGGAGAAGACCCCATTAACGATACCGGACATAATCAGAAGTGCGCCCATATACTGAGACACACGGTTACTGATGACTTGCCACCCAGCGATAACCACCAATGGGGTGGTAAAGCAGTTGAGCAAGATCAGTGGCATTGCGATTCCATCCACCCCTAAGTGATAGTGGATATTAAAATGTTCGATCCATGGGTGATACTCGACAAACTGCATATCCCCCATCAGCACATCAAACCCGCTATAAAGCGGAAACGCCACCAACAGGCCCGCTATTGAACCTGCCAGTGCCAACCATCTTGCCATTGAAGCATTACGGTCACCACCCGTGGCGAGTACCGCTATACCCGCAATGATGGGCAGCCAGATGATCAGACTTAACAAGGGAAAACCAGACGACATGTTTATTCCGTTATTTTTATTTGGAAGTGCACAATCTGCCGATCAAATGAGGAGAGTTCTAACCCTTGATAGAACATTGGCTTGATCATGACTAGGACCATAAGCTGATTAATACGAATACCCCAACGATCATGGTGAATGCATAATGATAGATATAACCAGACTGGAACCGACGTACCAATACAGCAGTCAGTCCAACCATCCGAGCAGTACCATTCACAACGAATCCATCGATCACCTTCACATCCCCGATCTTCCACAGACCAGCACCCAGTGCACGAGCACCACCCGCAAATAGCCACGAGTAGAATTCATCAATAAAATATTTTCGATCGAGCAATATGAAGAGTGGGCCGGCAGCTTGTTTTATCTTCGCGGGCAAATCAGTTCTCACCATATACAGATACCATGCGGTAAAGATTCCCCCTATCGAGAGCCAGAATGGTGCTGTACTGAGTGAGTGGGTCATCATTCCCACCACTCCATGGAATTCTGCTGCCATTTGTGCAACGGCTCCATGTTGCGGGGAAAAATATATCGCCTCTCCGAAATAGCCTCCAAACAACATTGGTCCGATCAACCACCCTGCACAGATGGTGGGGATTGCGAGAATAGTCAGTGGCAATGTCACCACCCAGGGAGATTCATGCAGATGCTCCTCGGTATGATGATCCATCCGAGGCTTTCCATGGAAGGTCATGAATACCAGTCGGAAGGTATAAAGGGCCGTGATGAATACGGTCGACAGAACGCAGAAATACGCAAAACCAGAACCCGGAATATCAGCAAAATGGACCGCTTCTATGATCGCATCCTTGGAAAAGAATCCAGAAAACCCGGGGACCCCTGAACTGGCCAGTGCGGCCATGAACATGGTCCAGTATGTTATCGGCATGTACTTCTTGAGGCCACCCATCTTCCGCATATCTTGCTCGTGATGCATTGCGATGATGACTGATCCTGCTCCCAAGAATAGAACCGCCTTGAAAAATGCGTGGGTCATTAGATGGAATACCGCAACCGAGTAGGCTGAAGCACCGAGCGCCACCGTCATGTAGCCTAGCTGCGATAGAGTGGAATACGCGACCACGCGCTTGATATCATTCTGCACAATCGCAACCAATGCCATGGACAGGGTTGTAATGCCACCGATCACCAGTATCACTGACAACGCAGTATCCGATAACTCAAACAGGGGGGACATCCGTGCCACCATGAAGATGCCTGCCGTCACCATGGTCGCGGCATGGATCAGTGCCGATATCGGTGTCGGTCCCTCCATTGAATCGGGTAACCACACATGCAGTGGGAACTGTGCTGACTTGCCCATTGCACCCACGAATAGCAGGATACAGGTCACCGATAGCAGCATCCAAGGTGACCCCGGGATAATTTCGATTGTTTGATGTGCGAGCTGAGGTGCCTGGGAAAATACTGATGCATAATCCAGTGTGCCAAAATACATGAGCACCAATCCAATCCCAAGGAGAAATCCGAAGTCACCAACTCGGTTAACTAGGAAGGCCTTCATATTGGCATAGACCGCTGTCGGACGCGTAAACCAAAATCCGATCAATAGATACGAGACCAGACCCACTGCCTCCCATCCAAAGAAGAGTTGAAGGAAGTTATTGGCCATTACCAACATCAGCATTGAAAATGTGAATAGTGATATATAGCTAAAGAAGCGCTGGTATCCAGGGTCGTTATGCATATATCCGATGGTATAGATATGCACCATCAGAGACACAAAACTCACCACCACCATCATCGTGGCTGATAGCTGATCGATCAGGAAGCCAATTTCAAAACGGGCATCCCCGGTAATCATCCAGGTGTAGACCGTGCCGTTGTAGGTATTTCCCTGCAAGACATCCATGAAGACGGTCACTGACGCGACCACACAAACGATCATCAATCCAATGGTCGCTCGATGGCTCCAGGTCGGCCCAATCACACGGCCTAATAGACCTGCGATCAGCGCCCCTACCAGGGGTGCAAGCGGCACCAGTAAATATAGTGACTGCATCTCTTTCATTAAATCCAATTATTAGGGTCAGACTATCAAGGTGACGAATACCATGTAATCTCTGAAACTATCCCTTGAGTTGATTCAGGTCGTCCACATTGATGGTGCGTAAGTTACGGAATAGAACGACCAGTATCGCCAGACCAATGGCCGATTCAGCTGCGGCTACGGTCAGTATAAAAAATACAAAAATCTGTCCTGATACATCCTGCAGGTAATGCGAGAATGCAATAAAATTCATATTGACCGCTAACAGCATCAACTCGATCGCCATCAAGAGAATGATCACATTCTTCCGGTTGAGGAAGATGCCCACAATGCCAATCGCAAATAAGATGGCACCGAGCACGAGATAATGGGATAACGAGACCACGTTAATCGCCCCCTCTCAAGATAGCGCTCAATAGAATCATCATCACTCCTTCTTCTCAGACGGCATCGATACCATCCTCACCCGGTCTGATCGTTTTACCTTTACCTGCTCTGATGGCTCCATAAAACGGGGGCCGACACGACGGCGCAGTGTCAGCGCGATCGCGGCAACGATCGCCACCAGCAGAATCACGGCTGCCAGCTCAAATGCGTATACATACTCGGTATAAATTAGACGCCCTAACTCCTTGGTATTGCTGTAATCAGCTGCTCGTAATGGTGGGGTAGGTATCTGATCGGCGCTGAACTTGCGTCCCATCAGAACCATCGAGATCTCGGCCAGCATCACCAATGCCAGTAGCGCTCCGAATGGGAACCACTTCCAGAATCCCTCACGCATGCGGTCGAGATTGATGTCCAGCATCATCACCACGAACAGGAATAACACCATCACCGCTCCCACATATACCAACACCAACGTGATCGCAAGAAACTCTGCCTGAAGCAGCAACCACAGACCGGCACAGGTAAAGAATGCCAGTACCAGCAATAACGCAGCATGGACCGGATTACGGGCGGTGATGACGCCCAGAGCCGACGCCACCAGCACGGTTGCAAAGAAATAAAAGGTTATGCTCTGAAAGTCCATAGATACTTATCGATATCCTGAATCGGCTTCTCTATCTTTTGCAATCTGATCCTCATGACGATCACCCACCGCCAAAAGCATCTGCTTGGTATAAATGAGGTCTCCACGCTTTTCTCCGTGATACTCTAGGATACGAGTCTCAACAATCGAATCGACCGGGCAGGACTCCTCACAGAATCCACAGAATATGCACTTGGTTAGATCGATATCGTACCGAGTCGTACGACGAGTCCCGTCATCACGCTGCTCTGACTCGATCGTGATCGCCAGTGCTGGACATACCGCCTCACACAACTTACAGGCGATACACCGCTCCTCTCCATTGGGGTAGCGGCGTAATGCATGCAACCCACGAAAGCGAGGAGATTGTGGCGTTTTTTCTTCTGGGAAGTGGACCGTGATCTTACGCGCGAACATGTAGCGACCCGTAAGCATCATCCCCTTAACTAGTTCAAATAGGAGGAAGGTCCGAAAGAAATCCTTGATACGGCTCATGATCTTCTCCTCCCCTAGTGAAACCACAAGTTAAGTGGGAATGAACCTAAAACCGATGCCGGCAATTGCATCACCGATCCCAGCAGAACGATCCATACCAACGTCATTGGGATGAATACCTTCCATCCTAACCGCATAATCTGGTCATAACGGTAACGTGGGAACGTCGCTCGGAACCAGAGAAAAAAGAACAGCAAGAATGCGATCTTCAGAAGTAGCCAGATAAATCCGGGGATCATTGTGAATGGAGCGATATCGAATGGGGGCAGCCATCCTCCTAAAAATATAAGACTGGCAAGTGTTGCCACCAGTATCATATTGGAGTATTCCGCTAGGAAGAATACTGTGAAAGCCATCCCGGAATATTCCACATGAAAGCCCGCAACAATTTCTGACTCACCTTCAGCGACATCAAATGGAGCACGGTTGGTCTCGGCCACACCGGAAATGAAGTAGACCAGAAACATGGGGAATAGTGGAATCAAGTACCAATTAACAAAACTCCCCCCCTCCTGGCCCTTGACGATATCACCCAGATTTAGACTGTGAGACATCATCAATACACAGACCAGTGCAAATCCCATCGCCAGCTCATACGAAACTACTTGTGCTGCGCACCGCATCGCGCCTATAAATGCATACTTCGAGTTAGATGCCCAACCTGCAATGATGACCCCATAAACACCCATAGAGGTCATTGCCAGGATATATAACAGGCCCGCATTAATGTCTGCCAGCACCACCTCTGGGGAGAATGGAACGACTGCCCATGCCGCCAGTGCAGGTGCAATGGTTAAGATTGGAGCCATGATGAATAGGAACTTATTGGCGCCATTCGGGATGATGATCTCCTTCATCAACGCCTTGACAGCGTCGGCCATGGGCTGCCCCCAGCCTGCCAGCCACGGAATGCCGAAGAGTGTCACCCGGTTTGGGCCAACGCGGATCTGCATGAACGCGATAATCTTGCGCTCTGCCAGAGTGAGATAGGCCACACTGAGCAGCAGCGGCAGCACGATGGCCAAGATCAGCACCAGATTCTTCGTCAGACTGAACAGAGCCGAACCCCAATCAGCACCAAAAAACTGTCCAAATAATTGTTGCGCGTATTCCATTAATAAATCCTAGATCTCACTGTCAGAGTCTCTCCACCATGATCTCACCAAACATTCCACCCAGTGCTGCTGTCAGAGGATGAGCAGATGCCACTCGAACGCAGTTGTTGGGCAACTTATCGTCACGAGCAGCAGTGATCTGCACCTCTCCATCACCCTGCTTAACTCTGACCGTGTCCCCAGCCGTCACACCGAGTTTGTCCAGTAATATCCCAGACATCCATGCCGATGGCGCTGCCGCATCATGAGTCCGCTGCAGGGACTCTGCACGGCGCACAATGGGGTCAGCTTGGTATATTGGGACTTCACCAATACGTTGGAGTCCAGAACTGGCCAACGCAGGCTCACCGATGGCAAGGTTATCCAGACTGTTATTCAGATGCGAAGTGATGTCTCTGTCGGTAGGAAAGATTTCGGCCCGTACCTGTTCTGGGGTCTCATAATCGAAACCACTGAGCTGCATTAGATTTCCCAGCACCCGAAGAACCTTCCAGGCTGGACGTGCCTCACCCAACGGTGCAACAACCCCATTGAAGCTTTGCGCACGTCCCTCGGTATTGATGAATGTGCCTGAAGTCTCAGTGAATGGCGCAATCGGTAGCAGCACATCAGCATAGTCGATACTGGTTGCATTCTTTTTATAGGCACTCATCATTACCACCAGATCCGCCCCCTGCAGTGCCTTCATCGCTTGCTGAGGGTTATAACTGTCTAACTCTGGCTCCAGATTCATCAATAGGTAGGAGCGACATTGATCAGCAGCAGGGGTATCACTCAACCCCAGCATTTGAGAAGCATTTCTGCCACCCATCCCGACCTTATGTGACCCATTAATCAGTCCTACGGTATCAATTCCAGGCACTGCCCCAACAAGGTATGCCCCCACGCTATTGGCAGCCTCACCCAGCACGCCAAAACTTGCCTCTGTGATTCGTGCAATATGCTGTGCCAGTAGATGAATGTCAGCATATTGGGGTTGATGCTGAGCCAGATTGCCGAGAAAGATTGCAGCCGGCTTGTTATCAATGAGACTGACAGCGATAGCTCGCGCAGTATCCGTCACAACAGTCTTCTTGACCGTATCCGGAATCTCCACATCTTTCAATTCAGCTGCCGATCGCAGAACCTGTGCCAGTATCGTGGCTATTGCGTCAGGAGCCACGACTGCATGATTAGCGACTTCTGTAAGCAGATCATCACCAAATGGATTGATCAGATTGAGTTCCCCCCCTTGCTTTACCGCCTGGCGCAACCGTTGCGCGATTAAAGGGTGGTCCTTGCGAAGCGTACTTCCGATGACTAGAGCCGACTTCAATTGAGAGATCTCTGCAATCTTCATTCCCAGCCATGGTGCACCTTGCAACTGCCCATCAGCACGGAAATCAGATTGACGCAGCCGGTGATCTACATTCCCGCTACCCATCGCCCGTACCATTTTTTGCAGCAGGTAAAGCTCTTCCAGAGTGCTGTGAGGAGAGGCTAATGCGCCTATGCTCTGTGCACCATGATTTTCTTTAGTCGCTTTTAATCCGGTAGCAACAAACTCCAGCGCAGTCTGCCAATCACACTCTTGCCACTTGCCATCTCGCTTTATCATCGGTGTGGTCAGACGTTCTTCAGAATTAAGACCCTCGTAGGAGAAACGGTCCTTGTCCGAGATCCAGCACTCGTTGATCTCTTCACTCTCTCGCGGTAGTACACGCATCACTCGGTTCTGTTTTATCTGTACCACCAGATTGGACCCAAGACCACAATGCGGGCTGATGGACCTTCTGCGAGATAGCTCCCAGGTACGGGCAGAGTATCGGAAGGGTTTACTGACCAGAGCACCGACCGGACATAGGTCTATCATGTTGCCGGAGAGTTCCGAATCAACCGAATTACCGACGAATGTCAGGATCTCAGCATGCTCACCACGACCCGCCATCCCCAACTCCATAATCCCAGCAATTTCCTGTCCGAAACGTACGCAACGGGTGCAGAGAATGCACCGTGTCATGTCGGTCGAGATCAGCGGCCCCAGATTCTTATTTGCCACCACCCGCTTAGGTTCGGTATAGCGTGATGAACTTGCACCATACCCTACCGATAAATCCTGCAACTGGCACTCACCGCCCTGATCGCAGATGGGGCAATCGAGCGGATGATTGATGAGAAGGAACTCCATCTGACCCTTCTGCGAAGCGATGGCCATCGCGGAATGGGTTGAGACCTTCATACCCTCTACCGCAGGGGTAGAACATGCGGGCATGGGTTTGGGTGCTTTTTCTATCTGTACCAGACACATGCGGCAATTAGCCGCAATCGATAACTTCTTGTGGTAGCAAAAATAGGGAATGTAGATACCCAGCTGTGTGGCAGCATCCATAAGGGTAGCGCCTGGTGCCACAGACACTTGCTTGCCATCAATCTCAATATTAGTCATTGGATATAAGCTCTTGGATTAATCACAAGTGGGGAGGCGCGGTCTACTTTACCAATGAAGATCTGGACTAGACCAAGCATTTCTTATGCTCTATGTGGTAAATGAACTCATCACGAAAGTGCTGAATCATGGCACGAACCGGCATCGCTGCAGCATCTCCGAGTGCGCAAATGGTGCGTCCCTGGATGTTGTCTGCCACGTTATCAAGCAGATCCAGGTCCTCCATCACGCCCCTGCCGGTCTCAATCCGGTGGACCACACGGTAGAGCCAACCGGTTCCCTCTCGACAAGGGGTACACTGCCCGCAAGACTCCTCATAATAAAAATAGGATAGCCGCTCCAATGCCCTGACCATGCAGGTAGTGTCATCCATAATGATGACGGCACCGGAACCAAGGAATGAGCCTGCCTTGGCAATTGAGTCATAGTCCATATCGGTCTCCATCATGATATCGCCTGGCAGTACCGGCATGGATGATCCTCCAGGAATACATCCCTTCAGCTTCCTTCCTCCTCGCATCCCTCCGGCCATTTCCAGCAATTTCGCAAAGGGGGTGCCCATCGGCACCTCGTAGTTTCCAGGCTTATTGACATGACCTGATACTGAGAAGATCTTAGTTCCTCCATTATTAGGCTTGCCGATCTGAAGGAACTGCTCTCCTCCATTGAGAATAATCCAGGGAACCGAGGCGAGTGTTTCGGTATTGTTTATGGTGGTGGGCTTTCCATAAAGACCAAAACTTGCAGGGAATGGTGGCTTAAAGCGTGGCTGACCCTTTTTACCCTCGAGGGATTCTAATAAAGCGGTCTCCTCTCCGCAGATATATGCTCCGTATCCGTGGTGGTTATATAACTGAAAACTAAAATCCGAACCGAGTATATTGTCTCCCAGAAGACCGGCCGCACGCGCCTCATCGACCGCCTCTTCCATGCGCTCGTAGGTATCCCAAATCTCTCCATGGATGTAGTTATATCCGGTCTTGATGCCCATCGCATAAGCACCGATCGCCATCCCCTCGATCAGACTATGCGGGTTATAACGCATGATGTCTCGATCCTTGAAAGTGCCTGGCTCTCCCTCATCAGAGTTGCATACCAGATACTTATCACCTTCATACTGCTTGGGCATGAAGCTCCACTTAAGTCCGGTCGGGAAGCCTGCGCCACCACGACCGCGAAGTGCAGACTTCTTCACTTCCTCAATAACCTTTGCCTGAGGAATATTTTCACTCAGGATTTTTCGAAGCGCAGCATATCCATCACGCTTCACATAATTCTTGAGGCGCCAGTCATCTGGATCAGACGGGTTCAATCCCGCCAAGAGTATCTGGGTGACTTGTGTCACTTGCTTAAATCCTCCAGCAGTTGATCAATCTTGTCATTGGACATGAAGCTGCACATGCGCTTGTTATTAACCAACATCACAGGCGCGTCACCACAAGCACCTAAGCACTCACCCTCTTTCAAGGTGAAACTTCCATCCGGGGTGGTCTGGTTAAAACCGATACCAAGCTTCTGCTTTAGATGGGCGGCAGCATCATTACCTCCTGACAGAGCGCATGGCAAGTTGGTGCAAACGGTCACCTTGTATTTGCCAACGGGCTTCAGATCATACATATTGTAGAAGGTCGCCACCTCATACACTGCAATCGGCGGCATACCTAAATAATGAGCGATAAAGTCCATCGTCTCATTGGCTAACCAGCCCTTCTCATCCTGAGCAATGGCAAGCGCCGACATCACCGCAGACCGCTTCTGTTCGGCAGGGTACTTTGCGACCTCGTGTTCAATTTTTTTAAGAGATTCTGCGGTTAGCATCTTTAAATTACTGTTTATATTGGTAACGTCATTACCGATCTATCTCACCAAACACAATATCCTGAGTGCCGATGATGGTCACAACGTCTGCGATCATATGGCCACGGGCCATCTCATCCATTGCCGCCAGATGAGCAAATCCGGGTGCCCGGATCTTCAGTCTGTATGGCTTATTGGCTCCATCTGATATCAAGTAAATACCAAATTCACCCTTTGGATGCTCAACTGCGGAATAAACTTCACCCGCCGGCACGTGGATTCCCTCGGTAAATAGCTTGAAGTGATGGATCAACTCTTCCATATTCTGCTTCATCCCAAGACGAGCGGGCGGTGCGACCTTGTGATTACTGGTTATCACGGGCCCTGGATTCTTCCGTAACCACTCGACACACTGCTTGATGATGCGGTTGGACTGACGGAACTCTTCCATACGTACCAGATATCGGTCATAGCAATCTCCATTGACCCCTACCGGTATGTCAAAATCAATCTGGTCGTAAACTTCATAGGGCTGCTTCTTACGAAGGTCCCACTCCACACCCGACCCTCTCAACATTGGACCAGTAAAGCCCAGTGCCTTGGCCCGGTCAGGAGAGACCACCCCGATACCAACCAGACGCTGTTTCCAGATACGGTTATCGGTCAATAGAGTTTCGTACTCATCCACATACGTAGGAAAGCGATTAGTGAAATCCTCAATAAAATCGAGGAGTGAGCCTCGGCGGTTCTCGTTAAGTATCTTGGTATCTTTCTCGTTGTGGATTCTCGAGGCCTGGTATTGCGGCATTGAATTCGGCAAATCCCGGTAGACACCACCGGGGCGGTAGTAAGCAGCGTGCAATCTAGCTCCTGATACCGCTTCATAGCAATCCATCAAGTCTTCACGCTCACGGAATGCATAGAGGAACATGGTCATTGCACCGACATCCAGCGCATGGGCCCCAATCCAGAGTAGGTGGTTGAGGATGCGCGTGATTTCATCAAACATCACTCGGATGTACTGTGCTCTCAAAGGGACTTCAATCTGCAACAGCTTCTCGATAGCCATTACATAGGCATGCTCATTGACCATCATCGAAACATAGTCCAGTCGGTCCATATAGGGGACAGATTGGATGTAGGTCTTATCCTCGGCCAACTTCTCAGTGGCTCGGTGCAGCAGCCCAATATGCGGGTCAGCGCGCTGGATCACCTCTCCATCTAACTCCAGCACCAGTCGCAACACGCCATGTGCTGCTGGGTGCTGTGGGCCGAAATTCATGGTGTAGTTTCGGATCTCAGCCATGACTGACACCCTCCCAGCAAGACATTCTCATTCACTATCCCCGTAATGCTGTTCACGGATCACTCGTGGGGTAATTTCACGAGGCTCGATGCTGACCGGCTGGTAAATTACCCGTTGCTGGTCCTGGTCATAACGCATCTCCACATTGCCGGTTAATGGAAAATCCTTGCGGAAGGGGTTCCCGATAAAACCATAATCAGTGAGAATGCGTCGGAGATCGGGATGGCCCGTAAAAACAATGCCAAAGAGATCGAACGCCTCACGTTCAAACCAGTTGGCAACCGGCCAAATTCCCACCACCGAGTCCAGCACCGGGAAATCGTCTTCATCAGCAAAGACTTTGACACGTAGTCTGCAATTATGTTGGATCGAGAGGAGATGATAGACAGCAGCGAATCGCTTCCCTTGCCAATTCGCGTCGGCAGGAGACTCGGCGCCATAAGTTGAGTAATCAACCCCACACACATCGATGAGCGTATCAAAATTTAACTCTGGATGATCACGCAGAATCTCCATGACTGATAGCGTATGGACAGACTGCAGTACGATCGTCATCTCGCCCAGATGCTCATTCGTACTGACAAGTCTGTCAACGAGAACGGTCTGTAGGGAAAGGGAGAGCTTTTCCAAGCGAGGGGAAGTCATATATGACTCAGCGGGCGATGGTATTGGTGCGTTGAATCTTGTTCTGTAGCTGAATAAGGCCGTAAAGAAGCGCTTCCGCTGTCGGTGGACAACCAGGCACATAGATATCCACTGGGACGATGCGGTCACACCCGCGGACTACAGAGTAGGAGTAGTGGTAGTAACCACCACCATTGGCGCAGGATCCCATGGAAATCACCCACCTAGGCTCGGCCATCTGGTCATAAACTTTGCGGAGCGCAGGAGCCATCTTGTTGCACAGCGTGCCGGCAACGATCATCACGTCTGATTGACGAGGACTCGGACGGAAGACAATACCAAAACGGTCGAGATCATATCGTGACGCGCCGGCCTGCATCATTTCCACAGCACAGCAGGCCAGACCGAACGTCATCGGCCACATGGATCCAGTTCTCCCCCAGTTGATGACTGAATCTAAACTGGTGGTGACGAATCCCTTCTCCATTACACCTTCAATACTCATAGGGCTAGTCCCACTCTAGAGCACCCTTCATCCACTCGTAGATAAAACCAACGACGAGAATGCCGAGAAAGATCATCATAGCGACAAAACCGAACGTACCAATCTCGTTCAGCACTACCGCCCAGGGAAACAGGAATGCGATCTCCAGATCAAATAAGATGAAAAGGATAGCAACCAGATAGTAGCGTACGTCGAACTTCATGCGCGCATCCTCGAACGCCTCGAAACCGCACTCATAGGGAGAGAGCTTCTCACTATCGGGCCGATTAGGCGCCAGCAACCATCCACACGCCATAGCCCCACCACCAACGGCTAGACCGACTAGGATAAACAGCAAGATGGGGAAATAATTTTCTAGCATCGTTGTAACTAGAAACCGAGAATTAATGGGTAAGCGTGTCGCAAATGCACAATCTGTAATGCCTACTCTTAACTACTCGCTCCTGATTTTGTTCCCTAAAATTTGGTGCCGTCGGCGAGACTCGAACTCGCACAGCTTTCGCCACCGCCCCCTCAAGACGGCGTGTCTACCAATTCCACCACGACGGCAGCTTAATTTGAATTCTGAGTCTAAAAAACCTTATGTTGGAACGCTGACTCAAGCAATCGTTCAATCGACTGCTAAATTAGTTTATTCGGGTATCTCTCTTGCTTTAGAGGCATCAATACTTGCTGGAATTGATGGGGAAGAACCCTCTGGCTTAGATGACTGGGCAGGTATCGCCCGATCCATCACCCCCTGAGTCTCAACCTTATTACCTGAGAAGTATGTAAGACCTAGGCTAGTAATAAAGAACACGGCCGCTAACGCGCCGGTAGTTCTGCTGAGAAAGTTTGCCGATCCGCTGGCCCCGAACAAACTACCCGATGAGCCGCTTCCGAAAGCGGCCCCCATGTCAGCACCCTTGCCATGTTGCAGCAAGACCAGAACAACTATCGAAATAGCAGTCGACAAATGGACTATCCAAATAACTGTTTCCATCGTTTACTCCAAAAAATTAACTCTGTGCAGCACGACAGATCGCAATAAATTCATCCGCAATGAGTGAAGCACCACCAATCAATCCTCCATCAATGTCAGGCATGGAAAATAACTCAGAAGCATTATTCGCTTTGACGCTGCCACCATAAAGAATCTGTAACCCGGCTGCGATTTCAATGTCCTTGTCGGCCACTCTATTACGTATGAATGCATGCACATCCTGCGCCTGCTGGGGTGTTGCAGTCTTACCCGTACCGATGGCCCATACCGGTTCGTAGGCAAGAACCGATTTGGCCAACGCACTCACTCCCAGCAATCCAATTACCGCATCCAATTGATCCGCGATCACTTGCTCAGTGACATTCGCCTCACGCTGCTCCAGCGTCTCTCCGATACAGAGGATGGGCAACAATCCGGCAGACTGAGCGGCCTTAAACTTTAACGCTACGGTGAGACTATCCTCACCATACAATGCGCGACGTTCAGAATGGCCAACAATCACATACCGACAAGCGAAATCTGTCAGCATTGTCGCTGATACTTCACCGGTGTAGGCACCCTTCTCATGTTGGCTCATGTTCTGAGCACCCCAGAGAATATGAGTATCTTGCAGCAATGACTGAACCTGAGACAGGTAAGGGTATGGCACGCACACAGCACAATCTGCCCCATACAAACCTCTTGTCCCACCCACGATCAAGTCGAGCAGGAGCCTGTTCTGCGCCATTCCACCATGCATCTTCCAGTTGCCCGCAACCAGCTTTGAGCGCATAGCCGTCTTTGCCCCTAAAGGGTGCGAATGTTACTCGTGAAGTGGTATCCGGTCAATCTCAGGAAGCAAATCGGAACAAGAAAATATAACGAACTCAGTGGGCGTTACGCATATGAAATTGAAAATAAAATGGTGGGATAGGGGTCGACTGCTACGGTGCAAAATACGGGCACCCTGCTGGAGTATTAAATTATCGACGAAAACGAATCTAACTATCTGTAATATATCATAATTATAAAATATTAGAGATTACTGCCCCCCCCTTAACCAAAACGCCCAGTGATGTAGTCCTCCGTCTGCTTATTCTTAGGCTTAACAAAAATGGTATCGGTGACACCAAACTCAATGAGCTCTCCCAGATACATATAGGCGGTAAAGTCCGACACCCGTGCTGCCTGCTGCATATTGTGAGTAACGATGAGAATGGTGACCTTATCCTTAAGGTCAGTGATGAGCTCCTCGATACTGGCGGTCGCGATCGGATCAAGTGCCGAGGTGGGCTCGTCAAATAATAGGATTTCTGGGTCTGTGGCAAGTGCACGTGCAATACATAAACGTTGTTGCTGACCACCGGATAGATTGAAGGCCAGCTGATTCAAGCGATCCTTTACTTCGTCCCACAGCGCTGCATCACGCAGAGCCTCCTCCACCTTCTCGTCCAGTATGGCACGCTGCCTGACACCACGAACCCTCAGTCCATAGGCGACATTCTCATAGATTGATTTGGGGAAGGGGTTAGGCTTCTGGAAGACCATACTGACTCGCATCCGTACCTCGATCGGATCGACATCGCTTGCAAGGATATTGACATTGTCTGGGTGCAAAATGATGTCACCCACATACCGATTGCCAGGATAGAGATCATGCATCCGGTTAAAACAACGCAGAAAAGTGGACTTGCCGCAGCCAGAGGGGCCTATCAGCGCAGTCACCTTCTTTTCATGCAATACCATATTGATGCCTTTAAGGGCATTAAAGTCTCCATAATAGAAACTCAAGTCCCTCACTTCTGACTTGTACTGATTCAGTGTACCCTTTAAATCAATGCTCTCTTGCATGCGGTCCTCTACCATTTGATTTTTTTACGCATGTGATAACGCAAGTAGATGGCCAGTCCATTCATTGTGAGCGTCATTACCACCAACACGAGTCCAGCTGCTGCCGCGTTTAACTGGAATGCCTCTTCCGGCCGAGATACCCAATTAAACATCTGAATCGGCATCACTGTGAATGGTGATGTTAGCCACTCGAAAGAAAGAAATGGAAATTCGGCCTGGACCAGTGATGGAGGCAGAAAAGCAATAAAGGTCATAGCGCCGATAGTGATAATAGGCGCAGTCTCACCAATCGCACGAGCTAGGCCGATGATAATGCCGGTCAGAATCCCTGCCGCAGCGTAGGGTATCAGATGATCAGAAACGGTCTGCCACTTTGTTGCACCGAGAGCATAACAACCCTCACGAATGGCTACAGGGATCGCACGGATGGCCTCACGGGTGGTGACGATCACGACCGGCAGAATGAGCAATGCCAAAGCTAACCCCGCTGACAGGACACTCTGTCCAAATCCTAGTTGATATACAAACAGGCCCAATGCCAATAGTCCGTAAATGATGGATGGCACCCCGGCAAGATTGGTCACATTGACCTCGATAATCTCGGTCACAAGATTCTTCGGCGCGTACTCCTCAAGATAGACGCCGGCACCGATCCCCATTGGCACTGCAGTCGCAATCGTCACAAGCATCACTAGGGAGGTACCAACCCAAGCAGATAGGATGCCTGCCGAACCCGGTCGCCGCGAAGGGAAGGAGGTGAAGAAGTCCCAGGACAGGCGTGGCATCCCATCGATAATCATCTGAGCAAATAGCACCGTGAAGGTAAGCACAGCGATCATCAATGCAAACATACCAACAGCCATGAACATCAGATCCCAACGCTTGTGCCGTACGATGATGGCACGGATCTCGGTAAGCCTGTCAGATTTACTCATCGATTTCAATCCGAAAAATATACTCATCCGTTTGGCAAAAAACCAACAGATAAGGAAATGAAGTGTAGTTAGCCACTGACTCGGGCCTAATAAATTTCACGATACCGTTTACGTAAAATATGGCCGATAATGTTAAATATAAGCGTCATTAGCAGCAGTGTAAGCCCGGCCGCGAAGATGGTCTGGTAACCGATACTGCCGTGAGGCAGGTCACCCAAGCTTACTTGAACGATATAGGCGGTGATGGTTGCCGCTGGCTCCATCGGGTTCCAAGTCAAATTAGGCTGCATGCCGGCCGCTACTGCCACCACCATGGTCTCACCCACTGCGCGGGAAATACCAAGAATATATGCCGCGGCAATGCCAGAATAAGCGGCCGGCATCACAACCCTAATGGCTGTCTGAAACCGCGTGGCACCCATTGCATAAGATCCCTCTCGCATGCTCATGGGTACTGCCCTCATCGCATCCTCAGATAGGGAGCTTACGTAAGGGATGATCATGATGCCCATCACCAGTCCTGCTGAGAGCAGGCTAAATCCTGGTAACTCAGGAAAGATTCTTTGGAGCAATGGGGTGACAAAAAGAAGTGCAAAGTACCCGTATACGATCGTCGGTACGCCACCGAGCAACTCGAGAAATGGCTTAGCGATCTCACGCACGGCAAATGGTGCAAATTCGGATAGGTAGATCGCGATTATGGTGCCCAGTGGGATCGCTACCAGCAATGCCACCGTAGAACTGACCAAAGTACCGGAGACTAGGGGCAATATGCCGTAGTGTGCATCATCGAAAAGCGGTGTCCACTGCGTATCTGTCAAAAAATCCCAGATAGAGACATGCTGGAAAAATGCATATGACTCTTTCACCAGCATCGCCACAATAGCCAGCGTGATTGCAACTGAAGCGAATGCCATCAAAAATAGCACTGCCTCAATGAAACGCTCTTTCAAGTTACGACGATAGCTGTACCCAAGCCTTCTAGGCCGACCACTTTTAGCGAGAGACTTTGCTGTCACACACAAATACCTTTTGAAAAAAGAGGAACATATCGGCCAATTTGGATACTACGATAGAAATGTGACAGTTCTGTGACAGAGCCACCTAAGCTTATGAGAAAGTAATTACTGAAATTTTTCCAATATCAGAATACCCTATTGATTTAGATATATATATTAGAAGCTTTAATGACTGAACATCGGCCCATGCCGTACACTCAATAACCATTCCATCAGCATTATTTCCCGTTTACACGCACCTATAGCCGCACGGGCAGAATCCCGCCTGCCCTAACAAATTTGACCCTAGGAAGTCCGTCTTGTTATAATTCCCCTTCACTGACGCGGGGTGGAGCAGTCTGGCAGCTCGTCGGGCTCATAACCCGAAGGTCGTAGGTTCAAATCCTGCCCCCGCAACCCACACAGCCCCTTTAACTCAATGAGTTAGAGGGGTTTTTAGTTTCTAGAATTCGTCAAAACCATCAAAGTTTTGACTTTGATGGTTTTTCAGCAGCTAGATGAATGTTGAGAATGTCGATTGGGGCATCATTACGGCACCTTTAACTACTACCCCCAGACTTGAACGTTACTTTTGGCCAATATACAGATACGAGTATATCAATATGATTCCACACACGACCGCAATTCCAACAACTTTATTAGTATTCGGGAACAGTCTTCTAAAAAAGTAGTAATTCACATAACCGGCAACGACCAAGAATATTGAATTTAAGAGTATCGATGACTCCATATCCCATTCACCTTAAATTGATTTTGAGTTACGCCAAATTATAATTTTATATACCTTCCAAGCACCAAAAGAACCGATCCCTCCTGCAAGTGCATATTTCAAGTTTCCGATTCTAAAGTAGAGCGAATCTATGAAAAAAATATTCACAATCAAGAATAAACAAATACCTGATATTTGAATGATCTTTTGACGCTTCTCAAGTTTCAGTTCGGGTGAATCTTCTTTTATTTTATTCATCTGATCTAGCTCGATATAGAGATAGTTATCATGATATCAATTAGTTAAGATTATAAATTGGAAATGTCTGGCATTTTCTGATGCAACCAAGTTACTGATCTGAGCCAGACTGAAAATGTTATTGCAATTATGACTGAGATTACTTCCTATAGGGATCTTACCTCTGAGTGCAGTCAGCAAATGCTTAATTACTGATATCGCATCACGATTTTATAACTATGATGCATCATGCAGTAGTTGACGCCATCCTTGAGGGACCGATTCGAATATACTGAAGAGAGGAGAAAACAACGAGCTAGCAGTCTCTATCACTGCTCTCTTCGAGGGGTTACAAAGTCATTTTTCCAATTACGAATTGCAGCAAATATACTCACTGGATCAGTCAATGATGAACCAACATAGCTACCAGCGCTCTGAATGATTTCAAGCTGATTGCAACGTAAAAATGGGTTGGTGGCATTCTCCCTGATTATTGTAGATGGTAGGGTGGGAATACCCTGCGCGAGAAGGCTTTTCATCTCGGATTCAAGCTTGGATAATGCTGGGTTACCGGGCTCGACTGCCTTTGCAAAGTGAATATTGGCCAATGTATACTCGTGACCACAATAGACTTGGGTCGCGTCAGGCAGTATGGCTAGCTTCTGTAGTGAAGAGTACATCTGCTGAGCGGTTCCCTCGAATAGCCGCCCGCAGCCACAGGCAAAAAGGGTGTCGCCACAAAAGAGTAAGTTTGCCCCATAATAAGCGATGTGACCTGCGGTATGGCCAGGAATGTCGATCACCTTTAAAGCAAGAGCAAGTTCAACGAGATGTACACTATCCCCCTCACTCAGAGGATGAGTAACAGTCGGAATAGACTCCTGCGCGGGCCCATAGACCGGCACCGAAAATTCTTTTAGCAGTGCTGCATTACCGCCGACGTGATCGTTATGATGATGAGTATTGAGAATGGCAACGAGCTGAAGATCCTCATGTCGCAAAAAATCCAACACCGGAATGGCATCACCTGGATCGACTACGGCAGCATGGCGGTGGTTGTGAATGATCCAGATATAATTATCAGTGAATGCGCGGACCGGTACTATATTTAGCATGTTGTAATTGAGTTTGACTAGGTTAAATTTACTGTGACCAGGATAATTTAGTCAGTTCGCGATTAAATTATCAATCCTCATAAGTGTACTCTTAGGCACTATTCGGACATTATATATGCCGATGCAGACTACGCAGCAATGGTTTGAAACCTCTCTCGGTCAGTATCTACTCGAGCGGGAGCAAGCCTATTTCGATCAGGCGGTCGCAGATATATTCGGCTATAACTCGGTTCAGATAGGATTTCCACAATATGATTTTCTGCGCACTAATCGCATGCCCTTTCAATTCAGTGCCGGAATTGAAAAGAATGCCGCACTCCGGGCTGCACCCGATTTCTTGCCGATTGCAACGAGCAGCGTAGATCTAGTACTGCTTCCACATGTACTCGAATTTAACTCGAACCCACACCAGATTCTACGGGAGGTCCAACGCATACTGATACCGGAAGGCCATGTCATTATCTCTGGATTCAATCCTCGTAGTCTCTGGGGGATACGACGCTGGTTTGGATCGAGCAAGTACGATTTCCCTTGGCGAGGAAACTTTATCGCCCTCCCCCGTCTCAAGGATTGGCTGGCATTGTTAGATTTTGAGATGACAGCAGGACGTTTATGCTGCTACGCACCGCCATTCAGTCAAGAGAAGTGGCTGCACCGATTTAATTTTATGGAGGCCGCCGGTGATCGCTGGTGGCCCATTTCCGGTGGAGTGTATTTCTTGCAAGCGGTTAAGCGTGTCCATGGCATGCGTGTTATCAGGCCTGAATGGAAAGAGTCTGTCGCTGCCAGGAGAGGAATGGCGCCTATTACTGGTAGATTCAACGGCAATGATATCGGGGAAGAGCCGCGCATAGCCGCCCGTACTACAATAAACGATCGAGGCGAGGATTGAAGGAAGAGCGAGTTGGCGTAGTTCAAATATTTACTGATGGCGCCTGCAAGGGCAACCCTGGCATTGGGGGTTGGGGTGCATTATTGAAGTACGATGGTCGTACGCGCGAGCTATCGGGCGGTGAGATGCTAACAACTAATAACCGCATGGAATTGCTCGCGGTGATACGTGCTCTAGAAGCTCTGACTAGAACATGTGAGGTGCATATACATACCGACTCTGAGTATGTACAGAAAGGCATCAGCGAGTGGATACATGCCTGGAAGAAACGTAATTGGCATACCTCCGCCAAGAAACCCGTAAAGAATGATGACCTCTGGAAACAACTCGATCACTTAGCTCAACAGCATCAAGTCCAGTGGTTCTGGGTGCGCGGTCATTCGGGCCACGAGGGAAATGAGCATGCAGACATGCTGGCCAATCGTGGTGTGGAATCAGTTATTAGAGAGGGCTGATATCCATCTCGGATGGCTCAAAGATAAACCTTCTGCATTTACTACTGACCGGATAATCATGTTGCGATCTATTTATATTGCGTCTCCTTGTTTTTCCTACCGTTAAATAATTCCTCTACATAAACACTCCATGCGCCAAATTTTTCTTGATACAGAAACCACAGGACTGGACCCCAAGCTTGGCCATCGTATTGTCGAAATTGCTGCGGTTGAAATTCTTGATCGCAGGCCAACAGGCCGACGCTTACACCACTACCTAAATCCAGAACGCGAGAGCGAATCGGGTGCATTGCAGGTTCATGGCCTGACTCAAGAGTTTCTACAGGATAAACAAAAATTCAACGACATCACCAAAGAGCTACTGGAATTTATCGATGGTGCGGAGCTCATCATGCACAACGCCCCTTTTGATATGGGCTTCCTTGACCATGAACTGGGTTTGGCTGAGCTACAACCCTTGAATAGCTACTGCCAGCTAATCACCGACACCCTGAAAATGGCCAAGGATCTTCACCCAGGAAAGAAAAATAATCTGGATGCACTGTGTGAGCGTTATCAGGTTGATAACTCCCATCGTACCCTGCATGGTGCTCTATTAGATGCGGAGTTACTCGCAGATGTTTATCTTGCCATGACCCGTGGCCAGGAGAGTCTGATCATGGAGGCCGAGATCCCTCAACCAACGCTCGATGCAGCTATGAGCCCATTCAACTTGCAATTAACGGTATTGCAGGCAAGTACTGAGGAGCTCGAGGCCCATGGGCAGTATCTCGAGCAGATAGAAAGTCAAAGCAAGGGAACATGCCTTTGGAAACGCCTTGAATCTGCTACCACAGTGAGATAAGGATCAGAAATTCCGATAGCGGTACTGCAATCGAATAGTTTGCGGAAATGATTATTAACATTAGATCTAACAATTCATAGAAACAGGAATACCCCCAAATATAACCCCATGCCCATAAGGTGTGAATCGATTGCCTACTAATTCTTTGGGGCGCCTGGCGATAGTCACGTATCACCCCACGACTGACACAGCTAATTTTCCACTCTGGCACGCGATGAGGTCGACTGGCAATAATGGAGTCCAACGGGTTAAGCAGCGGTAATTTTTCATAGTATCGCTGCGTGGAAACAACAGGTGACAGGTAGCCGAGGCGTGCCTGTTTCCTCTGTCGGTTGTAGAAAATCTAAATGTACTCGGTGACGTCCTGTATGGCCCGATTTCTGGTGCAGTAGCGCCGATTTTCACTTCATCCTAAAGTCCGCCGTTTCAAGAAAAGTTCAATTTTTAAATTTGAACTAAATCGCCTCAATCATTAACAAACGTACAAGGGCCATGACCAGATCGATCAATACTGGATTGGAATAATGGCCTCAACCGTGCAACAGATATGCTCATATAACCGCTGATAGCGTGAGCCTGAGTTGATGTTCCACAAGGATTTCCAGGCAACCGCTAAGGTTGGCGTTAAAGGATTGGAGGACTAAAATGACTATAAGTGGGGGTAAAGCAGGCGGTACGCTCTTAATTGGAGCGTTTCTAGGGGTAGTGATGGTGGCGGTGGTATTTGGCGGGGAAGCTGCCGTCTCCACCGACAAGTTCTGCACCAGCTGTCACTCGATGACCTATCCGGCGGAGGAATTGAAGAAGTCTTCCCACTACGGGGCGCTGGGTGCGAATCCTGGTTGCAAGGACTGCCATATCCCTCAGGGCTTTGAGAACTTCCACTTAGCGCTCTATACGCATGCGGTGGATGGTGCACGGGAGCTCTACCTCGAGTTTGCTGAGGACTATTCCACGCTGGAGAAGTTTAACGAGCGTCGCTTGATCATGGCGCACGATGCGCGGATGAATCTGAAGAAGTGGGATAGCGTTACCTGCCGCGAGTGTCACCGCGATCCACAGCCACCGGGTGCGGATGCTAAGGCTGCCCACAAGAAGATGGAAACGGAAGGGGCCACTTGTATCGACTGTCACCAGAACCTAGTACACAAGGCGGTAGCGGAGACAGATCTGAATGCCAGTCGGACCCAGAAGAAGATGGTCTTAAAAGAGGTCAAGGCCGACTCAGATGAAGATGAGGAGTAATACCTCCCCTTTAAACAGAACCCCCACTGCCCTCCCCGGGCAGTGGGCTAACTCTTAGGTTCTCTGTCTGTAATAAATCCCAACCCCTTTCTAATTGTATTTCTCTCCGATGTGCCCTATCGGAGGTTCAAATATGAAGTGCAACGCCTGACTTGAAGGCTACCTGATTAGGTGTCTGGTATCCAAGTCTCTTTCTGGGTCGGTTTTTCAATCTCTCCATCGCCATATTGATCTCCTGTTGCATAATCGTTGTGAAGTCCCGGTTTTTTGGGAAGTGCTGCCGTATCAATCCATTCGTGTTCTCGTTCGTACCGCGCCCCCATGACGAATAGGGGTGAGCAAAGTAGAAGTTAGCCTTCAATTTTTTGGCGATCTCTTCGCGCCCGGCGGATTTCTTGCCGTTGTCCGAAGTGATCGTGCGCACCTTCTTTCGGTGTGGTTTAACCAGTCCGATCGCCTGATCACTGTTCGGCTTGAAAATTCGTCAATTTTAACCGGCAGCGATGCCCATCTGCTCCATACAGGATAAAATACTCTCGATGAATCAGACCATCCATAACCTAACTCAGGCATTGCCCTCTGACGACTCGCAACGCGCATTGCTGCATAACGAGGTTCACACTCGTCCGGCGGCACGCATACGCTTGCCTGCACTTGTAGTCTCCATCGCCGTATTAAACGAAGGCATCAGCCGTGAAGAGGAATGTCAACACTTGAACCGCCTCCCGGGGAAGAGAAAATTAACACCTGCCGATCTGCAAGGAAACTTCCTTCGCCTGCGTTTTTCGAATCACGCATTGAAATGGGAGCGGCATAGCGAATTCACCCGTTACTCTTTAGTGCAGGCACTCCCGCCACAGGCATCTCTAGATGCGACTGATCCTGAACTACTCTCCTCGTTATCACTGGAAGCCGAATGGCTACGAGCCATTCCTGGCAGAACGATAGCAGCTATCAAGCTCGTCATGCTGGCTGAGAGCTTGGTTGATCCGGTGGCTATGCTAGATCGTGCACGCCGCTGGTTAGGTGACCATGCGGTGGTTGCATCATTAATGGGTCATGGTCATTCGATTGTCGTCACCGACTTCCGCTTGCGCGACAGTGGTTTCGAACGCATGTTGGTATTGGCTCCAGCCGATACTAGCGAGACCCGTGCAGGACGAATCTCGGCACGGTTATTGGAGCTGGAAACATATCGGATGATGGCATTGCGTGGTCTGCCAGTTGCCAAAGAACTTGGACCGATGCTAGCCGAGTCCGAGGCCGTTTTATCAACCATCACCGCGCGCCTTGAGGGGAAACATGATAGCGATCAAGACCTACTGGACACGCTAGTGACGTTAGCGGCGCGTGTGGAACGTGCGACTGCTGAACATGTGTACCGCTTCTCTGCCACTCAGGCTTATAACTCACTTGTACTCAACCGTATTACTGAGCTGCGTGAAAAACCAATTCCTGGTACGCAGACAGTGGGCGAATTCATGCAGCGCCGATTGTCACCGGCAATCGCTACAGTATCAGCTACAGCGCAGCGGCTAGCATCCCTATCGCAACGCATCGAGCGGGCAGGCGGGCTATTACGCACGCGCGTGGACATCGTCACAGAGGTGCAGAACCAACAGTTGCTGTTTAAGCTGACACGGGGGCAGGAACTGCAGCTACGACTGCAAAGAACGGTGGAAGGACTCTCGATTGCAGCGATCACATACTATGTGATCAGCCTAGTCTTTTACGCGGGGAAGGCTGCCAATGCGGCTGGTTTACCGATCAATCCAGAAATCGCTGCGGGTGCGATGATCCCAGTGGTATTGGGCGGCGTAGTCTGGTTGACGCGGCGGATTCGCCGACACTTCCATGCATAATGGAATCCGCTTTATATTACCTAGGACAGGACCAACTCTGATATTCAATGAAGTTTATTCCGGCAATCTGCTGTCGACGCTTGGTTAGGCACCAGATGACGCGCTCCAACTTTGCTTCTGCACTCGTTTAAATATTACAGAATCGCGAGAATACAAATCTTAGATGACCGATCCCTCACGCTGGATAGCAACCCAAGCGGAAATTTTCTTGCCAACTTTGATAGGCAGCACACGCCAATACATGATGAAGGGTGTGCCATCTTTCTTATAGTTAATCGCCTTGCCTTCAAATTTTCCGCCCGAGTTCAATGCTGCTGAAAGCCTCGCTATGACCTTAGAATCTGTTCCCGTGCCTTGAAGAATCCGAGGCGTCTTGCCGATTATTTCGGATGGGTCGTGGCCAGTTAGTTTTTTGAACGACTTGTTGGCGTAGATAATCTTGCCTTCCGCCGATGCATCCGTGATCAACACAGAGTCGAAACTGTTCTCTGCCAAAACCTGGAGTAGGGCCAACCCACCATCAGCTCCTTTCATCAGTTTCTCAAACGTCTCGGACATTCTAGGTTCCCCTTGGTTAGAAAGCGTCACCGGCAACAAAGCCGTTATCAGAAATGGCAATCGGCATTTTTACTCTGAGCACGGTACAGCCTTTTTACGCAAGAAACAACCCTCTGGATCAGTTGACTGATCCCCATGTACCGCCTCCAATTGTCTGAACACGCTTTTGTGAATCCGGTCACCATTCGTTCAGTATAAACGAGGTGAGGTTTGGGGGTCGAAAGTGAATCTTCAAAGATATCTGCTATTTCTTTACCAAAACTAGATTAGGTTTCTTCTTCAATTGAGGAATTGATGTTTCCTGAATAGATGAATCCTCATCGCAATACTTCAGATTTAACTGTTCGATCTTCTCAAATACGGCATCCAAGCTTTTTCGCAGCTTCCTGCTTTTAGTGTGATTTGCCTCAGCAGCGATGCATCCCCCGAGTTCCTCCAGCTCAGAAAGCGTGAATCGGGCAGAAACAATTTCATCACGACATTTGGAGGAGTAAATTGCTTGCATCAGCTCTTCAGGAATATATGTGAGCGACGTAATGAGGCCGCATTCTTCCTCTGTGAGCAGCAGCACCACTTTCTGACCGGGCTTGAGATATTTTCTAATGGTTGCCATCAAAGTTTCCTGATTATGAATTTTTTCGGATTCTGGCATGACGTGCTTTGAGCCTTGATGAACGGAAGTTCGTGGTGCGGTAGGGTTTGGTATCCGACACATGGTTTTGTCGTTCGCTCTGATCAAGCCTGGAACGCCCAGAATCCAGCCTTCTACCTGCGCCACTGCGCGCTCGGGTGGTGTCAGATCAGGATTCAGGCATGCGGCAAGACGGTCGTTCCGGTCGGCGCGGGAAAGCCACGAGGCAATGCTGAAGGCGTCATGTTGATCGGGTGTGCGATCTTCTATTGCGAAATTTCGACTCCAAAGCGCCGGATAGGCTTCGGCGATAGCCGAATGCGCAGCCGGAATGTCCCATCCGTCAAACGGCCAGAAGTGGACACGCTTGCCAAGTTGGTCACGAATGTAGCGAAGCCAAGGGATGCCAGCGTGGGAGGATTTCGCCACCGAACCATGTACATCGAAATGGAAAACCGACTTCGCACTTCCCGAACGCTCCTCGGTCAGGCGACGCCAGCGAGAGTTCCCCATCCGGGCCGCGCCGTTTCCCCGTATCCCGTCACGAACGAAATCGACGTAAATGTCCTCGTCGGTCGGCCAGTGCCGTTGAAAATCATCGAGAAACTCGTGCCAGTCAGGCGACAAATGGTGAACCTCGAAATAGCGCAGCGGAAACGAGAATCCGTGGTCGATGCCGACAAGCGTGGCTTTATCCTCGCCCAGCCGCGCCACAAGCCATTCTGCAATCCCGCGCCGGGTCCAGTATTTGCGCGGCGATGCCGGCGGTAATACTTCAATCGGCGAGTTATTGCCATCTGCCATATAGACACGCAGGCCTTTTAGGCTGGCCATCGGGGTCTCGGCACCGGAATAGTCTATTCCGATATATCGGGCGAAGGCGCTCATGTCAGGCCGCTGCCTTGAACCGTTCATAACGCTGCGCTCATGCCTATATCATTTCGATTTCTTAGCTGGAGGCGTTGATCTTCCCTCAACAAACCAATCAAACATGCGAGCAAAGAACTCCTTCGACATCTCAGGGTCATAGCTCAGATAGTTCGGCTGTCATAAGCCCAATGCAAGAGCGCTTGCCGCTGGCGTGGTCGGCAAAACGGATCACCCTGTTCGCAATTCTTCCTGATCTGCGCCACGTGCCGTGTCATCGCCTTCCATCGTCCGATCTGGCGGGCGTCCTCCTGTGGAATGCGCCTACCCATCCAATAGCGGCAATACCACTGGAACCACCCGCGCGGGTCGTCCGGATTAATCCAGCCCTTCCGCCGCCATTCCGACAGGGGTTGACTGGCGTCCACGCCGAAGTAGTTGAGAGCACAGTCGCGGCGAGAGGGCGACAGCTTCGCCCGCGCGAACCAGCTCGCCGGAAATTCGGCGCGGCAATCGGTAATATACTTTCCGCAGAAAATGCCGAGTTTGAGCATCTCCTTCGGCGTCAAGTCTGGCCGAAACTCGGGGCTGAAGTCGCGACCAGCCGGAGCTGCCAGCTCGTAGCGGTAGCCTTGCTGCATCTTGTCGTTGACGATGACTATACGGCGGCGCATTTGGCTCACACTTTAACATCAAAAGGCCACTTAATTATTTCTGCCACCCGATATAACCTTCAACTGCCAACGGGACACCCCTTTTGGTCAAAATATCCATCGTGGCAAGCTCTTTATATTCTTGGGCAAGGGCTAAAAAATTATGGGAATGCGGTCTATGGCCCAGCTGGCTTAATACTCAGCAGAAAGAAAAACTGGTAGCATGAACCTCACCTCTTGGAAGATGGAAAACCGGGGGAACCTCACAACAAGTAACGCCGGAAGCTTCGTTCACACATCCCTAATATCCGGGCTGCCTCAAATTGCGTAAGCCGACCTGCGTTCCAACCCTCATACGTTTCTTCGAATCTCATCCTTCGGTTCTCCTGTAGCACTTCCGTTCGTCTCATTTGGCACCCCCTTCGGAGTGCTATGACGACCGGACAGATGTCGCGCTACAGAACCAGACAGGTCATAAACTCTCAACGACCAAAAAATTCGAACTTGACTTAGAAGAAAAACACTGTTATTTTTTATGTCTTAAGTGCCTATTCAAATTCATTTCCATCTTTGCAACAAGAACAACGTTTGATTAAGGCACTTTAACCAGAGGATGTTAAAACAATCAAGCCTCGGAAAATTTATTTTTAGCTAATTCTAAAATGGGAATTAAAATGAACAAACTGTTTGCCGCTAGCATTGCTTCGATATTCGTATTCAGTTCGGCTGCCGCCCTGGCAGATCAGCATAGCACAGGAGAAATTGGCTTAACCCATTCACACACCTCTGCTCGGACTAAACTGATCGAAATAGACTGCAAGAATAAAAACCCAGGTGAAGAAATCATGGACCCCACTGATGCCAGGAAAAAAGTAAAGTGCCATGAACCGACGAAGTGAGGCGTAATCTGCACTACACTCCCTAGTGCGATACGGGCTAGTGTTTAGTTGCTCCGGCAATTTAAGCAGTATTAGCGATTCTATCGTTCTCGCTGACCGCATATTGACCCAGGCTGTCGATTAAAGTGGGCCCATGAGTCAAGACAGAAATGCCCTTAGTTTATAGCTCCTTGCAAAACTAATTTTAAAATAGAGCGTAATGGCATTCGATACTCGAATTTCGGCATCTAAGTGGTTACTTCTGCCTTACTTGCAGCAATCTTTTTGATTTACCGCATTTCCCCGCCCTTGAGGGCGAGTGCCATCACCGGCTAGTTCGGTTTGGGAATTTTTACTTCCCTCTTTCGGACTTACGTCATCTAGCTGAGAAGCTGATCTGCTGTCAACGCTAGCACCACAAACATCAGGTGCAATATTACCTTTGCATTTCCCCTGTCCTGCTATG
>JACDSH010000034.1 GCA_013450215.1 Nitrosospira sp.
GCAAGGCAGGTTAGGAGAGTAGATTTTAATTCTTGAGAAGATTCAGAGGTAACGGCATCATTAGTAGCCTCAAGGGCGATATTAGTGGTTTTGACTGATTCTGGATTCTGATTGGCATAATTAGCACTGCGATCAACGTAGCGAGTGGCGCAGCCTGTAATGCTGAATATAAAAATAATTAAGAGAGCTGACTGTTTCATTGAGTTGAACGAATTCCAGTATCGCTTACCTGAGTCAGTAACGACGGATAAGTATACTTAATACTGTTGATGAAATATCACTAAGTTCTGCTTATAAATCAGATTACTTGGATTATTTTAGAATCTTACAGCTAAGCCGACCGGGATACTCTTAATCCGGAGGTCTGTACCTAAAGTATGTTCACTCTGTATACTGTCGAAAAGATTCGAGCAATGACAAGGTAACTGATAATTTTTTCGTGCCTTCTTCATATGCCTGTCACAATCTACATGTATATTTCAAATCATGACTAGGTTCAGTAGACGAATTAACTTCGAATCATTGCTGCTACTCTCAATGATCCCTATGCTGTCTATGATTGTCTTCGCAAGCTATCTGGTATGCAGGTATTTTGTCGATTTGTGACAATGTTAGTTGATGCACCTGCATATACTCCCTTTTCGATGTGGTCTAGACAGGGGTGTTCTTGCTGTACCGTCCCCTCTATTGCCAGTTCATTCGAGTAGCTAATCAACACCGTGGCGGTTTATATAACCATCGCTAGGTTACTTGGATTCTGTGACCACTTTCCAATGTAAAGCGGCCCGGCTCATAATTTCTTCAGCTAATTTCTCATAAGACCGTATCAAAGCTTGGCTTTTTAACTTATTGTCTTTTGCTCGTTTTGCAAAGAAATAATTTTCATCATCTCCTCGCAAGCGATGAGTGTTGAATATACCTTTCTCGGCTTCCTGCCCATAGCGGTTGCTTTCCTCATCGTACTTCTCTATCAATATTTTTTGTTCTTGTATTTTTGCCAGCATTATTTTGGCTTCATTTTCATAACGCCTAGCAAGTGCCTCGTGGTCAGCTATGGTTTTAGGGCTTTGGACAGTTGGATTCATATCCGCCGACGACTGGTGTTCCATCTGTACGCAAGAGATCAGTACGCTGAGAACCGCAGGAACTAGAATAATTGACCTTATCTGCACGATCAATGCACCCTCTTTTATTACAAGATAATGTGATGAATAAAAATCGGATTCTAAAATGAAGTGCAATTTTGATTAACGCAGGTCAAGTGGGTGAGATGCGGTAGCATCGGTGTCCTTTGACCGGCAAGTCGAAATTACAAAAATTAACTATACACAGGCTTCACCCCTCTCGCTACCTTCTCCCCGAGAAGAACGATACCAGATTTACGCCCTTAAGAAGGAGGGGCACAAACAATACGAGATAGCCGTGGAAAAAAGAGGTGTTGCTCGGTGCGTTGTTAGTTTAAGTTGAGTCGACTGAACATTCCTACCCAATCGCGGCGTGATCGATCGAGAGGAACAAGGAGAGGCTGAGAAACTGATCAGCCGCTATTTCGAAGTCCGGCCGCGACCCCATTGATGGAGAGATGAATCGCACGCTGAACCAGTTCCCCGGTGTCGCCAGCACGGTACCGTCTCAGAAGCTCAACCTGGAGATGGTTGAGTGGGTCGATATAAGGGATACGGTTACGGATACTACGTGCCAGTGTGGGGTTGTCTTGCAATAGCTCGGTATGCTCAGTCACAGCGAATAGCCACTTAATGCTGAGATCACACTCTGACTCGATCCGCCCGAAGATCTCTTGGCGAAGGCTTTCATCGGTCACGAGTTCTGCGTAGCGGGACGCGATTCCCATATCTGTTTTTGAGAGGACCATACCCATATTGGATAGAAGGGTCTGCATGAACGGCCAGATCCGGTGCATCTCCTGGAGAAGATTCAGACCCTTTTCGCCTTCTCGCTGCACAAACTTTTCAACTGCTGAACCGAACCCGTACCATCCCGGGATCATTGTCCGGTTGACGCTCCAGCTGAATACCCAGGGAATCGCTCGTAGATCTTCAATTAGATCTGACCGCTTACGTGATGGGGGGCGGCTACCGATATGCAGACCCGCGATCTCACTGATCGGGGTCGACTCCTGGAAGTATCGTTCAAAGCCAGGGGTCTCGTAGACTAGACTACGGTAGGCCGCAAGAGCATCCCCTGCAAGGGCCTCCATCACTTTGTAGTATCCATCGGCACGATCACCCAGAATATCATGACTCAGAAGGGTAGCTTCAACAGTGGCTGCGACCAGTGTCTCAAGATTACGTCGACCGATCTCTGGATCGGAGTACTTGCTGCCGATC
This sequence comes from Nitrosospira sp., assembly GCA_013450215.1. GTDB lineage: Bacteria > Pseudomonadota > Gammaproteobacteria > Burkholderiales > Nitrosomonadaceae > VFJL01. Next base: position 2,349 of record JACDSH010000034.1, read on the forward strand.
ACCTCGCCCTGCTCGGTGATGCGTATCTGACCATTAACGCTACCAGGGGGTTGAGCGAGTATCGCCTGATAGCTAGGCCCTCCCCCGCGACCGACCGTACCCCCCCGTCCGTGGAAGAGTCGTAGCTCGATTTGATGCTTAGCAAAGACTTTAGTCAGTTCGGTCTCGGCCTTATACAGTTCCCAATTAGCGGCGAGGAATCCACCATCCTTATTGCTGTCAGAATAGCCCAGCATCACCTCCTGAACATTACCCCGCGAGTCGAGCAATTTCCGGTAGTAGGGCAGTGAGAATAGCTCGTCCATGATGGTGCCGCAGTCTCGAAGATCAGTGATGGTCTCGAAGAGTGGGATGATGTTTACATATAAGACCGGCGACTCACTAGGCTGCAGCAGTCCTACCTCCTTTAGCATCAGAGCGACCTCCAGTACATCTGAGACACCATCGGTTTTTGAAATGATGTAATTGGGGAGTGCTGCACGTCCGAATCGGCGGTGTATCTCTGCGGCCGTTTGGAGAATACGAATCTCGCTCTGGCTCAGTTCAGAGTAATCAAGATAGGGTGATAGAAGGGGTCGTGGGCTACTGATCTCGGCCAGTAGGCACAGAATCCTATCTGACTCGGTCAGTGCTGAGTAGTCATTGCACTGTGCTCCGTGCTTGAAGAGTTCTGCTACCACATGCTCATGAACCTTACTGTGTTGGCGCATGTCCAGAGGTGCCAAGTGAAACCCGAAAACCTCGGCTGCCCGCTGCAAGTTTCGCAATGCACCACGTGCCAGTAATTCCGATTTATTCTGTTTAAGAGATCGGATCACAATATCCAGATCATGTACAAAATCTGTACTATCCTTATAAGGATCAACCGGACTGACCGGTCGATGGTGTACGATGGAGTGCCCAAGATGATGGCTGGTCGAGGCGAGGCGGGCGTAGATTCCGATCAGGGCTCGGCGGTAAGGCTCATCCGCACGGCTCTCTGCATGATCGGGAGAGTCGTTGGCGAGTTGTCTCAGTTCATCGCTGACCTCGACCAGTCGATCGGTCAGGCTGAGTCTGCGGCCGATCAGGTGGACTTCATCCATAAAGAAGTCGAATACGAGTGCTGACTGACGCTCTGCAGCATGCTGCATTACCTTGTCTGTAACGAATGGATTTCCATCCCGGTCGCTCCCAATCCAGCTACCGATTCGTAGGAATGGAGGGATACGTGGGACATCCTCACCAAAACGAGATTTCAGCATGTCTTCGATCTCTGCATAGAGACGCGGGACTTCTGTCAGGAAGGTGTAACGGTAATAGGCTAATCCATTCTTGATCTCATCATGGACCGACAGACGGGATGATCTGAGTATACGAGTCTTCCACAGGATCTGAATGGCACGTCTTAAGCCCTCTTCATTATCTTGTAATTCATCCGGCGTGAGTTGCATCCGGTCACGTGAATTCATCAGGCGAGCGATGGCTAACTGCCAGTCGAGTATGCTCTTGCGTTGGACCTCGGTCGGGTGTGCAGTCAGTACCGGTGAGACCACCGCCTTGGCAAAGAACTTGGATAGGGTATTCCCATCCGCCCCACTGGAGAGTACGCGGTCAAGAGCCAGTGCAACGCTACCTGCCTGAGGGGGAGATCCCGCGCAGAGATGGGCCCGTCTGCGGCGGTTGTGGTGGATATCCTCTGCAATATTTGAAAGTTGGGAGAAGTAACTGAACGCACGGACCACCGAGACGGTCGATTTGCTGCTCAGTTGGTTGAGTATCTTGTCCAGCTCTTGCCGCGCATTCGGATCCTGCTCGCGACGGAATCGGATGGCGTTTTGTCGTATTCCTTCTACCAGTGAAAAGGTGGCATCCCCCTCCTGCTCTCGCAGAGTGTCACCCAGCATCCGTCCCAGAAGACGGATATCCTCACGTAGGGGTGAGTCCTTATCATCGTTATGACTATTGTTGGGGGGGGTGACTCCATTCTGGATCGAGCTCATTTAACCCATCCCTGCCTATGAGGGGGCTTTACGAGTAGACCCTTCGGGTAGAGCCCCTCCGCCGTCGACCGTGCTAAAATAAACGGCAATCGAGGTTCGCGAAATTTTCTCATCGTTATATAAATGCCCAATTCAACCATGCCCACTAAAATCGTTATTGCTACACGGGAAAGCGCTTTGGCCATGTGGCAGGCAAATTTTATCCATCAATGGCTGTCAGAATTATACCCGCAAACTGAAATCAGCATACTCGGCATGACGACCCGGGGGGATCAGATACTCGACACCTCTCTCTCTAAAATCGGTGGTAAGGGCCTATTCATAAAGGAGTTGGAACAGGCTCTGGAGGAGGGGCGTGCGGATATTGCGGTCCACTCGATGAAGGATGTTCCGATGCATATGCCACCTGGATTTTCGTTGGCGGCGATCGGTGAGAGGGAGGACCCGCGTGATGCATTTGTCTCTAACCGATATACCGGTCTGGATGACCTCCCTCCGGGGAGTGTGGTTGGCACCTCGAGCCTTCGTCGAGAGAGCCAGCTCCGTGCTCGTTTTCCGCATCTGCACGTGCAGCCTCTCAGGGGCAATGTTCAGACCAGGTTGCGGAAGTTAGATGAGGACCAGTACGCGGCAATCATCCTCGCTGCGGCCGGTTTGAAGAGGCTCGGACTGGTGGATCGTATTGCAGCACTCTTGACTCCGGAGATGAGTCTTCCTGCGGTGGGACAGGGGGCACTCGGGATTGAGTGCCGGACCGACCGTCCAGACCTCATCACACTCATGAAGCCCCTTCATCATCTGGACACGGCTCAGTGTGTTGAGGCAGAACGTGCCATGAGCCGCGCACTCGGCGGAAGTTGTCAGGTCCCATTGGGTGGTTTCGGGCAAATCTCGCAGGGAGTGCTCCGTCTACGTGGGTTCGTTGCGAGCCCTGATGGAACACGCATGATCAGTTCAGAACTGAGCGGCGATCCCGAATCGGGTGAGCTCATGGGAGCTCAGCTGGCATCGCACTTGAAGGATCAGGGTGCAGAAGAAATTCTGGCAGCATTGGCATGATAGGCACGACCAGAGGCGTGATCTACCCGTGAATAAACTTCTGACCGGGATCAATATCTTGGTCACTCGGCCAGCTCACCAGGCTGTCAATCTGGTCGATAAGATTCGTGCATTAGGGGGGGACCCGATACCCTTTCCGGTACTTGAGATTCGTGATGTCGAGGATGTAGCTCCGCTATTCGAACTGATCGATCATCTGGATGACTTTGATCTGGCGATCTTCATCAGCCCCAATGCAGTCGATAGGGCGATGAGTCTAATACTCAATCGGCGAGCACTCCCTCTAGCGATGAAGATTGCCGTGGTCGGGCAGGGGAGTGCGAGGGAGCTTAAAAAGTTTGGTGTGGGTGAGGTGATTGCTCCCACCACAAGGTTTGATAGCGAGGCACTGCTCTGTATGGCCGAACTACAGCAGATTAAAGGTCGTCGTGTGGTCATCTTCCGTGGTGATACGGGTCGTGAATTGCTGGGGGATACGCTGACTAAGAGAGGGGCATCGGTCACGTATGCTGAGTGTTACATCCGGACCCGCCCCGACACTGATAACGCCCCCTTACTAGAATCCTGGTCAAAGAATGCGATCCATGCGGTCATCATTACCAGTAGCGAGGGTCTGCGTAACCTTTTTGAGATGGTGGGTGAGTCTGGCCAGTCTTGGCTGAAGAAGACACCCTTATTCGTATCCCATGAACGTATATCAAAGACCGCCCATGAAATGGGCTGCGAGGATGTGATCTCGACTGACTCTGGTGATGAGGGATTGATCAAGGGACTATTAGATTATTTCGGCCCGAGAGTGAGGGACGGAGTCTATTCTCAAGAGACGACATGAACGAAGAAGATCAGCCGATCACGAACTCAACCACAAGCACGGCGACGAGCACGAGTACGGCAACGTCCGCCGCCGAGAAACCTCAAGAGCCGCGTAGACTCCCTCTGCGGGCGGTTGGTTTGGTCGTGATTCTAGCAGTCGTGGTGGTGTGGCAGTGGTACGACACACGCAGCCAGATCGAGGGCCTGCAGCAGGAGTTAGGAAGGAGGCTGGCAGAGGCCAGCGCATCGGGTAAGGAATCACGTAACCTGGCATCTGAGGCTCGTGAAGCGGGACGGCAGGCAGAAGGTAAGCTCCTCCTATTGGAGGCCAAGCTTGCAGAGTCACAGAGCCAGCAAATGGCTCTGGAGGCACTCTACCAGGAGGTGGCACGTAACCGGGATGAAGTCACCCTGGAGGAGGTTGAGCAGCTACTGTTAATTGCGAGTCAGCAGTTGCAACTGTCGGGTAATGTAAAGTCTGCACTGATCGCGATGCAGGAGGCAGACTCACGACTACAGCGTATCGACCGACCTCAGCTATCCCCATTACGTAAGGCCATTCTGAAGGATATCGATTTACTTAAATCTGCTCGTTATGTCGATACGGTGGGGATCAGCCTGAGACTGGATAATCTTGCGGCATCGGCAGAGACATTGCCGCTTGCGATGGAGATCCGGCCTCCGAAGGTTCTACCGGTTCCCGGAACAGCGCCGTTAGAGCAAGATCTCTGGCTTAATTTCGCGCGCGATATCTGGGGGGATATGAAGCAGTTGGTCCGTATTCAGAATATGAATCGACCCGACCTACCACTCTTGGCGCCATCGCAGTCTTACTTCTTGCGGGAGAATCTTAAATTAAGATTGCTATCAGCAAGGCACGCACTACTGGTACGAGATCCGGTCAGTTTTAAGGCCGATATTAAGGCCTGCTTAGAATGGATTAACCGGTACTACGACAGACGATCAAAAGCCGCCATTACGATGACCGAGGCGCTGAGACAGTTGCACGATAGTGAGGTCGGGATAGAGTTACCGGATATTTCGGCTAGCCTCGATGCGGTGCGTAATTACCGTTTAGCGAGAGAGCGGGGATCTAGATGAGACGGACCTTTTGGCTGCTTGCGATCTGTGTCGCAGCAGTCGCTGTCGCGATCGCAGCCAGTTATAACAGTGGCTACGTGTTATTGGTGGTTCAGCCGTACCGTATCGAGCTCTCGCTCAATCTCTTGTTAGTACTGTTATTAGCGGTCTTTGTGTTGGGTTATTTTGTGGTGAGGCTGATCAATATCACCTTACATCTGCCGACAGAGATACGCGAATCCAGAATGAACCGCCGGCGTGAGAAGGCACACGCAGCCATGCTCGAGGGGATCAAGTTCTTTCTTGAAGGTCAATATGCAAAGGCTGAAAAGTCTGCCACCGCGGCACTGGAAATCAAAGAGTCCTCCTCTGTTACCGCGATCAATACCGTCATCGCTGCCCGGTCTGCTCATGAGTTGAGGAAATTTTCTAAGCGTGATGAATTCATTGTCATGGCAGAGAATGAGGCCCCGAAAGAGGTCACGCTCCGTCTCATCACCCAGGCGGAATTATTGCTGGATGAACGCCGTCCATTAGAGGGGCTGCAGGTATTACAGAGACTCCATCCAGGGGAAGTCCGTCAGCATACTGCGGCATTGAGGTTAGCACTGAAGGCGCATCAGCAAATGAGTAACTGGGATGCGGTACTAAACCTAGTCGGTGAGTTGGAGCAGCGCAACGCATTCGATCGAACGCTGGCCGAGCAGATACGGCTCAATGCCCATCTACAAAATCTTAAAGTCAAATCGACAGACCTGCAGCAACTTAAAAATTACTGGCAGTCTATCCCCTCATCAGAGAGGAAGCAGGGAAAGCTAGCAGCGGCTGCGGCTCGTGCATATATATCACTGGGTGAGTGTGTGACCGCTCACCAGATCATTGAGCAGAGCCTTGATCATGAATGGAATCAGGAATTGACTGGGCTCTATGCGGACTGCTTGGGTGAGGATGCGATGCATCAGATCAAGCGTGCCGAGTCGTGGCTCGAATCACATGCCAATGATGCCGGTTTACTGCTCGCTCTGGGGAGGATGTGTCTTCACTTTGAATTGTGGGGTAAGTCTCAAAACTATCTGGAAGCGAGCCTCTCTCTGGATCCCGGTCACTCGGCTCATTTTGCATTGGCCCATCTGAATGAAAAGATCGGTAAGCCTGAACTTGCCAAGGAGCATTACACCAAGGGTCTTGAGTTGATACTCGGTCATCTGGAACTCTCTAGAGTCAGGCAATAAAGGTTTGAGTCATGCGGATCTGGACCCTACACCCAAAGTATCTCGATCCCCAGGGACTGGTCGCTCTGTGGCGTGAGACTCTTCTTGCGCAGAAGGTGTTAAGGGGCGAGACCAAGGGATACCGGCATCATCCACAGCTACATCGTTTCCAAGCACATCCCGATCTGATCGGGTGTATCGCCCTTTATTTACGTGGGATCGCAGACGAGGCTGATCGGCGTGGATATCAATTCGACAAGACAAAGATAGATCCATCTCGTCTGCAATGTCAGTTGGACGAGAGTCTCGGTCAATTGATGTATGAGTGGGCTCATCTCGGTGGGAAACTTATGCATCGTAACCCCGTTTGGCGGACTCGCTGGGAGGGGGTGACGAGCCCGGATCCACACCCATTATTTAGGATTGTCCCGGGAGAGGTGCGGAGCTGGGAAATAAGACCGGAATGAGGGCCTGCTGAAATAGCCTGCGGTGCAATCTCCTCGAATTGACCCTTAGGACTTAGACGCGCTCGAGGAGATGGTGAACATGTCCGAGAAGAACTCATCATCCGGTAGATTCTGTAACTGGATGAAGTCCTGATGAGCTGCAGACACCATCGCAGGTGTACCGCATGCATAGACCTGATAACCGGCCAGGCTATCGAAGTCCTGCATAACCGCTTGGTGGACGAGTCCGGTTCGGCCGTGCCAATCATCTTCAGGCATAGGCTCTGACAGGACGGGTATGAAGGTGAAATTATCATGTGACTGCTGCCAACTCCCCGCCAGTTCTGCCAGATAGAGATCCGACTTGGTACGGGTTCCCCAGTAGAGAACGATCTGCCGCTCACTCGGCTGCATATTCGACTTGTAGAAGATGGATTCGATCATACTCTTTATGGGCGCGAAACCGGTTCCGCTTGCGACGAAGATGATCGGCTTATCGGACTCCTCCCTCAGGAAGAAGGTTCCGAGAGGACCTTCAAATCGAAGGATCTCCTTCTCCTTCATGGAGGTGAAGACGTGTTCTGAGAAACTGCCGCCGGGATAGTTACGGACATGCAGCTGAAGTAGTTCATCATCATGAGGCGCATTGGCCAGTGAGAAGCTGCGTCTTTTCCCGTCCTTCATCAGGATATCGATATACTGACCCGCGAGAAATTGGAGACGTTCATTGGTGGGTAGTTTCAGGGAGATGATGGTCACATCCGGTGCAACCCGTTCGAGTCGGTCGACACGGCAGGGGAGGGTCCTGACAGTGATATCCTTGATGGCACTGATCTCGCGCGATTCGATGACGAGTTCGGAGAGTGGTAGTGCGCAGCAGAATAAAGCCATTCCGGTAGTCTTCTCGATCTCTGTCAGGGTATCTATGCTATGACTGCCGAAGTCAACCTTTCCCTGTATGATTTTACCTTTGCAGCTACCGCAAGCACCATCTCGGCAGCCATAGGGGAGCGGGAACCCCTGTCTTAATGCAGCTTGCAGCACAGTCTCGCCGGGTTCTGCGGTGAAGATATGGCCACTTGGTTGGATGGTAATTTTGTACGACATGGGTTTATATATACTTAGTCAGTTTAATGGACAGTTAATCAGATAGATCTGGATGAAGAGAACGCTCTTAATTATTGGATGTGGCGATATCGCCTTGCGCGCATCATCGCTGTTAAGGGATCACTACCGTCTGGTTGGTCTGTGTCGACGGACAGAGAGCTTTGATCAACTCCGCTCTCACGGGATCATGCCTATCCTTGGCGATCTCGACAATCCCAATAGTCTCTCCAAGATTGGGGGGGTCGCTCATGCGGTACTCCATCTTGCTCCCCCACCTGATCGTGGAACTCGGGATACCCGGACGGCTCATCTCCTGACGGCACTTACCAAGCAATCCAGATCATTGGGTCGAATGTTACCACAACAGCTAGTCTACATCAGTACCAGCGGGGTATACGGTGACTGCGGTGGAGCCCTGATCGATGAGAATCATCCGGTCAATCCACAGTCAGATCGTGCCATAAGACGGGTCGATGCGGAGGGTCAGTTACGAGGGTGGGGTCAGCGTAACCGGGTGAATGTCTCGATCTTACGAGTGCCTGGAATCTATGCTGACGATCGATTGCCGCTAGCCCGGCTACGAGAAGGGGTGGCTGCACTGATACCGGATGAGGATAGCTATACCAATCACATCCATGCCGATGATCTTGCGGACAGCACGGTTGCGGCATTGAAGTATGGAAAGCCGGGCAGGGTTTACCATATCTGCGATGATTCGGATCTGAAGATGGGTGAATATTTTGATCTGGTAGCGGATCATTTTGGACTCCCCCATCCACCACGCATTCCGCGGGCCGAGGCTCAGGGGCGGATATCACCTGGAATGCTCTCATTCATGAGGGAGTCACGACGTCTGACCAATACCCGAATGAAGAATGAGTTGCATCTGAATCTACACTACCCAACCGTATCCGATGCATTGGCGCTGATCCCAGCAAGTCACTCGGAAAGCAGGTAAAATCTTGAGTCATGATCCAATTGGCAATAGCTGCCCGATAGTCAGTCCGATGGATCCTGTCATCATCATGACTAACTTCCCTGACCGGGTGAGCGCTTTGGCCCTTGCTAAAGAGCTGGTTGATCAGAGGTTGGCCGCGTGCGTTAATGTTCTATCTGAATGCAGTTCTGTCTACCGATGGAAGAATGAGATCGAGCATGCAGATGAGGTGCCGGTACTGATTAAGACACTCTCCCAAAACTACCTGCAGGTCGAGAGTCTCGTGAAAAGGATGCACCCCTACGAACTCCCGGAGATTATTGCTGTCCCAGTAGTTGAAGGTTTCCCTGGTTATATGCAATGGATCACTGACGAGACCACGCCACTCCCAGATAAAACATGAAAAGAATTGTGCCCATATCCACGTACCTGAAACGTTATCTATTCATGCTGATGTGCGTCATCAGCATGAATGCATTCGCTCAGGAGGGTAAGTCCTTTAATCTGATGTCCGGTCTTCAGCAGCTCGGTGCAAATCTGGGTCAGATTGAGGAGGAGTTGCTGCCGCCTGATCAGGCTTTTAAGCTAACGGTCAGGGTTCGTGATGCGGATACGCTGATCGCGGACTTTGTTCCAGCAAAAAATTATTACCTCTACCGAGACAAGGTCGCATTTAAGTCTCAGGATGCCAATACCCTCATTGAGGGGATCTCTCTCCCGAGGGGGGAGATGAAGAGTGATGTCACCTTCGGCCAGGTCGAGGTATTTCATAAGCCATTCCAGGCAATTATCTCTCTCAAGAGAGACCCCTTCTCAACCAATCAACTGACCCTTGCTGCGAGCTACCAAGGTTGCAATGAACCGATCGGTGTCTGCTATGCACCCATCAGCAAGTTACTTGAACTGACGCTACCGGCGGCTCGTGCTGTGGTCGGATCGGTGGCAGAGGCGTTGAGTAATAACGCGAACGCTGCCAGGACTAGCGCATCTGATGAGCTGTTCCAATTACCCGCTCAGTCTGCGGGGATTGAGACTGAATCAAACAGGATCGAGCAGATGTTTGAGAGCGGCAACTTCTGGCTCATCCTGACCGGATTCTTTGGGTTCGGTTTACTGCTCTCGTTCACACCATGCGTATTTCCGATGTTCCCCATTCTGTCTGGGATCATCGCGAACCGGGGTCACAACATCACCAAGACTCACGGATTCATCTTAGCGCTATCGTATGTCATGGGGATGGCACTGACCTATGCTGTGGCGGGGGTCGCGGCGGGGCTCTCGGGTGCGATGCTCTCAGCAGCGCTTCAGAATGGATGGGTGCTCGGAACCTTTGCGCTGACATTCGTTGTTCTTGCGCTCTCTATGTTTGGGTTCTATGAGTTGCAACTGCCCGGCTTTCTTCAGAGCAAACTCTCCGAGGAGGTGGGACATGTGAAGGGTGGACACCTGACCAGTGTATTCGGGATGGGTGCTCTGTCTGCACTGATTGTGGGCCCTTGTGTTGCGGCGCCATTAGCGGGTGCGCTGCTCTATATCAGTCAGACACGGGACGTGGTCTTGGGTGGGTCGGCACTCTTTGTGATGGCACTCGGAATGGGTATGCCGCTACTGCTACTTGGCGCATCGGCTGGGGCGTTGCTACCAAAGGCGGGTCCCTGGATGGAGTCAGTAAAACGATTTTCTGGAGTGCTTTTACTGGGGACGGCGATCTGGTTGATATCGCCCGTCATTCCGGCGGTGGTGCATATGATCTTGTGGGCGGTCCTGCTAATTGTCTCGGCCATCTACCTGCACGCGATTGATCCACTTCCGCCATCATCCTCAGGCCTACGCAAATTCTTAAAGGGGGTGGGACTGATCGCGCTATTGACCGGGGTGGCATTGCTGATAGGGGTTATGTCTGGTGGGCGGGATATTCTCCAGCCCCTCTCAAAATTAAATATTGCGAGCGTTGGTGCGGTAGAGGCGGGTAAGGAAAATGCTGGTGTGGGTGAGCATCTGCCCTTTCGACGGGTCAGATCGATCGCAGAGCTTGATCAGCAGATCATAGAGTCTCGTGGTCAGTATGTGATGGTGGATTTTTATGCGGACTGGTGTATCTCGTGTAAGGAGATGGAGCGTTTCACCTTTACCGATGCACGAGTCCAGTCTCGTCTGAAGGGCGTGACACTGCTCCAGGTCGATGTGACCGCAGGTACACCGGACGATCTGGCACTGCTCAAACGTTTTAAGCTATTCGGTCCTCCTGGCATTCTGTTTATGGATCGCCAGGGCCGTGACATCCCCGGAGTCAGGCTGATCGGCTTTCAGAATGCAGAGAGCTTCCTCACCGTGCTGAATGCACTCCTCATTTGATGGCTCATTTCAAACAGATCTTAATCTATGCGGGGATTGCTTTATTGGCAGTAACGGCGGGACTCCTGCTGCGGGGGCAGCTCACCAGCGGCAGTCCTTCAAGTGTTTCTGAAAGTGTTTCAAGTAAAGGGTCAGAAGCGATACTCGCAGCCGTTCTGCCTGATCTGCAGGGGACGAGTCAGCCGATCTCACAGTGGCGTGGACAGGTTCTGGTAGTGAACTTCTGGGCGAGTTGGTGCGAGCCCTGTCGAAAAGAGATCCCAGAATTCATTGAGGTCCAGAATCAATTCCGTGATCAGGGTCTAGTCTTTGTAGGAATTGCGGTGGACCAACCTCAGAAGGCGGCTGCCTTCAGCCAAGATATCGGGATCAATTACTCGGTACTGACGGGTGGGATGGAGGCCATGTCATTAGCCGAGGCAGCGGGAAATAAACAGGGAGCACTCCCATTCACAGTTATCATCGACCGTAGCGGAAATATTATTAGTACCCATCTAGGACTTCTCAGTCGTAGCAAGTTAGAGGCTACGATCAAGCCCCTTCTCTAGCAGAAACCTTCTTCTTGTTTGAATGTATTATCGAGCTTTGTATCCTCGAGCATTGATCAATCTCCACGAAAATTCACGAGTTCTGTCGGATGTAAGCGCCACCGAGAGCGCGGCCTTGGTCAGAGGTGCCGCGTTCATATCGATCGTGTACTCGTTCGTGATAAGTGGTATCTCAGGCTGGATCGGGGTGAGGTGGAGGGTGACTTGGGTGATGGTGTAATCGGTATTGCCATTGAAGAGGCTGCCGCTGAAGGTGCCATAGGCAGGTCCCCCATCTGCGTCGAGTTTATTCAGGACATCTGGTGACAGGTCCTGATCTTTGGGTCGCTTTTTTGGAAATTGCTCACGGCAGATCCGACTAATCTCTTGGGCGGAGGTTTTTCCAAGGGCTTTTCTAGATTCTTTTAGACAGTGTGTAAAATTAGAAAGTCCAGTCGGACTGGCGTCGGACTGGACTGGTGAGATGAGTGCTATGCTCGCAAGAATGGCCAGAGGGGTGAATGTTCCTCTGGCTATTTTTTTCATGCGGTTAGAAGTTGAGGAACAGATTCGTCGACAGAATATGATCCATCAGATTAGTGTTACCAAATCTATTGAGGGTCTGATTCATATAACCAATCTCGGTGCGTGCAAATTTATTAATCGTATACGCCCCACCTGCAAATGCCCGGTTCTGATCAAAACCACTGTGAGGGCCCGATGCTCCCCATGCATTATTCATATGCACAAATATTTCATTTGCCAAGACTAAGCCAAAGTTAGGGGCTTGTGGCACAGGAATCAATACCCTAGCCAGTTGACGGAAACGATAACCGGTATCGCCGCTAGGGTCTTTCCATTGTTCTACCCAGCGTTCTTCAAAACGGGTGCGAAGTGCGAATGTGGGGTTAAAGGGACCAATCTTGAAACGGTCAGCCCATGATAATTGTTGCCATATCCGTTGCTCATCAAACGATGTACTGGCAAAGGGGGCAGTGGTTGGGGCCCATGCATAGCCTAGCCAGACTTGGGTCGTCCTATTAACTTGATAACCGAGGCCGGGGCGAACGATGGCCTGTGAGAATCGTGTCCCATCATTGCCAAAACGTCCCTGACCTTCCATCCACCACCTGAAGTTTGCAAGCTTCGGATTGGTTATTCCTAGAGAATCGAACTTACCGATCGCAGTGACATTATTCCAAGACTGGAAGTCTATCGAATCGCCGGTATTATCGTTAAGGGCAGACTCAGCGTGGACCGATATGGGGGCCAAAAGCACTAGCCCAGTTGCGGCGAGTAGGGCAATAATTTTTTGTTTAATGAGCATTTAATTCCTCTTTAATCGGTCACGTTAATTTGTTTATTTACATTAAATGATCAGGATCCAATCTTTCTTCTGATCAAGTCTTCAGTCTTCGATGCCACGCTAGCGTGGCTAAAAATTGACTGGGGGTATTCTGTACCGCCATCCGTTCGAGAAATTATCATGATCTGAGTGAAGAAATCGTCATGCAGAAGTGAGGTATTTGTGAAGTCTTGTACCTATTCATCGGAACTCTAAGGTCAGCTGGACTTTCCCCAGGAGTCCCGTAACGTGACCGCGCGATTGAAGATCGGTCTTCCGGGCTTTGATTCAACCCGGTCAGCGATGAAGTAGCCATTCCGTTCAAACTGGAATAGCTCTTCAGGTAGGGCGTCACTGAGGGAGGGTTCAAGATAGGCCGATAGGATCTCCCTCGAGTGAGGATTCAGGGAGTCTTTATAATCCTTACCGCCCGAATCGGGGTGAGGTTCTACAAAGAGTCGGTCAAATATTCGGACCTCCGACTTGCAGGCATGGAGGGAGGATAGCCAATGAATATTACCCTTGACCTTGCGAGACTCGGCGCCCGGTGTCCCGCTCTTGGTGTCAGGGTCATAGGTGCAATGGATCTCCTCAATCTCACCGTTATCATTCTTAACGAGGCCAACGTACTTCACGATATAGGCATAACGGAGTCGGACCTCCATCCCGGGTGAGAGGCGGAAGTAGCCCTTGGTGGGAACCTCCATGAAGTCCTCTTGCTCGATATAGAGGACCCTTGAGAGGGCGACCGGACGGCTTCCCCATTCAGGATTTTGGGGATGGTTGGGAGCGGTGCACTCTTCAACTTGCCCCTCTGGGAAGTTATCTATGATGAGTTTGAGAGGTCTTAAGACTGCGATACGTCTGGGTGCGCTCTCATTTAAGTCCTGTCTGAGACAGTCTTCCAGCAGGCCCATATCGATCCACGAGTCGGATTTGCTCACGCCGATACGGTCAGTGAAGAGCCGAATCGATTGAGGGGTGTAGCCGCGGCGGCGCATCCCGACCAGGGTGGGCATGCGGGGGTCGTCCCACCCATCGACCAGGCTACTCTCGACCAGTTCCATGAGTTTGCGCTTACTCGTCACGGTATAGGTCATATTCAGACGAGCAAACTCAACCTGTTGTGGATGGCATTGGACCTGATCTTGCAATTGATCCAAGACCCAGTCATAGAGGGGTCGGTGGTCCTCGAACTCCAGTGTGCAGATGGAGTGTGTGATCCTCTCAAGGGCATCCGAGATGCAGTGGGTATAGTCATACATCGGGTAGATGCTCCACCTGTCACCGGTACGGTGGTGGTGGGCACGACGGATGCGGTAGATGACCGGGTCACGTAGATTGATATTGGGGGAAGACATATCAATCTTGGCTCGGAGTACATACTCACCATCAGCGAAATCACCGGCCTTCATGCGTCGGAAGAGGTCGAGATTCTCATTGATGCTTCGGTCACGGTGAGGACTATTCTTGCCCACCTCGGTCAGTGTGCCTCTGAGTGAACGGATCTCCTCAGCGGTGAGGCTGTCGACATAGGCATGACCCCGAGTGATCAGTTGTTCGGCAAGTTCGTACAGCCTGTCGAAATAGTCGGATGCGTAGTGAAGGTTGCGACCCCAATCGAAGCCGAGCCACCTGACCGACTCGATGATGGTATCGACATACTCCTGATTTTCTTTTTCAGGATTGGTGTCATCGAAACGGAGGTGACAGATGCCACCGTAATCACGGGCAAGACCAAAGTTAAGACAAATGCTCTTAGCATGACCGATATGGAGGTATCCATTCGGTTCAGGTGGGAAGCGGGTCTCAACCCGTCCTCCCCACTTACCTGAACGGTTGTCATCATCGATCAGGTTACGGATGAAATTAGCTGCGGGCATAGTTGCGTTTGCAGCGGTGGGTGGTCTGACGGCAGGATTGTCTTTCAAGTGGGTCACTCACGAGGTAATTCGCCATTCAGGGCGTGGCACATTATATAATGATCGGCCATCCAGATTTAGTACGAATAAGGGTCTAATATTGGAACAGTTGCAATGATGACTCCAACACCCTCCGATCATCTTACATGAAGTCGCTCACACTCCCTGTTCTACGATTATTGAATGATGGGGAGTTCCATTCTGGTGTTGCCATCGCCCATGCATTGGGAGTATCTCGAGCTAGTGTGTCTCTCTCGCTACAAGGTGTGGAAGAACTTGGTCTTGTGGTGAATAAGGTTCATGGACGTGGTTACCGATTGCCGGAGAGGTTGCAGTGGCTTAACCGAGAATTGATTCTGACGCATCTTGGTCAAGAGGCGAGTGCATTCCGTCTCGAGATCATGGACACCACCGAATCAACTAATAGCCTGTTGTTGCAAAGATCTTCAATTAAAAAGATCTCTGGAGATCGTTCTATCTCTGTCCTGGCGACGGAGCTACAGACCGGGGGTCGGGGTCGACGTGGGCGGGAATGGCATTCCGGACTGGGAGATGGGCTGACATTCTCTCTGGTCTGGAGATTCCAGCAGGGGGCCAATCTATTATCCGGACTGAGTCTCGCGGTGGGGGTCGCGATCGCGCGTGTACTCAGATCATCTGGGTTTGAGGATGCAGCCCTTAAATGGCCTAACGATGTTCTGATCGATGGCCGCAAGCTTGCGGGTACCCTGATCGAGTTACAGGGCGATATGCTGGGACCCACGGTTGCCGTGATCGGTATCGGCATCAACTTAAAAGTGTCAGACACTATCAAGGATCGTATAGATCAGTCTGCGACTGACCTATACTCTATCAATGGAGAGACGCCAGATCGGAACCGACTCATGGCGGCATTATTGCTCGAGCTTGCGAGGGTGTTAAGGGATTTTGAGTGCCATGGATTTGCACCCTTTAGGCAGGAGTGGGTCCATTATCACGCACTCGAGAATCAGTCCGTTCAGTTGCAGATGCCGGATGGATCATTCCAGGAGGGGTTGGTGCGTGGTGTGGGTCAGGACGGATCATTGATACTGAATACCCCGGGGGGTGACCACAGTTACAACAGCGGCGAGATTAGTCTACGCAAGGTGGCCTGATAATGAATTACTTATTGGCAGTTGACTCTGGGAATGCTCGTATCAAGTGGGGGCTCCATGATGGTCATTCTTGGAGCCATCATGGGGTCGTCCAGCAAGGCGAGAGCGAGCAGTTGGAGAGGGTATGGCAAGGCCTGCCAGAGCCCATGAGGATCATCATCTCCAATGTGGCGGGGGATGGGGCAAGGTCAAACCTGTCTGACCTCTTTGCTCATTGGAGGGCACAGCCCCAATGGGCGGTCGCAAGTGCCTATCAGTGCGGAGTGCGTAACTACTATGCAGACCCAACTCAACTGGGGACTGACCGATGGGCTGCACTCATTGCAGCATGGAGGATTCAACGGCAGGGTTGTATCGTGGTCAGTGCAGGCACCGCGATGACGGTGGACGCGCTCTCAGACACAGGTGAATTTCTGGGAGGGATTATCGTTCCAGGCCTTCAATTGATGCAGGATGCATTGACGAGGGGAACCTCCTCACTGAGGCCTGAGGGAGGAGAGTTTCGTGATTATCCGGACAGCACCAAGGATGCGATCTGGAGCGGGGGTGCGCATGCCCTAGCAGGAGCGGTTGAGCGTATGGCAGTCATGCTGACAGAGACCTTGGGGCATATCCCAGAATGCATCATAAGCGGCGGTGCGGCCTCAATATTACTAGACCGTCTTAATATTCCGGCTATGATGGTGGATAATCTCGTACTCGAGGGATTGATGGCGATGGACGAGGATGCTGCCGGGACGGTTTTGTAGCGCTGGGGTATCCGGTACCGGTGGTGTCGTCTATTCCCATTAATCCAGTTAATTTAGCAGTTCTCCCCAAAACCTGATTCGGAAACCCATGTCCCTCTTTCAGCACGCGACCTTCTACACCACCGTCAATCATATGCAGGACTTGCCGGTACTGGATGGGGGGGTGGAGATCGCCTTTGCGGGACGATCCAATGCTGGTAAGTCGAGTGTTATCAATACACTATCCAACCGAGGCCGTCTCGCATTTGTCAGTAAGACGCCGGGCCGCACTCAGCATATTAACTTCTTTCAGTTGGGGGGTAATCGGTTTTTGGTTGACCTTCCGGGGTATGGCTATGCCAAGGTCCCTAGGGAGATCCGAGAGCATTGGGAACACCTCCTCAGTAGCTACCTGCAAACTCGGGACCCGCTCCATGGAATGGTACTCATCATGGATGTGAGGCATCCATTAACGCCTCTTGATCGGAGAATGCTCGACTGGTTTGCGCCGACAGGGAAGGCGGTCCATGTGATACTGACCAAGTCGGATAAGCTCGCCAGACAGCAGGCCAGAAAGGTTCTCAAGGAGGTTGAATCCTTCCTGCAGGAGAGTTATCAACAGTGTACGACCCAACTCTTCTCTAGCCTTGCTAGGGAGGGGATTGAGGAAGCGACGAGTGTGCTCGGGGGGTGGCTTAAATCCAAACAGTTGGATGAGCCATTGGATCCGGCAGTAAGTTGGAATCCAATCGCCAGTCCCAACAAAAAAAACCCTCGGCTAAAGGGGAGTAAAGCCGAGGGTAATCTGCCTTAATTAGCATTAAGGTCCCGCCTAGGTAGGGAAAGCGGGAGACAATCAAGTATTGTACTTATTTAGGACAGATGACCTGCGAACAAGTTCCAAGAATGTGAAATTTTTTGTTAAACTTTTTTCTTATCTCTTAACATGGGTAGATAATGCCAATTTTCAGTCAGTTTCCACAGAAAAGAATGCGTCGTTTGCGTCGGGATGATTTCTCTCGCCGACTGGTTCGAGAAAACCACTTAAAGGTTGATGACCTGATCTACCCAGTATTTGTGCTCGATGGGCAGAACCGCGAGGAGGCGGTTCCATCAATGCCGGGGGTGGTCAGGCAGAGCATTGATAGGCTGCTACACCAGGCAGAAAAGTGCTCGCAGCTCGGGATCCCTGCCATGGCGCTCTTCCCGGTGATCGAGCCCGGTCTGAAGAGTCTGGATGCGATCGAGGCCCTTAACCCTGAGGGCCTTGTCCCGCGGACGGTGGCCCAACTGAAGAAGAGATTCCCCGAGCTTGGCATCATCACCGACCTAGCACTTGATCCTTATACTAGCCATGGGCAGGATGGTCTGATCAATGGTAATGGCTATGTGATGAATGATGAGACCGTGTCGGTCCTGGCTGATCAGGCGCTGGTCCATGCACAGGCAGGTGCTGATGTAGTGGCACCGTCAGATATGATGGACGGTCGAATAGCAGCAGTCAGAGCTGCCCTGGACCGAAAGAACTTCATTCACACGCGGATACTCGCTTATTCGGCAAAGTATGCCTCCAGCTTCTACGGCCCATTTCGAGATGCAGTCGGCTCATCTGCCAATCTGGGGGAGGGTAACAAGTATACCTACCAGATGGATCCGGCTAATTCGGATGAGGCGCTGTGGGAGGTCGGACTGGATCTGGCGGAGGGGGCTGATATGGTCATGATCAAGCCCGGTATGCCCTATCTCGATATCGTACGACGGGTGAAGAGCGAGTTTGGCGCGCCGACCTTCGTCTATCAGGTTAGTGGTGAGTACGCGATGCTGAAGGCGGCCTCCCAGAATGGTTGGCTCGATGAGAGGGCCTGCGTCCTGGAATCATTACTTGCCTTCAAACGGGCCGGCGCGGATGGCATTCTGACCTATTACGCGATGGATGCAGCGGCCTGGTTAAAAGGTTCCTGACAGAGGAGCTACTGGATGACCTTGGGCCGGGTACTGCATCCGGTATCGACATTCGGGAGATTGCTACATCAGATCATCAGGTAGACCGGCAGGCGGCTTAGAGCCGTCACCATCCTCATGACCTGCCTCGGTGGGAGGCAATTGCTCCTGCAGGAAGTGTTCCACTATCCCTCCATGAGATACCCTGAACCCGGTCGTCGGATTGACTCTGGCGGTAACGATCCCTTGAGGAGAGGTTGGGGGTGACATGGGGACATTTTGTAGAACCTTACCCATATAGTTAACCCATATCGGTAGCGCGGCACGGCCCCCGGTCTCATTTTCACCTAGTGATTTTGGGTTATCAAAACCGATCCAAGCGACCGCGACTAGGTTGGTCTGGTAACCGCAGAACCAGGCATCGACATGGTCATTGGTGGTGCCGGTCTTGCCGGCCAGGTCGGTTCTGTTCAATTGCTTTGCACGTGTCGCGGTCCCCCTCTCGACCACGTCTTGCATCATGGTGGTCATGAGATAGGCATTACGAGGGTCGATGATCTGAACCGCGTTCTTAGCCACCTGAGAGGGTTGTGCCTGCTCCAAGATATTCCCCTTCTCGTCCTCGATACGCTGGATGAAGTAAGGCGAAACACGGAAACCACCATTGGCGAAGGCGGTGTAACCGACCGCCATCTGCATCGGGGTCACTGACCCAGCACCCAATGCCATGGTCATATAAGGGGGGTGCTTGCTCGGGTCGAAACCGAATCGAGAGATATAGTCCTGTGCATACTGAACGGTGATCGCCTGGAGGATACGGACCGAGACCGTATTCTTCGACTTAGCAAGCGCTTCTCGCATACGGATTGGGCCATCATACTTACTTTCGAAGTTACGCGGCTCCCACGGCTTACTCCCTGTCTCTGCCGCACTGAATGAGATCGGAGCATCATTAATGACCGTGGCAGGATTGAATCCCTTCTCCAATGCCGCAGAATAGATAAATGGCTTGAGGCTCGATCCGGGTTGACGCCATGCCTGAGTCACGTGGTTGAACTGGTTGCGGTTAAAGTCGAACCCGCCGACCAGAGATCGGATCGCGCCATCTTGTGGGTCTATCGAGACCAGAGAGGCCTCGACCTGTGGGATCTGAACAATCTGCCACAGACCTTTATCACTCTTCTGAACACGGATGATTGAGCCAGGATGGATGCGTTGTTGAACCTGTGGAGCGGTCTCGGAGAGGAACTTCTGGGCAAACTTGAGACCCTCTCCAGCGATCTCGATCCGCTCACCGCCCCTGCGGTAGGCATGAACAGACTTCGAGTTGGCGGTTAGGACGACGGCCGCATAGAGATCGCCGCTATCATACCGATCCTGAAGCGCACTCTCCAGTATCTCTTCCTGAGAGACGTCATTCTTTACTAGTTTCACAAAGGACTCGGGGCCACGGTAACCGCGACGCTGGTCATAATCCATTACCCCCTGACGGAGAGACTGATAGGCCGCCTGTTGGTCGAGCTGACGGACCGTGGTATAGACCTTAAATCCTCGTGTATAGGTCTCCTCCTGGTAACGGTCGTAGATCACTTGACGGGCCATCTCAGCCACATACTCAGCGTGGACTGCAAACTCTTGTGATTTACGCTTAATGACGAGGGCCTTTCCTGTAGCTTCTTTATATTCTTGAACCGAGATCTGCCCGATCTCATTCATCCGACGTAGAACATAGGCCTGTCTCGTTTTAGCACGCTTAGGATTCACGATCGGGTTATAACTCGAGGGCGCTTTGGGCAAGCCTGCCAGCATCGCGGCCTCGGCCAGATTGATATCGGATAGGGGTTTGCCGAAGTAGACCTGTGATGCAGAGGCGAATCCATAGGAACGCTGGCCCAGATAGATCTGGTTGATATAAAGCTCGAGGATTTCGTCCTTAGTCAGGCTATGTTCAATCTTGAAGGCGAGCAAGGTCTCACTGAACTTACGGGTGAGCGTTTTCTCTTTACTCAGGAAGAAGTTACGGGCGACCTGCATGGTGATGGTGCTGGCACCCTGACGTGCTCCACCCGAGGTTAAGTTGGAATAGGCGGCCCTCAGTACACCCGCGTAGTCGACCCCTCCGTGCTGGTAGAACCGGTCATCCTCTGCCGCCAGTATCGCCTGCTTCAGTTGTTTCGGGACCTCTCCAACCTTGACCACAGCACGACGTTCCTCACCGAACTCTCCCATCAGGATCCCATCGGCGGTGTAGACACGTAGCGGGATTTTTGGACGGTAGTCTGTCAGAGCCTCGAGAGAGGGCAGTGTGGGGAGAGTGATCATGACCGCAAAACCGAGCATGAGTGCACCGATCAGAATCAGTCCCAGAAGGGTGGCGATTGGGTAGACCACCCACCGCCTCAGCATGAAGGATACTCTTTGAGATTCAGCATCGGGATCGGCATCATTGAATTATAAGTGCGTCTCGCCCAATAACCAACTGCAATACCCGGGGTGACGTGTTGCTTTAAAAAATGCAAATCTGAGAATGCTTCTGAAACTCGGCTTCTATAGGTGATGATGTAGTAAAGGACGGTGCGGTTTTGTGTTACGCGGATGGGCGCATTTCCGCTACAATTGAACCAATGAATTCAGTTAACGAGACCAGACCGATAGATGCTGCTGCGATAGGGCCGAGCGGCAATATTTTTCTGGTGGGGATGATGGGTGCGGGCAAGACCACCATCGGGAAGTCCTTGGCGGGCTATCTGGGCAAAACATTCTTTGATTCTGACCGCGAGATCCAGAAGCGGACTGGGGTCAGCATACCGGTCATCTTTGAGATTGAGGGGGAGGAAGGTTTTCGTAAGCGTGAGACTGGGATGCTGCGGGAGTTGGTGAAGCTAAAGAATATTGTACTGGCTACGGGAGGGGGTGCGGTCTTGAGTGAAGAGAATCGCAACCTCCTCCGGGACAATGGAACTGTAATTTATCTGCGAGCCACGGTGGACCATCTGTGGAAGCGCACCAGAAACGACAAGAATAGACCGCTACTTCAGACCCCGGACCCCCGCGCCACAATGTCAGCGATTTACTCACAGCGCGACCTTGTTTACTCCGAGGCCGCTCATATTGTGGTTGAGAATGGGAGCCAGGGGAGTTACCAGATGACCCGTTCACTTGCCCAGCGGTTGATGGCTGCGGGCTCAGAGTCCGATCAGGCGGACAATGAAGACTCTTAGCCGGTTCGATATAGCGACCCTTCCGTAACGTTAGGCCCCAATACCATGCAAACCATCACGGTCAAACTCACCCCCGCTGCTAATGAGCGCAGCTACCCAATTCATATCGGGGCCGGAATACTCGACCAGGCGGAACTCATCCTGCCTCATCTGCCGCAAAAGAGGGTCGCAATCGTCACCAATACCACGGTGGCGCCACTCTACCTAGCGCGATTGCAGGGGGGGTTGGAGGGGCAGGGGGTTGCATCATTTCCGATCATTCTTCCGGATGGTGAGGAGCATAAGAACTGGCACACACTGAACCTGATTCATGACGGACTGTTATCAAGTCGGTGTGAGCGTAATACTACAGTCATAGCCCTTGGAGGGGGGGTGGTTGGTGATCTGGCGGGATTCGCCGCAGCCACTTATCTGAGGGGGGTTCCGTTCATTCAAGTCCCGACCACGCTATTGGCTCAGGTGGATTCATCTGTTGGGGGTAAGACCGGAATCAATCACCCACTCGGTAAGAACATGGTCGGCGCTTTTTATCAGCCTCGATTGGTACTGGCAGATAGTGCAACCCTTAAGACTCTACCCGAGAGGGAGTTGCGCGCGGGGATTGCTGAGATCATTAAGTACGGGCTAATCCGGGACCACGTCTTTTTTGAGTGGTTGGAAGTGAATATGGATAAGCTACTAATGCGCGATTATGACGTCATGAATGAAGCAATTCGACGAAGTTGTCAGAATAAGGCAGAAGTTGTGGCGGATGATGAGCACGAGGGCGGGGTCCGAGCACTGCTCAATCTGGGTCATACCTTCGCCCATGCCATTGAGAATGGAATGGGTTACGGCGTATGGCTGCACGGGGAGGCAGTGGCGGCGGGTACTTTATTGGCAGCGGAGTTATCTCACCGGATGCAGATGATCGGAGTGGACGCGGTCGAGCGTATCCGGAAGATCTACGTGCAGGCGGGTTTGCCGGTTGTCGCGCCCAGTCTTGGGGTGGATCGGTACCTGGATCTGATGGGGCTAGACAAGAAGGTCGAGGGTGGGAGGATGCGTTTCATCCTCTTGAACCGGATCGGCGAGGCCGTCATCCATGCTGAGGTCCCCGGCCCGGCATTGAGAGAGACACTCTTGGAATGTATTAATGATGCATGACTTTGCGGTCTACGCAGTCACCCCTGAAAATTCACGCGGAAGACGTGTTCAAGAGGACCCCCCCGCCGGTCGTAGCGAGTTCCAGCGTGACCGTGATCGGATCATTCACTCAACCGCGTTCCGCCGTCTCGAGTATAAGACCCAGGTCTTCGTCAATCATGAGGGGGATCTGTTCCGTACCCGTTTAACCCATAGCCTAGAGGTGGCGCAGATCGGTCGCTCTGTCGCACGCAACCTGCACCTTAACGAGGACCTGGTCGAGGCGATCGCACTGGCCCATGATCTGGGACATACGCCCTTCGGTCATGCAGGGCAGGATGCTCTGAACGAGTGCATGAAGGATCATGGTGGATTTGAACATAACCTTCAGTCTCTCCGGGTGGTGGATGTACTGGAGGAGCGTTACGGTCTATTTAACGGGCTGAATCTGTGTTTTGAAACGCGTGAAGGCATCCTGAAACACTGTTCGATGAAGAACGCGAAGAGGCTTGGTGATGTGGGTGAGAGGTTCATCGCGAATCAGAGGCCCTCACTTGAGGCCCAGCTCGCCAATTTAGCCGATGAGATTGCCTACAATAACCACGATGTGGACGATGGGCTGAGGTCGGGCCTTATCGATCAAGAGCAGTTGGAGGGGGTTGGCATATTCTCGCGCCATCTATCGATGGTGAGGAAACGATACCCAGACATCGCAGGACGTCGTCTGGTCCATGAAACTGTTCGACGCATGATCAATACGCTGGTAGCGGACCTGACTCAGCAGAGTATGGACAGCATCTCGGACGCACGGCTAGATAGCCTGAATGGGGTTCGCTCATCACCGGCACTCATCGGCTTCAGTGAGACGATCAGGCAGGAACAGCAGGAACTGAAGAAGTTCTTGAGGGAGCATCTCTACCGTCACTACCAGGTCTCTCGAATGAGTAACAAGGCCCGTCATACCGTCGAGATGTTATTCAATGCATTCAGCTCTGATACACGACTGCTACCACCGGCAGACCAGTCCCGTTTTCAGAAGGAGGGTCACCAGGCGATTGCGGACTACATCGCAGGGATGACCGATCGTTATGCAATCCGAGAGTACCGCCGTCTATTCGCGATCGAGGAGAGTTAATCATGGCTGGCACGGTGTACGCAGAGTCTAATCGCTGGTAGTATTTGGTCGAATTTATGGGATGGAGTGGTCTTCTGAATGACAAAATTAAAAAATGATACGCTGATACGTGCACTTCTAAGGCAACCGACTGAATATACGCCGGTATGGATGATGCGCCAGGCCGGTCGTTATCTCGCAGAATATAACCAGACACGTGCACGCGCGGGCAACTTTCTGTCGCTATGCAAGAACCCTGACTTCGCAACCGAGGTCACCATGCAGCCTCTGGCGAGATTCCCTCTGGATGCTGCGATTCTCTTCTCCGACATTCTGACCATTCCGGATGCGATGGGTCTGGGCCTTTATTTCGCGGAAGGAGAAGGTCCGAAGTTTGAGCGACCATTACGTGAGGAGTGGGAGATACAGGCATTAACCGTGCCCGACCCGAATGTCCATTTGCGGTATGTGATGGATGCGGTGTCACAGATTCGTAAGACCCTGGATAACCAGGTCCCCCTGATTGGTTTTTCGGGTAGCCCATTCACCCTCGCGTGCTACATGGTTGAGGGGTGTGGCGGGACCGACTTCCGTCAGATCAAGACCATGCTCTACCAACGTCCAGAGTTGCTGCACCATATCCTTAATATCAATGCCCAGTCAGTCACCAGCTACCTGAATGCACAGATCGAGTCGGGTGCGCAGGCGGTGATGATCTTTGATACCTGGGGAGGGGCCTTATCGCATAACGCGTATCAAGAGTTCTCACTGCGTTACATGAGTCAGATACTGGCCGGGTTAAAGCGTGAGCATGGAGGTGTGCGTATCCCTGCAGTGGTCTTCACTAAGGGTGGGGGTCTTTGGCTTGAGAGTATTGCTAACAGTGGTTGCGATGCGGTTGGACTCGATTGGACAACGGACATCGGTGAAGCACGTCGACGGATCGGAGACAAGGTCGCACTACAAGGAAATCTTGATCCATTCGTATTATTTGCATCCCCCGAAGTGATCACCGCCGAAACAGAAAAAATTCTGGCGAGCTATGGCAATGGGAGTGGACATGTTTTCAATCTCGGTCATGGTATCTCGCAGTTCACGCCGCCTGAGAGTGCGCTCACGCTGGTCGATGCTGTCCACGCACTGAGCCGTAAGTATCATCAGTGATGATTGAGTATCTCTGACGGCCCGCACCGCTCTCATCACCGTATTACATAGGCAATCCATGATCTTGTAACATCTCAGCAGGACACTCATCCGTGCATATACTTATCATCGAAGACGACCGTGCCATCGCAACCAATCTCTATGATTTTTTAGAAAGCAGGGGTCATAGCGTTGATGCGGCGGCCGATGGCGTGACCGGACTTCATCTCGCGATTACTCAACCATTCGACGGCATCCTTCTTGATATTGGATTGCCCGGCATGGACGGGATCACACTCTGTCGAAAGCTCCGTCGGGAGGCCCATCTCGATACGCCGGTACTGATGCTGACCGCGCGAGATATGCTTGAAGATAAGCTGAAGGGTTTTGAGAGTGGGGCAGATGACTACCTGGTCAAGCCATTTGCATTGAAAGAGGTCGAGGCACGCCTGGTTGCAATGCATAAGCGTCATAGCGGGAAGGTGATCAGCCGGATATTAGAGTCCGGTGACCTGTCATTCGATCCGAAGACCATGTCTGTTAATTTTGCGGGTGAAGGGGTTAAGCTGCCTCCAAAATGTATCCGATTGCTGGCACTGATGCTGGGAGAGCCTGGCCGTGTATTCAGCCGTAAAGAACTTGAGTCTGGGGTCTGGGGGGGCGTTCAGGAGACCAGCGACACCCTCCGTAGCCATATGCATGAGTTAAGGCGTGCATTGCTCCGGGCGGGGAGCTACGATCCGATCGAGACCGTCCACGGCCTCGGCTACCGACTGAATACGCGTGCTCGAGTTTAAGAGAGGACTGCGCCTACGTATTGCGCTGACATTCGCAATATTCAGTATACTTGTTGTCGGAACACTCGGTATCAGTCTCTATGTCGCCTCAGGCGATATTGAGGAGGCTCATATTGATCAGGTCATTGAGATGGAGATGGAACATCTCATCGAGCGTTACCGTCAGCAACCTAATTTTGTTCCGCAAGCTGGGTCCAACCTCGAAGAGTACATCCTTCCTGAACGTTCAGATGAGCTCCGTCTTCCCCCCTATCTGCAAGGTCTCAATCAGCGTCGGCATGTAGTATTTCGCGGCCCTCAGGAGGTCAGGGCCGCTGTACGTCATGTGGAGGGGGTCAAGTTTCTGGTCGCGTACGAAATCGGATTGCATGAGCAGCGTAAGCGTGACTTTGGGCTGCTGATCGGACTATCCTTAATCTCTCTGATTGTGGTTGCGCTCGTGGTGGGATATCTGCTCGCTGGTCTCCTAGTCAGGGAGGTCGCAGATCTTGCAGGGCAGGTGAGGAAGCTCGCGCCAGGCAATGTTCAGGGGGTGCCACTGACACAGCCTGGTATGGATGTAGAGGTGGCCCAACTTGCAAATGCGCTGGATGATTACCAAAAACGGATCAGACGGATGTTGCAGCGTGAGCAGGAGTTCACGGCCAATGTAAGTCATGAGATGCGTACCCCAATCACGACCATCTTAACGAGCTGTGAGTTGCTGGCAGCGGAGTCGAACATGTCCGAGAAGGTGCGTAACCGAATCGGCATGATCGAGTCTGCCGCGACTCGAATGGGTGAGCAGCTTCAGGCGTTATTATTTCTTGCTCGGGAGCAGGCACTGGGCGTTATGGAATTAGTTTCAATCGCAGAGTGTGTATACGATGCGGCCGAGCATCTACGCCCCGAAATCACGCTTAAGCAACTTGATTTTGAGGTGGATGTGGAACTAAATGCGGTCCTCACACTGAACCGGCAAGCCCTTCAGACGGCACTGGTGAATTTGCTTCGGAATGCCGTTCAATATACCTCTCAAGGGTCTGTGAAGGTTAAATTTAAGGGCCGCAAACTCACAATCTCTGATTCAGGAATTGGCATCGAACCCTCTTACCTGCCCTTCCTATTTGAACGGTTCTTCCGTGGGTCGACCCAGGGGGAGGGTCTTGGGATTGGACTCGCGATTGTGCAGCGCATCTGTGATCATTACGGATGGCTGATCGAGGTGGACAGTACGCCTGGGTATGGAGCGACTTTCCATATCACCTTTCCCTGACAAGAGTGATCTTGATATTCTTGACATCACAAATTAATCACATCTAAAAGAGGATTTCTTCACATTTGTTGTGATATTTTGCGCAACAAGCAATTGTAGTAGAAAACAAAATAATTACGGAGATCAGAAATGCCAACCATACAACCGGTAGTACTATTTTTTATCTTAGGCGTCTTGGCTGGGGTCTTAAAGTCTGACCTGAAGATCCCAGAGGCTTTATATAAGAGTATGAGTCTCTTCCTACTGATCGCGATCGGTATGAAGGGTGGGGTCTCAATGGCCAAGTACGAAATCATGGAAGTTCTGCCGATTGCTCTGTCGATGGTTGTGCTGGCAGCACTGGTTCCATTATGTGCTTACCCCATACTGAAAAAGATAGGTAAGTTCAGTCAGGCTGATGCGGGGGCTATAGCGGCCCACTACGGATCGGTGAGTGCGGTGACCTTTGCGGTGGGCCTTGCCTTCTTGGAAGGTAAGGGCGTGGAAGCTGAAGGTTACATGGTCCTGATCATGGCGCTGATGGAGATTCCTGCACTTGTGACCGGTACAGTCTTGGCAAGGCGAGGTGCCGGCGGTGAGACCCCATGGGGCAAGCTGATGCACGAGATCTTAACAGGAACCAGTATCTTCTTGATGGTGGGCGGGGTCATTATCGGTTACTACGCCGGTATAGTGAAGTTGGTCTCACCACTCGACAAGATGTTCATGGATCTGTTCATGGGGGTGCTGGCATTCTTCTTACTTGAGATGGGTCTGCTGGCATCAGCTCGATTGGACGCTATCCGGAAGAAGGGCCTTTTCCTGGTGGTGTTCGGGATACTGTTCCCGCTCACTGCGGGGTTATTCGGTGCCTTTCTGGGTGGGATGTTTGGACTGTCTCTGGGTGGTACCACAATGCTGGCTGTGTTGTATGCTAGCTGCTCCTACATCGCGGCCCCTGCGGCAATGCGGATCGCAGTGCCGGAAGCGGATCCAGCGGTATCGATCGGTGCCTCACTCGGGATAACGTTCCCATTCAACATCTTTATCGGCGTCCCGATCTACTTTGCAATGGCGGAATTTTTTGTGGGTGCCGCTGGTAAGTAGGGGCTCTAGATTTTGTTTCGATCAAGGCGGGCCGCTTAGGGGCGGCTCATTTATTGTTTGTATGTGTATATAAAAAATTTGTAAGAATGCATCTATCCTGCTGTTTGAAATAAGATACACGTAGTATCTAGTCAAAAAGGGAGGCGGGGTTGTTGGATAGCTTAATCAAACAACGTTACGTTAGATATGGCCCTGGCGGGAGCAGTGTCATGCGTCTTCGATTGCTATCCGGCATTCAATATATCCTGAGGAATGCTCGTTTCATTATAAGAGTGATTGGCCCTCCGCTCACCTGGTTCTGCCGTGGAACCCTCTCCCGGCCTTCAATTGCCTTCAAATCAAGTTTTAAAGTGTAAGCCGGAATCATGGGAATACTTAGCTTATTGCTTTGGACTCCTATAGTAGGCATTTTTGTTATATCTTTCACCTCTGGAACGGATACCCGTTCCATCCGTTTCCTGGCAAATCTTTTTGCGACCCTCACATTCCTAGTCAGTTGCTGGCTGATCGTTATTTATGATCAGCAGGATAGTGCCATACAGTTCAGCGAGCAGTTCACGCTCAACCCTAAACTCGGTAGCGCCTTCGCATTAGGGGTTGATGGATTGTCGATACCGATGCTGGTATTAGCGGCGCTACTCACCTCGGTTGCGATGCTGGCATCCTTTACCATTTCACATGGGGTTAAGAGTTTCCATATCTGTATTCTGCTGCTGGAGTTCGGGATGTTGGGCGTGTTCATGGCTCAGGACTGGGCCATGTTTTACATCTTCTGGGAACTGACCCTGATCCCGCTATTCTTTCTGATTGATCGTTGGGGTGGTAAGAGGCGTCACTCGGCCAGCCTTAACTTCGTTCTATACACGATGGGTGGTTCTATCTTTATGCTGATCAGTTTGCTTGCGATCGGCCACTACATGCCAGTCCAGGGTGGTTCATTGATGGCCTCAATGACTGAGGCCGCACGAAGCATGCCTCGGGATGAACAGGTCTGGGTGTTGATGGGATTTCTACTCGGCTTTGGTGTGAAGATGCCGATCTTCCCGCTACACGGATGGTTACCTCTAGCTCACGTTGAAGCGCCCAGCCCGGTCAGCATTCTCCTGTCCGGTGTATTACTGAAGATGGGTGCTTATGGCCTTATAAGGGTCGTGGTCATGCTGCCGGAGGCGGCCCTAGTATTACAGCCCTATCTCGTCTTCCTAGCGCTGTTCGGGATGATTTACGGCGGGTTGTTGGCGTGGCGACAGAGCGATCTCAAGGCTATGGTGGCTTACTCCTCGGTCAGCCACATGGGCATTGTCTTGTTGGGGATCGCCGCCCTCAATGAGACAGGGCTCATGGGTGCAGTGTTGCAGATGTCCGCTCACGGGTTGATTGCAGGTGCGATGTTCTTGCTGGTGGGGTTACTGTATGAGCGGACCCATACCCGCAATA
>JACDSH010000041.1 GCA_013450215.1 Nitrosospira sp.
TTTTCTTACGTGGCATGATTTAGGCCCTCCCTGTCATTGGTATTACATCCGCTCCAGCTTCTAGTTTCTCTAAACGATCTGCCCATTTCTGCATCATGCGTTTTCGTTCAGGTAGATATTCAGCACGATTATATGCACCTCTTATTTCATTTCGTTCACAGTGTGCTAACTGACGTTCAATCACATCTGGGTTAAAGCCAGTTTCATTAAGGATGGTAGATGCTACTGCACGAAAACCGTGACCAGTCATCTTGCCCTTGTAGCCCAAACGGTAGAGAGCAAACAGCATTGTATTGTTACTGATAGGCTTATCACGATTGCGGCCAGGGAATACAAACCGACTTCCGCTTGATATTTCTTTGAGTTCATCCAGCATTACAAGAGCTTGTCGTGATAGAGGAACAGCATGCTCTGCCCTCATCTTCATGCGGCTAGCTGGAATAATCCACAATGCATGTTTCAGATCAAACTCTACCCACTCTGCACCAATCAGCTCGTTAGTGCGGACAAAGGTGTGTGCTAGCAATTGCAAGGCTAGGCGGGTTTGTTTGCCACCAGTGACGTCATACTTTGCAATTGCTCTCAGTAAGTCAGGTAATTCCCCTGGGCGAACGGCAGCCTGATGTTGTTTCTTATGGGGGGTAAGAGCGCCACGCAAGTCAGTGGATAGATTCCTAGTGCAGCGCCCAGTAGCAATACCATAGCGGAATACCTGCCCACATACCTGTAACACTCTGTGTGCTAAGTCGTGAGCGCCTCGAACTTCTATCTTCCTGATGGTCTGAAGCAACTCTGCCGCTTCAATATCGGCAATTGGACGTTTCCCAAGAGTAGGGAAGATATTGCGCTCAAGGCGGCGCTTGACATCGCTAGCGTGGTGTTCAACCCAAGTGTGTAGTTGCTTGGTGTACCACTCGCGGGCCACAGTCTCAAAAGAGTTTTCTGCTGAGAGTTTTTTCCGCAGAGATACAGATTTGCGTTCTGCAGAAGGGTCAAGGTCCGCTTGAAGTTGTCCGCATACTTCACTTCGTTTTTTTCGTGCATCACTTAGGCTGACCTTGGGGTAAACGCCAACAGAGAGAGACTTCTCCATGCCGACTTGCCAGTATCTCATTCGCCAGTATTTGCGACCATTAAGATAAACCCATAGATAGAGACCATCACCATCTGACAGCTTCCGAATAGTAGCTCCATTGCTGGTAGCGTTCTTACATTCAGTTGCAGATAGCAGATTTATAGGCATCGTGGTAACTCCATTAGTGCAAAAATTGTTACCACGGAACTTACCACGGTTTTAACTTGGACTCAATGGGATGTTACCACGCCACTTTGGACTAACTTCAATAGTAAAGTAATGTATTTATTGTGTTTATTGGATTCAGTTGGACGAGTTTGAATGCTGAATTGGCGGAGAGGGTGGGATTCGAACCCACGTGCCAGGTTACCCTGACCATCTGATTTCGAGTCAGCGCCGTTATGGCCACTTCGGTACCTCTCCATTTTGAGGAGGGATATCTTACCAGCTTATCGGCTGATTGTTCGTTGCAAAAACATGTCAGAATGCATTCGTATACTGCTCAATACGATCATATGTTTGCCAAATTCCAATTACCAATAATAGCAGTCTGCATGCTCCTAATCGGCTCATGTGATCTCCATGAAAAGCCCGTTAAGGAGGGACTTCGGTCGGACCAACTTGTCGTCATTGCAGTCAATAGTCCGGGCAGTTACTACGAGGACTCGGATGGCATTTCTGCTGGACTTGAGTTCGATTTGGTGAAGGAGTTTGCAAAGGAATTGGGTCTGGGTGTTAGCTTTAAAGTCATGCCAGGGATAAGCCATGCACTATTAGCACTTCAAGCCTCTGAGGGTCACTTTGCTGCTGGACTGAATGTGAGTGATCGTCATTCTGAGGGCACACTCTTTGGTCCGATCTATCAGCATTTACAGAGCCAGTTGGTCTACAACACAGACTACCCAAAGCCTCGAGTTATTATGGACATTACCGGGTCTAAAATCGAACTTTCGTCCGGGGGATCGCACTCAGAACTCATGAAGGCTCTTCAATTGAAGAATCCAGACCTGAAATGGGTTGAGATGGAGAACCCATTCGATGAGACGCTCGAGAGATTGTCAGAGGGCAAGATCGATTACGCCGTCTCTGACTCAACACAGATTAATCTCGCGAAGAACTTTTATCCTAATCTGGCGACCGCCTTTAACTTGGGGGGCGAGACCGGTAAGGCATGGTCATTCTCATCTGGGTCGGACCCTCAGTTGGTTGAGAAGGCGAACCAATTCTTTAAACGGATCGAGCAGGATGGTACGCTGAAAATACTGATCGATCGGCACTATGGGCATATCCACCGTTTAAATCAGATGGATGTGGGCGGTATTCTGATGAAGAGGAGAACGGTCTTACCTGATCTTCGTGATCACTTTCATCAGGCAGAGGAATTGACCGGTATCGACTGGCGGTTGATCGCTGCACTGGCATACCATGAATCACATTGGGACCGGTTAGCCACCTCGCCGACCAATGTACGCGGGATCATGATGCTGACCGAGGCGACTGCTGACAGGATGAATGTGAAGGACCGTCTTGATGCACGTCAGAGCATCCTCGCTGGGGCTCGTTATCTGCTCCTCTTAAAAGAAAAGCTACCATACCGTATTACTGAGCCAGACCGGACCTGGATCGCGCTGGCCGCTTATAACCTGGGTTATGGGCATCTGGAGGATGCACGTATCCTATCCAAAAAAATGGGACTCAGCCCAGACCTATGGGTCGATATGCGGAAAGTGCTCCCGCTTCTGAGTCATAGTCAGTACTTTGAAGAACTGAAGCATGGTTACGCGCGTGGGGGGGAGGCCGTAATACTGGCAGAATCTGTTCGGGTCTATCATGACATCCTGATGCGTTACGAGAAGCCTAATATCCCCGGATTTAGCCAGAACGATTTAACGCCTCAACTGCTTTATAGCCGTTAATAGAGTGAGAGGATTTTCATGAAGCCTGTTGCTATCTTTAGGAGTTCGCCGATCGAGGGGCCTGGCTATCTGTCCGAGTTCCTCGAGGGTCAGGGTATCCCCTGGCAATTAATCCGGATTGATTCAGGTGATGAGATTCCAAGTAGCATCAGCCCGTTCAGTGGTCTGGTATTTATGGGGGGGCCGATGAGTGTGAATGATGACCTCCCATGGATTGATCCTGCCATCAAACTCATCAGAGATGCCGACCGGGCGGGTCTGCCGGTGATGGGTCACTGCCTCGGGGGTCAGTTGATGTCAAAGGCATTCGGTGGTTCGGTTGCGCGGTCTGACACCAAGGAGTTCGGTTGGGGGGAGGTCAGTCGATCGGACAACAACACCGCACGTGAATGGTTCGGTGATCGGTCTGTCATCGATGTATTCCACTGGCATGGGGAGTTCTTTACCCTGCCTGAGGGTGCGGCACACCTCCTATCGAGCCGGTACTGTCAGAACCAGGCATTCTCGATGGGTAAGCATCTTGCGATGCAGTTCCATATCGAGATGACTCAGGAGATGGTCATGATCTGGTCCGAGATGGGGAGTGGTGAGGTGGTGGATGGAGTAGGTCCTCCGGTCCAATCCTCTCAAGCAATGAGGATGGATCTCGTCAAGAGGGTCTCAACCCTTAACAGAATCGCTCAAGGGGTCTATCAGAAGTGGATATCAGGACTTGTACTATGAGTTAAGACGGACTACTGGATTCGACTTCTACGAGAGTTTTAGTCTCTAAAATTCTGGAACTGCAGTGGGAACTCTGTGATGGATTTCTTAATCAGCTGGATCGCCTCTTGAAGGTTATCTCTCTTGGCCCCTGAGATACGGACAGAGTCTCCCTGAATACTCCCCTGGACCTTCATCTTACTGTCCTTGATGAGTCTGATGA
Organism: Nitrosospira sp.; assembly: GCA_013450215.1. Lineage (GTDB taxonomy): Bacteria > Pseudomonadota > Gammaproteobacteria > Burkholderiales > Nitrosomonadaceae > VFJL01. The sequence goes on from JACDSH010000041.1 coordinate 3,917, forward strand.
TCTTCTTGGCAAGTTCTGTTTCAAGACCGGTCTTGACTGTGACCTGCTGCTTGACCTTATTACCGCTCACCTTCTCGACTTCACCCCGGTCGAGGCATCTGACATCGACCCCCCTCTTTGCGAGCTTTGCCATCAGAATATCCAGCACCTGGCTTAACTTGAATTCATCATCTGCGAAGACCGTGAGGAGGTATTCTGACTGCTCAACACGAGAGTCCGAACCCTTAAAATCAAACCGTGTACTGACCTCCTTATTCACCTGATCAAGCGCATTCCTGATCTCTTGCTTGTCCACCTCTGAAACGATATCGAATGTCGGCAATTGAATCACCCTCACTTAAAAAAGACGATTGAACGTTCAAACCATCACAGATGCTACTTCTTACCCTTCAGGTTCGCAGCGATCCTCATCCTGAGTGCATTCAACTTAATGAACCCGGCCGCATCCATCTGGTTATACGCACCACCATCATCCTCAAAGGTGGCCACATGAGGGTCAAAGAGGGAGTCACTCTTAGAGTCGCGACCGACCACAATGACATTCCCCTTGTACAGCTTCACACGGACCCATCCATTGACCTGTGACTGAGAGCTGTCGATCATGAGCTGCATCATCTTGCGCTCGGGGCTCCACCAGTATCCATTGTAGATGAGTGACGCATAACGAGGCATCAGGTCATCTTTTAGGTGAGCCACCTCACGGTCAAGAGTGATCGACTCGATCGCTCTGTGTGCCCTCATCATGATGGTCCCACCCGGGGTCTCATAGCATCCACGAGACTTCATCCCGACATAACGGTTCTCGACTAGGTCGAGTCGTCCAATCCCGTGTTTATTTCCGAGCTGGTTAAGTTGAGTCAGGACTCCGGCCGGTGAGAGCCTCTTACCATTGAGTGCAACGATATCACCCTGCTTATACTCGATATCGAGATACTCGGCCTGGTTGGGTGCCTTCTCGGGTGAGACGCTCCATCTCCACATCGACTCCTCCGGCTCCTGAGAGGGGTCCTCAAGCATCCTCCCCTCATACGAGATATGAAGCAGATTCGCGTCCATGCTGTAGGGGGATCCGACCTTCTTCTTCATCTCGACCGGGATGCCGTGCTTTTTCGCATACTGGAGTAAGGTCTCGCGAGAGGTGAGGTCCCACTCGCGCCAGGGTGCGATGACACGGATGTCAGGTTGAAGTGCGTAGTATCCGAGCTCAAAGCGGACCTGATCATTCCCCTTCCCGGTTGCGCCGTGAGAGACTGCATCGGAGTTAGTCTTGCGTGCGATCTCGATCTGACGTTTAGCGATGAGGGGTCGTGCGATACTGGTCCCAAGGAGGTACTCACCCTCGTAGATGGTATTGGCACGGAACATGGGGAATACATAGTCACGTACGAACTCTTCACGGAGATCCTCGATGTAGATCTCCTTCACACCCAGCTTCTTAGCCTTAGCGCGTGCAGGCTCAACCTCCTCACCCTGACCGATGTCGGCGGTGAATGTGACGATATCGCACTGGTACGTATCCTGAAGCCACTTCAGGATGACTGATGTGTCGAGACCTCCCGAGAATGCGAGTACCACCTTGTTCACTTCATTCGGACCGGTCTTCTTAGTTTTTTTCATGTTGAACCCTTCAGCTATTAATCTTTCCCAGAAGTAGATACTCCATCAGAGCCTTTTGGGTATGGAGTCGGTTCTCAGCCTCCTCCCAGACCACAGACTGTGGTCCATCGATCACCTCTGCCTCGACCTCCTCACCCCGGTGTGCGGGCAGGCAGTGCATGAAGAGTGCCTCCTTCTTGGTGCAAGACATCATCTCTGAATCGACCCTAAAGTTCGCAAAGTCCTTCTTACGTTCCTCGGTCTCATCCTCAAAACCCATGCTGGTCCAGACGTCGGTCGTGACAAGGTCTGCATCTCTCACAGCATCGTGTGGGTCTGTGAACTCTTCATAGTGGTCAGTTCCGTACAGTCCTGCACGTTCTGGCTCGACCTCATATCCGGGCGGTGTTGAGACATGGACATTAAAATCAAATACCTCTGCCGCTTGAAGCCAGGTATTGCAGACATTATTAGAGTCCCCGATCCATGCGACCGTCTTTCCGGTGATGCTGCCACGGTGCTCGATGAATGTAAAAATATCTCCCATGATCTGGCATGGATGATACTCATCAGTCAGTCCGTTAATCACTGGGACCCTTGAGTGTGCTGCGAAACGCTCAATAATCTCATGTTCAAAGGTTCTGACCATGACGATATCGACCATCCTCGAGATGACTCGTGCTGCATCCTCAACTGGTTCGCCGCGACCGAGCTGGGTATCACGTGTGGATAAGTAGATCGCAGCCCCTCCGAGCTGGTGCATTCCAGCCTCGAATGAGAGTCTTGTCCGGGTCGAGTGCTTGTCGAAGATCATCGCAAGTGTCCGGTCCTCAAGGGGCCAGTATCGTCGGTACTGTTGGAACTCTTGCTTGATCCATCGTGTACGCTCGAAGAGGTATTCGAAATCCTCACGGGTGAAGTCATTGAACTGTAAAAAGTGTTTGATCTGCATATCGTTGTCGGTCATTTGGGGGTTAGGTTCGGACCTATTCTGGTAGGTCCGTCTGTCTCATTTAGAGGGATTGAGCTCATCACTTGATCAGAAACTCTTTGATAAGTTTCGATACGGATGAGACCACCAGGTCGGCCTCCTGACGTTTCATCACTAGGGGGGGTAGGAGCCTGACTACCTTGTCTGAGGTGACATTAATCAGGAGACCCTGAGACAGTGCCTCCCTGACTAATTCTCCACAGGGCCTTGAGAGCTCGATCCCAATCATTAGACCCTGACCACGGATCTCTTTAACCCCCTCAATACTCGACAGCGTAGACTTAAAGGAGCTACGGATATAATCACCCAGCTCGAGTGCATTAAGGATTAAGCCATCCCTCTCGATGATATTGAGTGTGGTCAGTGCTGCGGTCGATGCGAGTGGATTGCCGCCGAATGTGGATGCATGATTACCTGGCTTAAAGACTTCTGATGCTACCCCCTTCGCAAGACATGCACCGATCGCGACCCCTGATCCCAGACCCTTGGCTAAAGTCATCACATCAGGATGAATTCCGCTGTGCTGGAATGCGAACCACTTTCCACTCCGACCGATCCCGCACTGAACCTCATCTAACATCAGTAGCCAACCATTCTGATCACACAGATGTCTAAGACCTTGCAGGTAATGTGCCTGAGGTACATTGACACCCCCCTCACCCTGATACGGCTCAACCAGAATAGCGACGATATTCTTATTGCGGACCGCGACCTGAGAGACCGCCTCGAGGTCATTGTAGGGGACCCTCGCGAAACCGGTCAGGAGCGGTTCAAACCCAGCCTGAACCTTACGGTTGCCGCTCGCGGTCAGGGTCGCCATGGTACGTCCGTGGAAGGATTTCTCCATCACAACGATGGTCGGGAGGTCTATCCCCTTGTTATGGCCATAGAGTCTTGCAAGCTTAATCGCAGCCTCATTCGCCTCAGCACCCGAGTTACAGAAGAATGCATTATCCATCCCTGACAGGTGCGATATCTTGGTGGCAAGCTGCTCTTGTTTGCCGATATGGTAGAGGTTCGAGGTATGGATCAGCTGACCCGCTTGATCGCAGATCGCTTTAACTAAATCTGGATGACAGTGACCTAGGCCACAGACCGCAACACCTGCCAGTGCGTCGAGATAACGCTTGCCCTGGTCATCCCACAGCCAGACACCCTCTCCCCTTACAAAGGTGACCGGTAGAGGTGTGTAGGTATTCATCAGATTTGACATGCTCGGGGACCCAATTTTTTCTAGAGCCAGAATAAAATACGGCAGCATCAGCCGCCGTGAGTGATTTGTTGTAATCTACTATTCATCTTTACTTATTTAGCTAATTTTTTCAAGCCTTTTTCCTCGTTGAGGGTGGTGACCGGTAGAAACAAAAAAGCCCGGACATGTCCGGGCTCTTTGGGCACATCTGAACTTGTATCAGGCCATGGCCTTAATGGCTGCTGACAGCCGGCTCTTGTGACGTGCTGCCTTATTCTTGTGAATGATATGCTTATCAGCGATCGAATCGAGTGTGCTGATGGATAGCTTGTAGACGGCCTGTGCTGCAGACTTGTCACCGGCCTCGACCGATTTCCTGACGTGCTTGATCGCGGTCCTTAGCTCTGAACGGAGGCTGGCATTGTGATCACGCTGCTTAATGGTCTGTCTTGCACGCTTTCTGGCTTGGGCACTATTGGCCATGAAGATTCCTTAATTCATTCGGTGGTTACGGATAAGACGCGGATTCTACGTTTAATCAGAGGATCCTGCAAGAAGAAATAAAGGCTCTATCATGAACAATCCATCTCCATATCAGAGCGAGAGTTCATGATGGATTGAATACCTCGACTCCTATTCATATGAACTGCAAGACTATTCAGCGTAACATACTCAACCATGAATCTTCTGAGAACACTCGCGACCGTCAGCGGCATGACACTGGTGTCACGCATTCTTGGATTCGTGAGGGATATACTGATCGCTCGTATCTTTGGTGTCGGGATAGCGACAGATGCATTCTTCGTTGCATTCCGTATTCCCAACCTATTGAGACGGATCTTCGCTGAAGGGGCATTCTCTCAGGCATTTGTACCGATCCTATCCGAATACAAGAATACCCGATCCGAATCTGAGACGAGGGAATTGGTCGATCATGTGACGACACTCCTCACGATCGCGCTCTTTGTGGTCACGCTGGTCGGGGTATTGGCATCCCCCTGGCTGATCTACCTGAGCGCCCCTGGATTTTCTGCAGATCCACAGAAGTTCCAACTCACGGTCGATCTTCTGAGGATTACATTTCCATACATCCTTTTCATCTCACTGGTCGCACTGGCCGGTGGAGTTCTCAATACCTACGGTAAATTCTCTGTTCCGGCGGTGACCCCTGCATTTCTGAACCTGTCATTCATCGGTTGCGCATTATGGCTTGCTCCATTAATGGAGCAACCGATCATGTCCCTCGCGTGGGCGGTATTCATTGGAGGACTCTTGCAGTTGGCCTTTCAGGTACCATTCCTGATCCGGATCAGGATGATGCCTCGTCTGCGTCTAAAGATTGGTGAGAGCGGTGCATGGAGAGTCATGAAGCAGATGGGCCCCGCAATATTCGGTGTCTCAGTCGGGCAGATCAGCCTACTCATCAATACCATCTTCGCATCCTTCCTCATCACAGGGAGCGTTTCATGGCTCTACTATGCCGACCGACTGATGGAGTTCCCGGCAGGTCTCTTGGGGGTGGCGCTTGGGACCGTTCTTCTACCCTCATTATCACGTCATTATGTCGATAACTCGGTCGAGGAGTATTCACGTCTACTCGACTGGGGGCTCCGTCTGACCGTTCTGTTGACACTCCCCGCTGCATTGGGGCTGGCGATTCTGTCTGCGCCCCTGATCTCGACTCTGTTCTATCATGGAGAATTTTCTGCCAATGATGTCTGGATGACCCGTGATGCACTGGTCGCATACAGCATCGGTCTTCTGGGATTGATACTGGTAAAGGTTCTTGCACCGGGTTTTTATGCCCGTCAGAATATCAGGACGCCGGTTAAAATTGCACTCATCACACTGGCATCGACTCAGGTCATGAATATCGCGTTCATCATCCCGCTACGTCATACCGGGTTAGCACTGGCGATCGGTCTTGGGGCATGCCTTAATGCGGGCCTTCTGTACTACAAGCTACGCCGCCACCAGATCTATCAGCCACAACCGGGTTGGAAGATCTTCCTGATGAAGGTCTTGTTGGCACTGGCGGTGATGGGTCTGTCCCTCTGGTTTGCAGCGGGGAGTGATGCATCCTGGCTGATCCGTTCCCCGAGTGAGCGAGCGATGCTCTTAACCGGGACCGTCGTGATGGGTGCGTTCTGCTATTTTCTCATGCTCTGGTTGCTGGGTTTTCGTCTGAGAGACTTTTCCAGGCGTGGGATGGAATAAAACCATAGACCATCCGCGTCACTCAAGGAGGTTGAATCTGAGGTGAATCTGTGGCAAAATTTTGGACTTTTATTATACAACTCACTGGAATACCCCGAATATGAACCGCTCCATCAGCCTCAATCTTTCCGCTTTATTAGTGTTGGGAATTGCTCTCACCGGTTGCGCTTCGATCAAGAAGGAGCCAGAGCCAATCGAGTTTGCTAAGCAAGACCCCTACGAGAATGTCAACCGATCTATATTCAAGTTCAACGAGGTGCTCGACAATAATGTCATGGAGCCGGTCGCGAGGGGGTACAAGGTTGCGGTACCAGGCCCGATCCGTTCCATGGTCACGAACGTTCGTTCCAACTTCAATGATATCGGTGTGACTGTTAACAGTCTTCTCCAGTTGAAGTTTGCTAATGCTGCAACAAGTAGCGGACGGATGATAGTTAACTCCACCTTTGGTCTTGGGGGTATCCTCGATGTTGCGAGCGATATGGGGATGGATAAACGGAATGAAGACTTCGGTCAGACGCTCGGGTTTTACGGTGTCCCGAGCGGCCCTTATGTGATGATCCCATTATTTGGACCGAGCACACTTCGTGATGTGGGTGGATTGATCATTGACTCTGCACTCGACCCGATCGTGGTTGGGAGCTTCTTCGTAGCACCTTACGTCGGACCGATCGTCAACTCGGTCAATGTGGCCGATATGAGAGCGATACTGCTCGATACCGATAAGACGCTGGAGGATGCTGCGCTGGATAAGTACGAATTCTTAAGGGATGCCTACCTTCAGCGTCGCCGCAGCCTAATATTTGATGGTGCCCCGCCACGTCGCAAGGTCGACGAGGACCTTCTCAGCGAGTCGAAGGTGACCGGACCCTCCAGTTCCAGCGTGACCGTGGTCGAGAGACTGCCAGACGGTTCTAAGTAAGGTTAAACATACCCGCCTGATTCGATCGGTTCATGACCGTGCCAAGCCGGACCTGATTAACGCTCTTCCTCACAAAAGAAAGGCCCTTCACATCACGTGAAGGGCCTTTCTTCATTGTGGCCAGACTAATTGATCAGGATAACTCGCGTAGTGCTGCGATACGGACCTCAAGTGGGGGGTGTGACATGAAGAGGCCCCTGATCCCGTCACTCTTTCCAGAGATCCCAAACGCGGCCATCTTGTCCGGCAGTTGGGACGGTTCATGCTGCTGCTTAAGCCGCTCGAGTGCTGAGATCATCTTATTACGACCGGCCAGACTTGCACCACCTGCATCTGCCCGGAATTCACGCTGACGACTGAACCACATTACGATCATGCTGGCAAGAATGCCCAGCACCATCTGTGCAACGATGCTTGTGATCAGGAATGCCGGCCCATGACCACGCTGGGTCTTAAATATTACTCGGTCTACGGTATGCCCAATAATCCGTGATAGGAAGATGACGAATGTATTGACCACACCTTGTATCAGTGCCAGTGTCACCATATCACCATTCGCAATATGGGTGATCTCGTGTGCCAAGACGGCCTCGATCTCATCCTTATGCATATTCCGGAGGAGGCCACTGCTGACCGCGACTAGGGCATTGTTGCGGCTCATTCCGGTCGCAAAGGCGTTCACCTCGGGCGCGTCAAAGATCGCCACCTCCGGCATCCCGATTTCTGCCATCTTGGCCTGCCTCTGAACGGTCTCGACCAGCCACCGCTCGGTCGGGTCTGATGGGTTCTCGATCACGACCGCGCCAACCATCCTCTTGGCACTCCACTTGGACATTGCCAGTGAGACCAATGAACCGCCGAAACCAATCACCGCTGACATGATCAGGAGTGAATTAAAGTCCAGACCACTCCCCTCAGCGTCCAGGATACGGTCCACTCCGAGTATTCTAAGCGTGATACTCAGAACGACCAGTATCGCGAGGTTGGTGACCATAAATAGGAAGATCCGTTTCATCGTTGTGTGCTCCTTTAAGGCCTGTTAATGACTATCAAGTAAGATGCATTATTGGGTTGCAAGTTCATTTTTCAAGTGACGAGTCGGTCGGTTGTTTTCAGACCGGCATTCTAAATAAAATCAGAGATCGTCATTTCGGGTTCATCTTTGCCGGACGAGGAGTGCGTACCCCGACAGTATGGCCATTAGAATGAACAGGATGGCAGACCAGTCCGGGATGGTGAGTGACATGAACTCCCACGAGGATTCTGAGCAGTCACCATTCGCCTCGAACATGGTCGGCCACCATCGTGCGATCGGGAGGCTGTTCAGGAACTTTTCCTCAGAACTGATCCCGCACTCGAATGAATCTGGATACCGGACCAGCCATGAGTGTCGTGTCGCGACCACTCCCCCCAACAGCGCCGCGATCATCATCACGCCGCTGTATAGACGCCTTCCAAGGGATCTGGGGTTGTGTGCAACTGCTACTATCGCGGTTAGCCCGATCACCCAGTAGGAGAGCCTCTGAGCAACGCACAGAGGGCATGGGAGGAGATTTTTAACTAGTTGCAGGTAGACTGCATACACGAGGGATCCTGCACAGATCAGAAAGACCGTTAGAAAGATGATCCTAATGAATGGGCTCATTGTCTAGAGAGGCCCTCATTCTGGGCCGTCTTAGGACTCTTTTTGTCATCCCCCGGTCTGACCTTCCTCATCCCGCCAGAGACCATCTTATACTCAAGCAAACGGCATTCGAGTGCGCCATTGAATAGGGGTGTCCTCTTTGACGCGGTCAGGCGGATGAGTTTGGGCAGCATCGGGTCTGCGGTCAGGATGTAGGCATTCCATCCTGTGAATCTTTTCTTTAGAGTGTCCCCGAGCAATGGGTATAGATCTTCAAGCTGTTGCTGATCCCCGATCCGGACACCATACGGTGGGTTGGTCACCAGCACCCCGCTCGGTGCAGGTGAGGACACTTCCGCAAAGTTAGCCTGCTTTAGACTGACCAGATCTGAGAGACCTGCTGCAACAAGATTGGTACGTGCATCCGACAGTGCGTCCCCATAAAGATCGCTGCCGAATATCGGTTGAGGGGTGTGTGGCCTCTCCTGATCGGTGGCATCCCTCTTTAGGCGAGTCCATCCTTCCCGGTCGAAATGGTTGAACTTCTCAAAAGCAAAGCTACGCTGGGATCCTGGGGCGATGTTCAGTGCCATCTGAGCAGCCTCGAGTAGGAATGTCCCGCTCCCGCACATCGGGTCGATCAGTGGAATGCTGGGCTTCCATCCGGAGAGATGAAGGATCCCCGCTGCTAAATTTTCTCTTAGAGGGGCATCACCAGAAGCCTTCCTGAGACCTCTCTTGAATAGGGCCTCGCCCGAGGTGTCCAGGTAGAGTGTAAATCGATGAGCATCCAGGAATGCATGTATCCTGATATCTGGTTCCGCGGTATCAACACTCGGGCGCTTTCCGGTGGCCTCACGGAACTTGTCGCAGAGTGCATCCTTAATCTTGAGTGTGACAAAGTCCAGGCTTCGGAGTGGACACTTGATTGCAGAGACATTGACACGGATTGTCAGGGACGGTTTAAACCAATCGGTCCAGGGCAGCCCGTGTGTGGTCTTATATATATCCTCCTCCCCCCGGTAGGGTTGTGATGCGATCTGCCACAGGACACGGCTCGCGATACGGCTCTGAAGATTGGTCCTGTAGCAGGTCATCCAATCACCCTGAAACTTTACTCCGCCATCGGCCAACTGGATGGAAGATGCACCGATCTGTTCTAACTCCTTGACGAGTACGGACTCGAGTCCGCGAGGGCAGGGTGCAAAAAAATGGTGTTGGCTCATGATGAGGATGGGGCCCGAGAAGTCATTAGTCTGGGAGTGATGTTATTTTGCAGTCGATACCCCATAAGCGAATAAACCCCAAGCACTTAAGAAGGCCACACCACCGAACGGAGTCACCATCCCGAGACCCCGTATCCCGGTCAGACTGAGTGCATAAAGACTGACCGAGAAGAGTACGATCCCGACCACCATCAACCAGCCAGATATTACGAGATGCTTGGATTTGGGAAGATGAAAGAGGACCAGTCCGATCAGGATCAATCCCAGAGCATGGTAGAAGTGGTACTGAACCCCTGTCTGATAGACCGCCAGCATATCGGTCGTGAGTCTTTGTTTTAGTCCATGTGCACCGAATGCGCCGAAGGCGACGCAGAGAAGCGCATTAATGGATCCGATCATGAGAAAGGTTCTTGGCATGGGATTTCCTTAGTGAGTGGACTCGGTATTCTTGATTCGTTTTGTGGTATTAATCTACGGATCTGTCAGGTGATGGGATGGATACTTCTGAACGAACTGCACCGAGTTTTGGGAGCGACACCGGATGCAATTTTATCAGGGTTGCCGATGGATTCGGCAGATCTATTTGCCGGTGTCTGAGATGACTGACTCGATCCAGCCCCGACTGAGCGTGATCTTGATCGGATCACCGACCTTGGTCTGATCGGTATCACGGAGGACCTTGCCATCCTTCGAGTGGGTGATGCTGTACCCCCGTTCCAGAACAGACTGTGGGTTCAGGTGTGAGAGGTGAGAGTGAAGACGGTTCAGTATCATTGTGAGGGACTCATCACGGTGTGAGACTGATCTCTGTAACCTGAGAGACAATTCATTCTGATGATCGATCAATCGTGAGATGTCTGGACGTGATGCCGTAAAACGCTGGACCAGATCTCGAAGACGCCAACGACTCCCCTCTGAAGACCGTGTCCATGAGCCGGTCAGTCGTTCTTGTAAGTGCTGAAGATGGATGAATTGGTTGCGGATCTGTTCGCCAGGGTGGATCAGTCGGCGAGCGAGTATATCGATTTCTTGCATCCTCCTCTCGATCCCTCGGTGGATCACCCTCTCTACACGTCCATGTAAGCTTGATGTGTGTTGTAACAAGTCTTCCCGGTCTGGGCATGCGATCTGGGCGGCACCGGTTGGGGTGGGTGCTCGTGCATCGGCCACAAAGTCTGCGATGGTGAAATCAGTCTCGTGCCCAACACCGCAGATGATCGGGATGTTACACGCTGCGATTGCACGTGCAACGACCTCCTCATTGAATGACCAGAGATCCTCGATACTGCCTCCGCCCCTACACAGTATCAGTGTGTCACATTCGTCGCGGTCTGATGCGCTCTGTATCGATTCTGCGATCTTTAGAGGGGATCCTGCCCCCTGAACCGGTGTTGGATAGATGATGACAGGGATGGACGGCATGCGACGGTTAAGAGTGGTCAGAACATCTTGCAGTGCTGCAGCGGCGGGTGATGTGATGACTCCGATCCTGCGTGGGAAGGTTGGCAGTTTTTTCTTACGGAGTGGGTCGAAAAGGCCCTCCTTACCGAGGCTTGCCTTGAGACGTTCGAAGGATTCGAAGAGTGCTCCAAGACCTGCCCGTCGGACAGTCTCAACACCCAGCTGAAAGTCACCTCGTGCTTCGTAAAGGGTGACCAGTGCACGCAGTTCGACCTGCATCCCATCCTTGGGTTGCCAGTCGAGGTATTGATTCTTATGTCGGAACATGACGCACCTGACCTGGGCATTCTCGTCCTTGAGTGAGAAGTACCAATGCCCGGATCCATAACACTTGAAGTTAGAAATCTCGCCACAGACCCAGAGTAATGGAAGAGATTGTTCGAGCAACTCCTTGGCGCGGTGGTTTAATTGACTCACGCTCAATACCGATCGTGAGGGATCCTGTTCTTGAAGAAAATTCATCTTGACATTCTACATTAATCCACATCCATCACGATGATTGCATAGCCCGCGCGCCGAAACCCATGCTGGGCTTGGGTGTTTTCGCAACCATATGTTTAATATATGGTTTATTGGAGTACAGGAATTGAGCGGATCAGTAATTCTCATTACAGGAAAAGGATTTAACGCAATCATCATAATCTTACCCACAAACTTATCCACAGCAAATGTTAATAAGAAAGTTATCTTTTTTTTAAACATAAATATCCTCACAACCTTGCTGAAAAGACAGTGGCAAGATACATTACGAATCTGATTTGGCGACCGCGCTAACAAGGAGATTGTTGAATGTTCGCTCTGATTCAAGCGGCCGGATGGCCGGTTTGGCCGATTATTTTTGCCTCCATCGCTGCGTTCGGTATTATCTGCGAAAGACTCTGGGCACTTCGTCCGATCGTGGTCACTCCGAAAGATCTCCTCCCGAGAGTGATCCAGGAGTACCGTAAGAGCGGCGTGAGTGCGGAGATGCTGTCACGCCTTCAGCAGAACTCACCCCTCGGGAAAATCCTCGCAGCAGGGCTGAAGAATGACCGTAGCACTCGAGAGATCATGAAGGAGTCGATCGAGGAGGAGGGTCGGGCGGTTGCCCATGATCTGGACCGATACCTGACCACACTCGGCACCATCGCATCACTCAGCCCATTGATGGGACTGTTCGGAACGCTGGTCGGGATGATTGAGATATTCGGCTCGAACTCACCGACCGGTGGTGGGGGAAACCCCGCCCAGTTGGCTCATGGGATCTCTGTGGCGCTCTACAACTCAGCGTTCGGTATCTTGGTCGCGATCCCGAGTATGATCTTCTACCGACACTTTCGTGCCAAGGCCGATTCCTTTGTGATTGAGATGGAATTACAGGCTCTGAAATTAGTTGAGACGATACATGGAGACCGTAAGATTTGATCTGCGAGAGTAGACAATTCCTGATGATGAACACTCCCCAAATCAACGGCTGAATCAGACCATGAACTTCCAAAGAGGACGTCCGAAAGAGGATCCTGAAATCAATCTGATCCCGATGATTGATGTTCTTCTGGTGGTCCTGATATTCTTGATGATTACGACCACTTACTCGAAATTTTCTGAGATGGAGATCATTCTCCCCCAAGCGAATGCGGAAAAGTCGGCCGATCGTCCCAATACCATCAGCATCTCGATCAGTGCGACTGGGGGGTATTCGATCAATAGGACGCCCATTAAGTTCTCAAGCACCGAGTCCCTCAGCGCTGAGTTACGCGCAGCTGCGGGTGATCAGACCGACCCCATCATCATCATCAATGCAGATGCCAGTGCCACCCACCAGTCCGTGATCACAGTCATGGAGGCGGCTCGTCTGACAGGCTTTAACCGGATCACATTCATGACCGAAGAGCGCTCGAGTAAGTAGTACTCAAGACCTCTCTTCTATCCATGACCGATTAACCCGACCTGATGGGTTGAATGTATACTTCAATTGCACGGTCTCACCGATAGAGGGGGGTGTGATGAAGATGATCCACCTCGTTAGACCCAATGAAGATACCGCTTTAAATCGTCCCCAGAATGCTTCATACACTAAGGAAATAATTCATGGATCCAAAGCTACTCGATATTCTGGTCTGCCCCCTTTGCAAAGGCCCTCTCCTGTACAAAAGGGTCGAGAATGAGCTCATCTGCAAGGCAGACAGGCTGGCATTTCAGATCAAGGATGGTATCCCCGTGATGATGGAAGACGAGGCTCGTAAACTGCCTCCCGATGAAGAGGTCTAGTCTGTCTTAGGACTGATATAGAACATGAGCCCATCCTCATCCGCAATCCTAGGTTCTCTCGTTGCAGACTCGGCAACGCTCGGACTCCACTGGTTGTATGACCCGGTTCGTATTGCAGAGATCGAGGGTGTGAGGGGCCTAGTATTCCTATCACCCGAGCCATCCGACTACCAAGAAACCAAGGGTTACTTTGCCCATTCCGGTAAGTCAGGGGGTGACTCATCAGGGTATGGGGAGACTTGTCTCCTGATGCTGAAACATCTGTCGAAACATGGGACCTTTAACCGTATCGGTTATCAGACCGAGTACCGGTCTTACTTTGGTCCGGGTGGATCTTATGTGGGATATGTTGATTCTCCCACCCGGATCACATTGAATACCTTGTTACCGCTCGACCCGGCCGAGTTCCCGGCCGAGTCCGGTGCTGATGATGATCAGTTTGCAGCACTGGCTGCTCTCCCGCCACTGGTATCGACACACAAGGGAACGCTCGATGAGCTGATGGAACGGGTCAATGAATTAGTTCGGATAACAAACCATAATGACCGGGCTGTAGCTGCTGCACAGTGCTCATCTGCAGTATTGTTCGGTGTATTGAGGGGCACCCCGATTTATCAGGCACTGTCCGAATCACTACCGTTTGCAGACAATAGACTGAGAGCCCTTCTCGAGGAGTCTCTCACTTACTCATCTCTAGACAGCATCGGGGTGTCAGAACGTTTCGGACGTGCCTGCCACGTCCACGAGGGTCTTCCAGTGGTCTTTCATATCGCTCATCACGCAAAGGACTACCGGACCGCGATCGAGGCCAATATTCGTGCAGGTGGGGATAGCTGTGGACGTTCCATCATGCTCGGTGCAATCGTTGCTGCCGACCGTGCAAATCAGGGAGGGTCTGACTCTCCCATCCCACTTGACTGGTTATCACGTTACCGCAATTTGAGTGTTTCGACAGAGGCCCTTTCATCGTTATAGGCCGTATCAATCTCACTCGTCTCGACCGCCTGTTGATCAATCTCGCAACCGACGAGGTGTGAACATCGTGCACGGATTTCCAGAGGATTCAAGGACTCCAGATGTGAGCTGCGCTTACTCTTAAAGTTCACCGATCTGCACCCGTAGGGGAATCGTTTGTCCCATGTGATGTAGTAGTGAGAACGCTCTAAGCAGATCGGCTTGGGGTTTTGTGGGGCATCTCATCGGTGTGAGTCAGTCCCTATCACTTCTTCTTCATATAGAAGATCAGGTCCTCATTCGGCTCCGGAAGGGTTAGAAGTTCATTCCCCGTCTGCTCAGCAAAGACCAGGAAATCAATGACCGCACCGGGATCGGTGGCTGCGATCTTCAGCACCTGACCGGTGATCATTTCGGACAGGAATTTCTTGGTGCGTAGGATTGGCAGCGGACAGACGAGTCCACGCACATCCAATTCCTTGTCAAAATGCATACACACTCCCAAAACACTTTCAGTGATAAGGTTTCATAATAATCAATTAATTATGGGAATGCTATCAAACTGTTTCAGGTATATATGAGTGATTAGCGCTGAACTTGGGTTAGGATAACGTTTCTTTAAAAGTCAGATTATTATGCCAGTTAATATAATCCCCCCTCTATCCGAAGAATTGTTACCGATTAGAGGGCTCTCGCTCGGTATCGCTGCAGCTGGAATAAAAAAAACGAACTGTAATGACCTCCTCTTAATGGTATTGGATGAGGGGTCTCGTGTTGCGGGTCTCTTTACTCAGAACCGTTTCTGCGCTGCACCGGTGATCGTTGCGAAGGAGCACCTATCCGGTCTCAATTCCTCGGTACGTGCACTCGTAATCAATACCGGAAATGCCAATGCAGGTACCGGTCAGCAGGGGATTGATTCAGCACGTTCGACCTGCTCTGCAGTGGCCGGATTACTGGGATGTGATGCCGATCAGGTCTTACCCTTCTCGACCGGTGTCATCATGGAGCAGCTCCCTCTTGAGAAGGTTATAGCAGGACTTCCCACCGCTATCAGTAATCTAAAATCGGATAACTGGTTCGATGCGGCAGGATCGATCATGACGACCGATATCGTGCCGAAGGCTGTCTCGAGGCAGATCCGAATCAAGGGAAGCATGGTCACCATCACCGGAATTGCTAAAGGGTCCGGGATGATACGTCCCAACATGGCGACCATGCTGGGATATGTGGCGACAGATGCATCCATCAGTCAGGCACTCTTACAGCAGATCTTAAGGCATTCTGCAGACCTCTCATTTAACCGTATCACGGTTGATGGGGATACCTCAACCAATGATGCATTCATCCTGATTACAACCGGACGGGCGGGTCATGATGAGATCGTAGATTTAAATAGCGAGGATTTCAGATCATTGCAGGATGCAGTGACGGAGGTGTCGGTCCATCTGGCCCAAGCGATTGTTCGTGATGGGGAGGGGGCGACCAAGTTCATCACGGTTCAGGTTGATGGTGGGGTAGATCAGGATGAATGCGCTAAGGTTGCTTACGCAATCGCACACTCCCCTCTGGTTAAGACTGCCTTCTTCGCGTCCGACCCGAATCTTGGGAGGATACTCGCCGCCATCGGTTATGCAGGGATTAATGATCTCGATGTAAATCAGATAAAGCTCTATCTGGACGAGGTACTCGTTGCGGAGAATGGTGGCAGGGCGGGGAGCTATCTGGAGGCGGATGGGCAGAGGGTGATGAATCAAGATGAGATCACTGTGAGGGTTGTACTCAATCGAGGGGATTCATCGGTGACGGTATGGACCTGTGACTTCTCATACGACTATGTAAAGATCAATGCGAGCTATCGTAGTTGATGGATTGATCCGATGAGCGACCTTGAAAGATTGTGTAGCCGTGCCGATCATCTACTCTCCAGACTTGAGGGTCTACTGCCTGAGGAGAGGAGTGCCGTCGACTGGGGTGCATCGATCGCTTTCCGTTGGCGTAAGAGGAGCAGTACCGGATTCATACAGCCGATCAATCAGCCACACCGTATTGCGCTCTCTGAATTACACGGGATCGACTCTCAAAAGAAACTCATCGACCGTAACACCCGACAGTTTGTTCAGGGCTATCCATCGAATAACGTACTCCTGACCGGTGCACGAGGGACCGGTAAGTCATCTCTAGTGAAGGCGGTACTGAATAGGTACTCCTCCAAAGGATTGAGATTAATCGAGGTTGAGAAGAATGATCTCACCGACCTTCACGATATCGTCGATCAGGTATGTAAACGCCCGGAGCGTTTCATTATCTTTTGCGATGACCTCTCGTTCGAGTCAGATGAGTCCGGTTATAAGGCCCTGAAAGTGGTTCTGGATGGCTCTGTCGCAACATCTTCTGAGAATGTTTTGGTCTATGCCACTTCAAACCGGAGGCACCTGATGCCGGAGTTCATGCAGGACAATCTCGATACAAAGCATATCGATTCAGAGATCCATCCGAGTGAGTCGATCGAGGAGAAGATCTCACTGTCTGAACGTTTTGGTCTGTGGATATCCTTCTACCCATTCGATCAGGATGATTACCTCGAGATCATCCAGCACTGGCTGGCTCATTTCGGTATCCCAGAGATGAGCCCTCCCTCCCGCGCGGCGGCACTTCAGTGGTCGATTGAACGAGGATCGAGAAGTGGACGGGTCGCTTGGCAGTTCGCTCGTGACTGGTCTGGAAGGCAGGGTATAGGGGCCAGGTAGAGGATCCTCAGCAGATTTTAGTTCTATTCAACGCCTCTCAAATCATTCAACCATGGCCTCACCCCAAAAAATAATTGATGTCGTAGCAGCGGTCATCACCCGGCCTGATGGGTGCTTTCTCCTTGCACGCAGGCCCGAGGGAAAGCCCTATCCGGGATACTGGGAATTCCCCGGCGGCAAGTTAGAGCCGGGTGAAAGTCTGCAACAGGCACTCAGCCGTGAGCTCATGGAAGAGCTTGGATTACAGGTCGAACATTCATACCCCTGGATCACTCGCGTATTTGATTATGAGCACGCGACCGTGAGACTGCACTTTTACCGGGTTGTGGCTTGGCATGGAGAACCTTACCCACACGAGGGGCAGGCTCTATCCTGGCAGTCAGCTGATCATGTGGACGTGGCGCCGATGTTGCCTGCGAATGCGTTGGTACTAAGATCTCTGATCTTGCCCTCTATTTGCGCCATCACCAATGCTTCAGAGATCGGTGTGAGCTTGTCACTGGAACGGATAGAGCGGGCCCTTCTGAAGGGAATAAGGCTGATACAGATCCGTGAGAAGGGAATGGGTCGGGATCAATTGCGTGCATTTGCCGCGGGTGTGATTGATCGGTCTCACCAACACGGTGCTCGGGCATTATTGAATGGGGATCTCAAAATGGCTCTGGAGGTGGGTGCGGATGGGTTGCACCTCCCATCATCCGACCTGATGAACCTGACACAACGTCCTGATATTGGGTGGTGCAGTGCATCCTGCCACAATTCAGAGGAGCTCTTTCAGGCTGCTCAGATGGGGATGGATCTTGTGCTGCTTGGGCCGGTTCTGCCAACACTGAGCCACCCCGGATCATCATCACTGGGATGGCAGAGATTTGCCAATCTCATCCGCGATTATCCGGTCCCGGTCTATGCGCTGGGAGGGATGCGTGAGGAAGACATGAACACCTCGTGTGAGCATGGTGGACATGGAATTGCAATGATGCGGGGGCTTGCGGGGGACTTACAGTGATGAGACTGTCAGGGCTGATAGGGCCGCGATGAGTGAGTCTGGCTAATCACTACTCTTAATCTCCCACTCCTCCTGCTTCTCTGTTTCAGGAATTCGGTAGGACTCGTTAGCCCACAGGCCCAGGTCGGTCATCTTGCAACGTTCTGAGCAGAATGGACGGTAACGGTTAGAGGTGTCCCACACGATGGCCTTGCTGCACTGGGGGCAATTTACAGTGCTCTTCTTCATGGGTGGTCATCCATAAGAGAGGGTATTCAAGTGGCTGAGAATGCAAGACGGGGTATTAGTTACAGGTTACAGAAGGTCAATTCAAACTCAAAATCACCCTCATATACCTTAGTCTTTTGTTTTGAACTGGAGACAACGAACCGGATATTGAGTGCATACTTATTGGCGCTGATTTCGGGGACACAGGGCAGATCATCCTCGAGTTTGAGCTGGAGCATATGGGCCACATTTCTTAATCCAGTCTGAGTCTGCTGAAAGGTGCCATTAACGGACTTGTGACGGAATGTCTTTCCGTTATTGCGCAGGAGGTGCAACACAATTCCGAATCCATCCCGAATCGGCAGCATCGGGGAGAGCCATTCATTGATATCATTACGTCTCAGCTCCGGGTCCTGGTGAAGCCAGTGGTGGTAAGAGGGAAGGTCAAATGCACAGGCCCCACCGGGCAGAGTGATACGCTGCTTGATACCGGCCAGCCACTCATTTTCGCGTAAGTGCTCACCAATCTTCCCGGCCATGGCGAGTATGCTCTTGGAGGTGACATGGATATCACTTAAGACCCGATCAAGTGCTTCGTGTGAGACATCTGGATTGTTGCGTAAGTTATCTAAGGATTGTTTCTGCCGTTCTAGCTCTTGGAGTAGATCGGATTTCATGTCGGCACGGCTGGCGACATCAAGAATTTCAAATAGGGTTACAAGTGCGGAGTGATGCTCAATCGCATCGTCTTTATCTATCAGGAAGATTATCTTGTTGAACAGGTCTTCCAACCGCAGAAGTGTACGAATGCGTTCGTTGAGAGGGTGTTCGTAGCAGATCAATTCAGCGTATCCCTGAGTTTGGAGCGAATTTTTTAAAGTTTGCCCTATTAAACATAAATTTACAAATTAAACTTGGTTGCTAGGATTTCTGTCCGATAGGGGTTCTGCTAGCCTTGATTCGATAGGGATAGATACTTCAGATGCAAGGAGTCTACTTGATCCTCTAGATGTGCTAAGTCACCATTATTAATGATGAGGTCATCCGACTGCTGTATGCGATCCTGCCAAGTAATCTGTGCAGACATAATGGATCGGACCTCTTGCTCTGATAATCCACTTCGTTTCATTGTTCGTTCGATCTGACTCCGCTCATCACAGCCAACCGTGAGGACGAGGTCTATCCTGTCACGGTAGCCAGGGGTCTCAAGAAGGAGTGGTACCACCATGATCAGATAAGGGGGTGGGGCGGAGGCGGCGATCCGAAAAGCTTCCGTCTGGATTAAAGGGTGAAGGATAGACTCCAACCTCCGGCGAGAGGGTTCATCATTAAATACGAGAGTACGCATCCTCTCCCGATCTAGGGACCCCTCTTCCGTGATAAAGGAATCACCAAAATCTCGTCTGATTTCGCTAATGGAGGCACCCCCTCGCTGGGTCATTTGGTGCGAGATTTGGTCGGTATCTATAACGCAGACACCGAGATCGGAGAAGCGTTTGGAGACACTAGTCTTGCCACATCCGATTCCCCCGGTGAGGCCGATTATCAGCGGCATAGGATAATCGAGTTGAGATGATTATCATCCATCGTCCGTGCCTTTTATTCAGTAGGTACAGCAAGAATTCGAACCATCTTAACTACCCGTCCCTGAGTCTGGATGATCTCCATCTGGTGGCCGGCTATCTTGAGACTGGTACCGGACTCTGGGATATCCTGAAAGTACTCCACAATCAATCCGTTCAGAGTCTTTGGGCCATCCAGGGGAAGTCTCATCCCAAGCTTTCGGTTCAGATCCCTCAGGAGGCTAGTACCCTTGACAATGACGCTGCCATCCTCCTGCGCCAGAAACGAACCGGCCTGAGAGGGTGAGTGGGTGGTGAACTCGCCGATGATCTCCTCGATAATGTCATCCAGCGTCACAAGACCCATCCACTCCCCATACTCATTGACCACTAGACCGACCCTCTCTCGGTTCTCCTGAAATAGTTGTAGCTGAGAGAAGAGGGGGGTCCCCGATGGGATGAAGTAAGGTTTACGAATAATCTTTTCGAGATCGGATGAGGTGATCCCCCCACCCTTCATCTGGTTAAGAACCCTCCGGGTATGAATGACACCTATCACATTGTCCAGTGTCCCTCGATAGGCCGGCAGTCGGGTATGGTAGCAGGTGAGCAATTGATTCTGGATCGCGGCATCATCGTCATCTAGATTGATCGCCTCGATCTGGCTGCGGGGCACCATGACATCGTCAACCGTAATCGTTTCGAGATCGAACAGATTGAGAAGCATGCTCTGGTGCTTCTTTCGGATGAAGTGACCCGCTTCCAAAACCAGAGTCTTCAACTCTTCCGGGCTGATCTTATGGGTATTGCTATCCGCCCCGGGCTTAAGACGGAGGATGGTCAAGAGCCCCTGTACAAAGAGATTGACGAACCACACAATCGGGTAGAACAGCTTCAGAAGAGGTGACAGAACATAACTCGAAGCGAGTGCAATCCGTTCTGGGTAGGTGGCTGCGATGACCTTGGGTGTGATCTCACTGAATACCAGGATGGCGAATGTGACGCACACCGTTCCGAGCAGCAGCGCCAGGTCGCTATGGTCGAATAGGCTCGAGACAATCACCGCGACCAGGGTCGCTGCGGCTGCATTCAGTAAGTTATTGCCGAGCAGTATCACGCCCAGTAGCCTATCGGTATTGGCTAACAACTGAGTAGTCAGGCGTGCTCCATGATGACCCTGCTTGACGAGATGCTTCAACCGGTAACGGTTGATGGCCATCATGCTGGTCTCAGACAGTGAGAAGAATGCGGACAGAATCAACAATACAACTAGCGCGATCAGCAGCTCATACAACGGCATATCTTCCAAGAAGTGCCTTTATGCTTATGAAGGAATTTCAGTATCGAATCGGGGAAGAATTTTGTCAAGGATGCAACGGGTTCGGTACTTCTGAATCTTGACTCACCCCATCGCAGTCATTATTTAACCGGCTGTGCTAACGTTGAAGAATGACCTCGAGCACAAACTTACTACCGATATAAGCCAACAGCAGAATGATGAATCCGGTCAGCGTCCATCGGATGGCGATCCGCCCTCGCCAGCCGTAGAGCTGCCTGCCTGCGAGAAGAGCTGCGAAGATGCCCCAAGAAACGAATCCGAATAAGGTCTTGTGGGTGAATTTGAGGGGCTGACCGAATACCTCTTCCGAGAACATGCCGCCACTGATCAGTGTCAGAGTGAGTAGTATGAATCCAACCCAGATCACTCGAAATAGAAGCCTTTCCATATCCAGAAGGGGGGGCAGGTTGGCCAGCACTGATGGCTTGGCCGGCTGGTGAAGGCGTCTCTCCACCACAGTCATCATCAGAGCATGTAGAGCCGCGATTGTGAGCAGGCTGTAAGCTAGCATCGCGATCAGAATATGCGCCTTGAATGCGGGTAGCTCGGTATTGGCGAGTGGCCGTAGAGAAGGAAATGCCAGAGGCAGCAAGACCGCCACAGCAGCTACAGGTGCGACCAGGGTCTGCAAGCCCTCGATACGGTAGAAGAAGCTGGACAACCAGTAGATTATTGCAGTGAGCCAGACAATGGAAGAGATCGCATTGCCCAGTCCAAAGCTCAGTCCTCCATCTGAGAATATCGATTGGTAGAGCGTGAATCCATGAAGTATCAGGGGTACGAGTATGGCGTATCTCTCCCACTCAGCAGCTAATTCGGGAGCATCGTGGGACTGTTTCGATGCATTCCACTTGGTGCGCCATAAGTGCCAACCAATTAGACCATAAAGCAGGAAGGCGGCGAGATAAGCTAAAATACCGGACATGGATTGATATTGCAGATTAAAACGTGAACATGTATCTAGTTTACACCAATTTTTCTTGAGAGGCATTTGGCATGTTCGACAACCTAACCAGTAAATTTTCTGGTGTCATCAAAACCCTCAAGGGTGAAGCGAGGCTGACCGAGGACAATATTCAGGAGGCGCTGCGTGAGGTACGCATGGCTCTTCTGGAGGCCGATGTCGCCCTGCCCGTAATCAAAGAATTTATCGCCCGCGTTAAGGAAAAGGCCATCGGGCAGGATGTAATGAGTAGCCTCTCGCCAGGTCAGGCATTGGTGGGTGTGGTCCATCAGGAATTGATCGCCATCATGGGGGGTGAGACGGTCGATATTAATCTGGCCACTGTTCCCCCCGCAATTATATTGATGGTGGGTCTCCAGGGAGCGGGTAAGACTACCAGCAGCGGTAAGTTGGCCAAGTGGCTGATTGATCATAAAAAGAAGAAGGTGTTGCTGGTCTCCTGCGATATCTACCGCCCGGCGGCAATTCATCAGCTGGAGATTTTGGCGGGGCAGACCGGTGCTGACTTCTTCCCGGTTCATCCGGGTCAGCAGCCCAAGGAGATTGCCAACGCAGCTCTCGATTTTGCCCGTAGGCATCACCACGATGTGATGATCATGGATACCGCCGGACGTCTGGCGATAGATGAGGCCATGATGCAGGAGATCAGTGAGCTGAATGCTCTCCTCAAGCCGATCGAGACTTTATTTGTAGTCGATGCCATGCAGGGGCAGGACGCGGTCAATACGGCCAAGGCCTTCTCAGAGGTACTGCCCCTGACCGGTATTGTTCTCACCAAGCTTGATGGAGACTCCCGTGGCGGTGCGGCATTGTCTGCACGTTATATCACCGGAAAGCCGATCAAGTTTGTCGGCGTGGCTGAGAAATTGACCGGGCTCGAGCCCTTCCACCCAGACCGGATGGCTGCGCGTATCCTTGGCATGGGTGATGTTCTTGGCCTGATTGAAGAGGCCCAGAGAGGGGTGGATCTGGACGAGGCTGAGAAGCTAGCAAAGAAGATGAAGTCGGGTAAGGGATTTGATCTGAACGACTTCAAGATGCAGCTTCAGCAGATGCGCAATATGGGTGGCATGAGTGCCATGATGGACAAGTTGCCTTCTCAACTGAGTCATGCAGCTCAGAACGTAAAGATGGATGATAAGGTGGTCAATCGTACCGAGGGCATTATTAATTCCATGACGGGTCAGGAGCGTGCTAAGCCTGAAATTCTGAAGGCCTCACGCAAACGTCGTATCGCTGTCGGGGCGGGTGTCAGCGTTCAGGAGGTGAACCGTCTTCTGGCTCAGTTTGAGCAGACTCAGAAGATGATGAAGATGATGAGCAAGGGTGGGATGGCAAAGATGATGCGCGGTCTGAAGGGAATGCTCCCGGGAAGACGTTAAGGCAAAGATACTCCCAGCCTATTCTGCCGCTGGGGCTCTCTCCAGTCCGGTGACATACTTTCCTGCCTTTATCCCTTTCTCCCAGAACCACCCAAGATTCGTCTCGATCGCATACTTAGCTAATCCTGCTGAGCCATGTGCCGTTCGAGTATGGGGAATCATGTCTGCGATATTGAGGATCATACCCTTCTCATCAATAAAGGCGACGCTCAGCGGGATATTCGTATTGACCATCCACATGCTGTGATAACCGTTCTCTGGAAAGACGAACAGCATCCCCATATCCTGACCCATCGATTGTCGATGCATCAGACCCTGCATACGAGACTGCTGGGTACTGGCGACCTCGGTGGATAGACCGTGATTAGCAATCTTGACCTGGATTATCGGCATCTCAGCACTGACCGATGCTGAAACAAAAAGAATGAGTAGAATTGCAAGACGATGGATCATTATAATCCTAGTCGTGGGGTGGTAAAGATTGTAGGGTTTCGTGGTGCATAGGGGTTTATCAGGAGTGTTATTTCCCATACAGCGCTGAGATATGTTGAACCAGACGCTGGGCCTGCTGCATCTTTGGCGCTCTTGCCAAGGGGTATTGACCCGAGTCGTCGAATAAAATCAGTGCACTGTCATCAGATCCAATTGTATCTCGTGCCAGATTGGCAACCAGCAGGGGTAGTTTTTTCTTGAGTCGTTTAGCGGACGCATTCTCTTCAAGATTCTCTGTCTCTGCCGCAAAGCCGACACAGAATGGCGGCCTTGGGAGGCTTGTCACGTACTCTAGAATGTCAGGATTGGGTGTGAGTTCAAGAGTGAGACCACCCCCTGTCTTCTTAATTTTATGCTTGCTGACATGGGTAGGCCTGTAGTCTGCCACTGCGGCGACACTTATGAAAATATCAGCTTGTGTGACTTCATTCTTCACAGCTTCTAGCATCTCCAACGCACTCACCACCTTGATGAGTCGAGCCGCGGACGGGGATTGTAAACTCACTGGGCCCGAAATCAGTGTGACTTTCGCACCCGCTTGTAGTGCAGCACGAGCGACTGCATAACCCATCTTTCCTGAACTTGAGTTGGTGATTCCGCGAACTGCATCGATCGGCTCGAAGGTCGGCCCAGCAGTCACCAGAACACGTTTCCCTTGTAGTAGACCATTTTGAAAAACCGCTTTCACTCCCTCGGCCAACACACTGGGCTCAAGCATGCGGCCCATGCCTGTCTCACCACAGGCTTGCTCGCCACTATCTGGATCAAGCACCGTCACCCCGTCAAGACGTAGCATGGCCAAGTTGCGTTGAGTAGCCGGGTGGCTCCACATCTGGCTATTCATGGCGGGCGCGATCAGAAGTGGACATTTACGTGCGAGGCACAGTGTTGAGAGCAGGTCGTCTGCTAGGCCATGGGCGAGCTTGGAGATGAAATCAGCGCTGGCAGGTGCGATTAGGATTGCATCCGCATTACGAGAGAGATCTATATGGGCCATATTATTGGCTACACGGTCATCCCACAGATCCGTGAAGACTGGCCTTCCGGTCAGTGATTGCATTGTAGCCGTACCGATAAATCGACAGGCCGATTGGGTCATCACCACCTGCACCTCGACTCCACTTTGAATCAACATCCGCGCGATTTCCGCCGCCTTGTATGCGGCCACTCCGCCTGTTAATCCTAGGAGCAGACGATTGTTTGTGTGGGATGCGTCATTCATAATCAGGTCTTACCGTCCGGCGTGCGAGCGAGATTCTAAACTAAAAATAATATCCCCTACAGGGAGATTATTGCTAACTTTAGGGATCGTACTCTTTTGGTTATTCATTGTGTATTTGATTTGATTTGAGGAAACCACAGGAATCGGGATATAATGCGCCCTTTTGTGAATTCTGGAGTGCATCATCATGGCACGAGTATGTGAGGTTACTGGTAAGAAACCCATGTCCGGCAACAATGTTTCCCACGCTAACAATAAGACTAAGAGACGTTTTTTGCCCAACCTGCAGCGTCGTAAATTTTGGGTTGAGAGCGAGAGCCGCTGGATCAGACTACGTTTATCCAATGCAGCCCTTCGGACTATTGACAAGAATGGTATTGATGCCGTACTTGCTGGGATGCGAGCCAATGGTGACAGCATCTAACAAACGAATAAATAACTCAAGGAATCTTCATGCGCGAGAAAATAAAACTTGAATCTTCGGCCGGTACAGGTCATTTTTATACGACCACTAAGAACAAGCGTACCACCCCAGAGAAATTGGAAATTCTGAAATTTGATCCGGTAGTGCGTAAGCATGTCGCCTACAAGGAAACTAAGCTCAAGTGAGCAAGGTATAGGATTGGCACCATAAAAAAACCCGCCATCGGCGGGTTTTTTTATGGTGCTTTATCAAGTTATGCGTAACAACGAAGCCTACGTGAGAAATTCTGAAGCACCTCAATACCACTCTCTTCGGCGCGACGGCACCAGTCTTCCAATTGTTTGACCAGTTCATCCTTGGTAGATGTGGAGCGTTGCCATACAGATATGAGTTCCTCACGCATGGTGTAAACCTTATCCAGTGTTGTGGTCTTGCTTAATACCAGATTCAGTTTGGCACGCTCATCCTCTTTCAGAGTTTTGGAGTCGGCCAGCACCCAACGGTTGAGGGTGGAACGATCTACCCCGTGATGTGTGGCCACCTCTTTCAGATGATCAATCTCTTTAGCGAGCGTTAACTTGAGAGAATGGGTGTACTTTGTCAGCACCTCATACCGGTGGGATATCACGGACTGAAGGGTATCGAGGTCGCACTGTGTCTTGGCAGTGTCAAGTCGTAACTTTGGCGCAACCTTTTTCACCTGGGCGAGTCCCAAGAAGACCAGAATACAGATATACATCCAGCCGATGTCGAACTCATACCACTTATTTGATAGACGGGCGGAGGTGGCATAAGCATGGTGATTGTTATGTAACTCTTCGCCGCCGATGAGAATTCCCCATGGGACGATATTACGGCTTGCATCCTCGGCCTGGAAGTTACGGTAACCCCAGAAGTGGCCAACCCCATTAATAATACCGGCAGCCATGATCGGAGACCAGAGCATCTGAACGGCCCACATGGTGATCCCGATGGGGCCGAAAAGCACCACATTAATGATCAGCATTAAGGCAACACCCTTGGCGCTATGCTTCGTATAGATATTCCGTTCGATCCAGTCATCCGGCGTGCCGTGACCATATCTCTCCAAGGTCTCTGGGTTTTTGGCCTCCTTTCGGTAGAGCTCAGAACCCTCCTTCAGTATTTTGCTGATGCCATAAACTTGAGGACTATGGGGGTCTTCAGAGGACTCGCACTTGGCATGGTGCTTGCGGTGCACTGCCGCCCATTCTTTGGTCTCCATACCGGTGGTGAGCCATAGCCAGAAACGAAAAAAGTGGCTGGGTATAGGGTGCAGATCTAGTGCACGGTGGGCTTGGTGACGGTGAAGAAATATTGTGATCCCAGCGATGGATACGTGGGTGAGTCCTAGGGTGACTAGAATATAGCCCCACCAGGGCAAATCAATAAGGCCTAAGGTCATGTGGTTACAATCCTTTTGGGATAATTTTCAGGGTGAAGTTGCGTTGCAATTTAACGGTAAATTAAGGGTTAGTCAAGGAATCATGTCCCATACAAATGGTACTGGATTCTTAGAGAGTTGCTGATCAAGTAACCCTCCTCTGTATGAATTCAAGGCGATAAACTTGCATCCTTGAATCGAATCGAATTTCTCCTGGTATGGATCTTATTTTGAAGTTTCAGTCGGGGGACATCCCCCGCAACTTAGCCATCCTGAGCATGCCGACCCTGCGAGGGGTTCTGCACTTGCATCTAATTGGTGG
>JACDSH010000052.1 GCA_013450215.1 Nitrosospira sp.
ATTGGTGGAGGCGGCGGGAATCGAACCCGCGTCCGCAAGTCCTCTACAGTCAGTTCTACATACTTAGCCATGTTATTTAGTTTAACCCGGCATCCGCCAACCGGCGGGCTGATGACAGGCGAGCCACCTATTTTTTAACGCTCTGTAAAGCGACCCTACGGAGCGCGATCCTCGTTAATGGCTCTGCTGTCTGTTGCCAGACCCGGCGTTGAGGCCCACCGGTGCAGAGTCTAGCCGGATTTAAGCGGCTAGAGCGTAACGTTCGTCGTTTGCGACTATTGCTTTTCCAGATGTATTTACGAGGTGACTGGTCCTCGGTATGCCCTGCGCTGCTTTGCAACCCACGTCGAAGCCAAGTCGCCCCCGGCATTCTATGTATCTCCTATAAGATGGTGATTAAATCGTAAAGTTCAATCACCACTGACCAGATTTTAACAGAATCAAGGGTCTGTAGACTTAAAGATAAGCAAGTAGCTCACGCGGATGGTCAATCAGATATCTGGCCCCCCAAGATTCTGGTGGATGGCCATTGCCTAGGTAACCGTATCTGGCGATGACAGGCTCCATTCCAGCAGCCAGACTGGCCTCCACATCCCTCATATCGTCTCCCAGATAGATGCAGGTGTCGGGTGCAACGGCCAATGCGTGACTTGCAGCCAGAAGGGGTTCTGGGTGTGGTTTGGAGTGGGTAGTATCGCCGCCGCTAATGAGGCATGCGGCCCGCTGACTCAGTCCTAGTAGATGAATCAGAGGCTTGGCAAAGCGAGCGGGTTTATTGGTGACGATGCCCCAGGGTAATTTGCGGATATCAAGCTGATCAAGTAGTTCAGATACCCCTGGAAACAGTTGGGTATCGTGGCAAAGTCTGGCGGCGTAAAGATCTAAAAACTCCTCACGCATATCAGGGTAATCTGAGTCGCTTGGGCTGATATTAAATCCCAGTCCCAATAGCCCACGTGCACCGGCCGAGGCTTCGGTCCGGATCAGTTCCAACGGAATGGTTGATAGTCCGCGCGCGATGCGTTGCTGGTTGAGTGCATAACCCAGATCGGGCGCGGTATCAGCAAGGGTACCGTCGAGGTCAAAGAGGACGGCCTCTATCATCGGCAGATGTACAACATTTGGACTATGCGCGGCACACCATTATGTAGTTCACACTCGAATCGGGGGAGAGTGCATAGACTTTAGTCATCGGGTTATAAGTCATACCTGTAATCTCCCCAGTATCAAGCCTAGCATTTCGTGCCATGCGTGCGAGCTCGGATGGCTTGATAAACTTGGCGTAATCGTGTGTGCCTCGCGGAAGTAGATTTAACAGATATTCCGCGCCGACTACGGCGTATAGGTAAGACTTCGGATTTCGGTTGAGTGTAGAGAAGAAGACCCACCCGCCGGGTTTCGTCAGTTTGGCACAAGAGAGTACGATACTGGCTGGATCCGGTACGTGCTCAAGCATTTCCATGCAGGTGACAACGTCATAATAATGAGGCTTCTCTTCGGCCAGATCTTCAACCGCAATATTTCGGTACTCTACCCGGTTGCCGGTCTCTAGTAGATGCAGCTTCGCGACCTTGAGAGATTTTTCGCCGAGGTCGATACCAGTCACTTTTGCGCCACGGACGGACATACTCTCGGACAGAATTCCTCCCCCGCAGCCAACGTCAAGAACGACCTTATCTTTTAAGTTTGAGAGCTGATCAATATAATCTAACCGCAACGGATTGATCTCATGAAGCGGTTTGAATTCGCTATTGGGGTCCCACCAGCGATGTGCCAATTGATTGAATTTTTCCAGCTCTAGCGGGTCAACATTTGTACTGTTGTTTACCATACCTTTAACCTTCATTCATCGACTCAATCTGTTCACGCCAGTAAGCCGTCCTGCGCACTAGATCCGGCTCATCGAGAGTGGTGAGTCTGCCCTCATTGAGAAGTATTTTACCATTTACCCAAACATGACTGACATGGTTACGTCCAGCAGCATAAACGAGGTGCGAAACAGGATCATAGCAGGGCGAAAGTTCAAGGCTTGAAAAGTCCACCGCAGTGATGTCAGCGGCCTTACCTGGGACCAGGGATCCGGTAATTTCACCTAGCCCTAAAGCTCTGGCGCCATTGATTGTTGCCATTTGTAGTGCTTGATGAGCTGGCAGCATCCCAGCTTCGCCACTCTGGGCCTTAGCAAGCAGTGCGGCTAAGCGCATCTCCTCGAATAGATCCAGACGGTTATTGCTGGCGGCGCTATCGGAACCGAGTCCGATATTGGTCTGCTGGTTCAATAACATGGGAATGGGGGCAAACCCACTGGCGAGCTTCAGGTTGGAAGAGGGGCAATGCGCTACGCTACAGCCTTGTTGTCCTATTAATTCGATTTCATCGTTGGTGAGATGCACCATATGAACCGCGATCAAATTGGGACCAACTAGACCTAGTCTGTGCAGTCGTTCGATCGGGCGTAATCCAGTCGTTTCCAAGCTGTGCCTGATCTCATCATTAGTCTCATGAAGATGGATATGGATGGGTAGGTCGAGCTGCTCAGCATAGGTCAGTATGCTGGCAAAGGCTTTGTCATTTACGCTGTAAGGTGCGTGAGGTGCAAGGCAGAAGGATAAAAGGGGGTGCTGCTGGTATCGGTCGCGTAACGACAAACCCTTTGCTAGATAATCGTCTGCATCACTTGCATAAGCGGTAGGAAAGTTGATCACTATCATTCCGATAGAAGCACGCATTCCAGCAGCCAGGGCTGCTTGGGCAGATGCTTCTGGGAAAAAATACATGTCGTTGAAACAGGTAATTCCACCCCTTATCATCTCGGCACAGGCTAACCGGGTTCCATCCAGGACAAAATCTGCGGTCACATGCCGGCCTTCGGTTGGCCAGATGCGCTGGTTTAGCCAGGCCATCAGGGGTAAGTCATCTGCCAGTCCACGCATCAATGACATGGCTGCGTGAGTATGTAAATTGATGAGTCCGGGGATTAATGCGTGATGACTGAGGGTGATATGTTCAGATGGAGCGAAACGTGATTGCGCCTCAGCGTGAGGCAGGATAGCTAGGATCGTACCGCGGTCAATTGCAATGGCGTGATCATGCAGTAGCGTTCCTTCGGGCTCTACCGGAACGATCCAGCGGGCCGCCAGTAATGTATCAATTTTTATGGGATGGGCCATTGATCTTGCCAGCTTATCAAAAAACCCCCGCTTGGAGGCAGGGTTCAGTATATTTTAATTTAACCGGATCTAATTTATCTTAATTCTCTTGTTCCTGTCACTTCAATCTCGACCCGACGGTCGGGCTGTAGACAGCCAATCAACTCCTCTGTCTTTCTGTCACCTTTGCAGGCACCCCTAGTCACTGGACTCGAGGCCCCTTTTCCTTCTGAGGAAACAGTACTTGGGTCCATTCCTTTATTTCTCACCAGATAATTCTTGACTGCTTCGGCGCGGCGTGTCGATAGTGATTTGTTGTATTCCTTGGCGCCAAGACGGTCCGTGTAACCGATCGCAATGGTCAAGTCGAACCTCACCCCGGCGAGTTTATTAAAGAAGTTATCCAGCGCGTGTATCCCCTCGGGTTTCAGTACAGATTTGTCAAAGTCGAATAGCGTATCAG
This sequence comes from Nitrosospira sp., assembly GCA_013450215.1. GTDB lineage: Bacteria > Pseudomonadota > Gammaproteobacteria > Burkholderiales > Nitrosomonadaceae > VFJL01. The sequence goes on from JACDSH010000052.1 coordinate 3,613, forward strand.
CCGAAAGGATCGCCCTTTCTAGTACGTTCTTGGCAGCTGAAGCGGGCGCAGCAGCGGCAGCTACAGCTGCTGACTTAGCCGCTTTCTCGGGCCTTAGCGCCAGGTCTGGTTCGCATTCGTAAATCGCCTTGGCGGGTGTCCAAGAGCTCGTATGCCAGCATAAGTTAGTGATATTCCTAGCCGGCACCGCGCGGCCATCAAGTAAATATGCTTCTGATTTTTTTACTTGGGCTACGGCAGCTCCAGATAAGAGTATCGACAGAGCAATGACCGTGTACAAGAAGTTCTTAGTCAGTCTAACTTTCATGATTAATAGTTCCACTCAAAAAGCTTTGATTAAAATATATGTTATTTATTGCTTGGGTAAGTGTGAGTGAGAGTCTAAGGAAGATTCTCTATTGATTCAACACGCAGCCGCATAATATTTTAGGAAGCTCAAGTGACCTTAATCTTAATATTTGAGTTTGCTCACGAGAGAGACTATCACGGCGGTGGTTAAAGTGAGATTCAGTTTCTTTCTAATGCAGGCAGAGGGCGATGGGACATATTCTGTTGATCCGTTAACCTGGGCAAGTTATGACCACATAGAGACCCAGTGCTGACATACCAACAGACTTTGCTGGGATGTTTTTCAGGTGATTTTAATGTAGCAGTAAGTATATTGTGAATTTGTTACAAAAAGGCCCCGCACAGTGGCGGAGCCTTCAATACGAGTTTTGTGAGAACGTGCTTACTTTGTGTCTCGTGTCCCGTCTATTTCGACTAGCACGCGACGATCGGGTTGGAGGCATGCGATTAAGGCATGGCTGGTCTTATTACCCTTGCAGCTGTCTCCGGTTATTGGATTGGACTTGCCCCTACCTTCAACCTTAATTTTGCTGGAATCAACGCCGTGGGTTACCAGATGGTTCTTGACTGCGTTAGCACGTCTGAGGGAGAGCCTCTTGTTATATCCTACAGAGCCAATGCGATCGGTGTAGCCGACGACACTAATAGACTTAAAGTTGAGTATTTTTACCCGGGCCGCAAATTCATTAAGTTGATCTCGTGATGGACTGTGTTTAAGAACGGCCTTATCGAAATCGAATAGCGCATCTGCAGAGAAATGCATTTTTGAGGGCGCAGGTGACAATACCGGTGCCGGGGGTGGAGTTGCTACTATTTTTTCAGGTACCAGATCTGGCGCGCACTCATAAACTGCCTTTGCTGGTGTCCAGTCGGTGGTCTGCCAGCACAAGTTAGTCGAATTCCTAGCTGGTATGGCTCGATCGTCTACTAAGTAGGCATCTGATTTCTTTGCTTGTGCCATGACTGCCCCGGAAAAAAATAATGGCAGAATAATCGCGCTCAGCAGGAGTTTCTTGGTTGGTACATTTTTCATGCTAATGCTCCTTCTTGGGAAAATTTAGATCTAAGGTTAATTCACCATTTGTCTACCAAGTGATGGATAAGTCCATATTACAGTTCTTTGTATAGCACATTATCTTGAAAATACTTGATTCAGATTCAGGTTATAGGTATCTGAGCTTGCTAGGAACCTGCATTGTGTGCTTTGGAATGCATGAGTGGCTACAGTAGGGGTAGCGTGATAGAATTAGCAGCTTTATTTATTGTGGTCTAAAGCAGAATTTCTGCCATAACCTACTGTCTCTGATAGAAAATTATCCCAATGGACCAATTCGCAAAAGAAACCCTGCCGATCAGCCTTGAGGAGGAGATGCGTCGCTCCTATCTAGATTACGCAATGAGCGTAATTGTGGGGAGGGCGTTACCGGATGTACGTGACGGTCTTAAACCGGTACACCGACGGGCGCTGTTTGCCATGCACGAGCTTTCCAATGATTGGAATCGTCCTTATAAGAAGTCTGCTCGTATCGTCGGGGATGTGATCGGTAAGTATCACCCTCATGGCGATACCGCGGTATATGACACTATCGTCCGTATGGCGCAGGATTTCTCGTTGCGTTATATGTTGGTTGATGGCCAAGGTAACTTCGGTTCGGTAGACGGCGATAATGCGGCAGCGATGCGCTATACCGAAATCCGTATGTCGCGTATTGCCCATGAGTTGCTGGCCGACCTTGATAAGGAGACGGTGGACTTTGGTCCGAATTATGACGGCTCTGAGAGGGAGCCGCTCATCCTGCCGGCAAAAATTCCCAATCTGCTTATCAATGGCTCATCCGGAATCGCAGTTGGTATGGCGACGAATATCCCGCCACACAATCTGAACGAGGTTGTTGAAGCCTGTCTAGTCCTGCTTAAGAATCCAGAAACCAGCATAGATGAGCTGATCGAGATCATTCCTGCACCCGATTTCCCGACTGCCGGAATCATCTATGGCATTGCTGGGGTGCGCGAGGGCTACCATACCGGGCGTGGGCGAGTGGTGATGCGTGCGCGTACACATTTCGAGGATATGGAGAAGGGTAGTCGCCAGAGCATCATTATCGACGAGTTGCCGTACCAGGTAAATAAATCTAACCTATTGATTCGTATTGGAGAACTGGTACGAGACAAGAAGATAGAGGGTATCTCTGATCTGCGCGACGAGTCGGATAAATCTGGTATGCGCGTGGTGATTGAGCTGAAGCGCGGCGAAGTGGCGGAAGTGGTACTGAACAATCTGTATAAAGAGACGCAGATGCAGGACACCTTCGGCATGAATATGGTCGCCCTGTTGGATGGACAGCCGCGCCTGCTGAACCTGAAGCAGATGCTAAGTGCATTCCTGCGGCACCGTCGCGAAGTGGGAACAAGGCGTACGGTATTCGAGTTAAAGAAGGCACGTGAACGCGGCCACCTTCTGGAAGGTCTGGCAGTGGCGCTATCTAACGTGGATGACGTAATTGCAATGATCAAGGCGGCACCGACCCCTGCAGTGGCTAAGGATGCGCTGATGGCGAAGGTGTGGCGTTCAAAGCTTGTGGAAGAAATGCTCGCTCGAACCACAATCGATGCCAAGGCATTTCGCCCGGATGGATTGGCTCCGGAATTCGGTCTCTCGAAAAAGGGTTACCGATTGTCTGACGCGCAGGTGCAGGCGATTCTGGAGCTTCGCCTGCAGCGCCTGACCGGACTGGAACAAGACAAGATAGTCAGTGAGTACAAGGAGGTGATGGATAGGATAGCAAACTTTGTTGATATCCTCGCCAAACCAGAGCGCATCACCGAGATTCTTACAGAAGAACTTACTGCCATCAAACAGCAGTTTGGAGACAAGCGTCGAAGTGAGATTGTGATCAGTACTCAGGATCTAAGTATGGAGGACCTGATTGCGCCGGCGGATATGGTGGTGACACTCTCTCACAGTGGTTATATCAAATCGCAACCGCTGGATGACTACCACGCACAAAAACGTGGTGGTCGTGGTAAGCAGGCGACGGGTACCAAAGAAGATGACTTCATTGACAACTTATTCATTGCCAATACGCATGATTACATTCTGTGTTTTTCCAGCCGTGGGCGGGTTTACTGGATCAAGGTTTACTCTGTGCCGCAAGGTGGGCGCTCGGCCCGTGGTAAGCCGATTGTGAATCTGGTCCAGCTGGAGCAGGGCGAGAAGATCAATGCCATTCTGCCGGTAAAAGCATTCGATGAGAACCGCTATATATTTATGGCAACGTCCTTTGGTACGGTAAAAAAGACATCACTATCTGAGTTTTCCAGGCCTCGCACTAGCGGGATCATCGCAATAGGCCTGGACGACGGTGATTATCTAATTGGTGTCGCTCTAACCGAAGGCAAGAGCGATGTGATGCTGTTTTCCGATGCCGGTAAGGCGGTACGCTTCGATGAGAATGACGTGCGTCCGATGGGTCGGGGCGCGCGCGGAGTACGTGGAATGAAACTGGCTAAGGGGCAGAAGGTTATTTCATTGCTAGTTGCTGAGAGCGAAGAGCTAGCAGTATTAACCGCGACCGAAAACGGTTACGGTAAGCGTACGCTGATCAGCGAATACACGCGCCATGGCCGCGGCACTCAAGGCATGATTGCGATCAAGACCAGTGAGCGCAACGGCAAAGTGGTGGCAGCGAGACTGGTCAGACAGGATGATGAAATCATGCTGATTACGACTGGTGGTGTCTTGATCCGTACCCGCGTCAAGGAAGTTCGTGAAATGAGCCGTTCCACCCAGGGGGTTACTCTGATCAATCTCGATAAAGGTGAGAAGCTTGCCGGGTTAGAGAGAGTGGTCGAGACCGATGGAGAGTAGCAATTAAATAGCAAGGAATTGCAGGGGTAGTATGGACAGGATATTTAATTTCAGTGCAGGCCCTGCGATACTGCCTGCGGAGGTATTGCAACAGGCTCGAGGTGAGATGCTCGATTGGCACGGCAGTAGCATGTCCGTGATGGAGATGAGTCATCGTGGCTTAGAGTTCATGTCCATTGCAGAGAAGGTTGAATCTGATTTACGCGAACTGGCAAGTATTCCAGTTAATTATAAGATTCTGTTCCTGTCTGGGGGTGCTTCCAGTCAGTTTGCAATGGTTCCGATGAATCTGTTGCGCGGCAAAAAAAGTGCTGACTATATCAATACCGGAGAGTGGTCTCAAAAGGCCATCAAGGAAGCTAAAAAATATTGCACCGTCAATATTGCTGCTTCATCTGAGAATGAAAATTTTAGCTGTGCCCCGACACAGGACAGGTGGATGCTTGACCCGGCTGCAGCCTATGTGCATTACACGCCTAACGAGACCATCGGCGGCGTTGAATTCAACTGGGTGCCCGACGTAGATGCCCAGGTACCACTGGTTTCAGATATGTCTTCTAGCATATTGTCACGCCCTCTGGATGTAGCCCGGTTCGGACTGATCTATGCAGGGGCGCAGAAAAATATGGGCCCAGCAGGGCTGACCATCGTAATCGTGCGAGAAGACCTGCTGGGAGTGACTCTACCAGGTACCCCGACCATGTTCGACTACAAAATCCATGCCGATAATGATTCTATGTATAACACCCCACCCACCTACGCCATGTATATTATGGGGCTGGTATTGGAGTGGTTGAAGAGGAATGGTGGCTTAATTGCAATGGAAAAGGTCAATATAGCCAAAGCCAAGCTACTGTATGACTTGCTAGATGCTAGCGATTTTTATCATTGTCCGGTAGTTGAATCCGACCGGTCTCGGATGAATGTACCTTTCACATTGAAGAACCCTTCGTTAGATGGAACATTTCTGCAACAGTCGCAAGCACGAGGTCTGATACAGTTAAAAGGCCACCGCTCAGTGGGCGGTATGCGAGCTTCAATTTACAATGCCATGCCGATCGAGGGAGTGGCTAGGTTGGTCGAATTCATGCAAGAGTTCGAGATTAATCATGCCTGAGTACGCACAAAAGGTCTTCCAGATACTTACACTCAATGCGATTTCATCGCATGGGCTAAAGCATTTTCCGGACAGCCATTACGTGGTAGGGAATGAAGTTACCCAACCAGATGCGATTCTGCTGCGCTCTCATAACATGTTAAAAATGGATATTCCTGCCAGTGTCAAGGCGATAGGCCGGGCAGGAGCGGGTACTAATAATGTCCCGGTTAAGGACATGAGTCTGCGGGGTGTGGCGGTTTTCAATGCCCCCGGTGCCAATGCCAATGCGGTGAAGGAGTTGGTACTGGCAGGTATGCTTCTGGCGTCGCGCAATCTGGTGCCGGCAATTCGTTTTGCTGAAGGATTGCAGGGAGATGATGCCACCCTGCATAAACAAGCGGAGGAAGGTAAAAAGCAGTTTGCCGGGATAGAACTACCGGGACGCACGCTGGGTATCATTGGTCTGGGTGCAATTGGTAGGTTGGTGGCAGATGCGGCCATTCGGCTGGGTATGAGGGTGATGGGGTACGATCCGGAAATCACCGTGGATGCGGCTTGGCATCTTTCGGCAGAGGTAAAAAAAGCGCAGAGTATCGACGAGCTGCTGCATAACAGTGATTTTGTCACGCTGCACGTACCATTATTGGAAGCGACTCGCCACCTCATTAATCAGCAGCGAGTGCAAAACATGAAGAGAGGCTCGATCCTGCTTAATTTCTCGCGCGAGGGGATTATCGATGAGGACGCGGTGCTGAAGGGGATCGAGTCCGGAAGAATAAAAAATTATGTATGCGACTTCCCCAGTCAGAAATTTCAGCATCATGCGGCGGTTATTATGCTGCCACATCTGGGCGCATCCACCCATGAGGCAGAGGAGAATTGCGCAATAATGGTTGTTGATCAGATGATGGATTATCTAGAGAATGGAAACATAACCAATACTGTCAACTTCCCTAACGTGACCATGGGACGTGAATCACCCTACCGGATTGCAGTTGCTAATTCTAACGTGCCTAATCTTCTCGGGCAGATCTCTACCACTATGGCAAGTGCCGGCCTGAATATTCACAACATGATGAATAAATCACGTGGAGAGATGGCCTATACCTTGGTAGATGTGGATAGCCCTGTGCCGCAGCAAACAATTGATAAGATTACAGCGATCCCTGGGGTACTGATGGTCCGCTATTTGCCGGTACTGGCCGGATAATTGCCACCAAGATGAGTTCAAATAAAATGACCAATCAACTCAGTAAATTGCGTGATCAGATAGATTCAATTGACAGCGAACTGCTTAAATTAATAAGCGCACGTGCAGACCTTGCGCGACAGATTGGGCAGTTGAAGAGTGGTGTAGTCTACCGACCTGAACGCGAGGCTCAGGTTCTGGCACGATTAAATAAATTGAATTCAGGTCCGCTATCAGAAGAGCAAGTCAGGTGTTTATTTACTGAAATCATGTCGGTGTGCCGTTCCTTGGAACAGTCCTTGACTGTGGCATATCTTGGTCCCTGTGGGACCTTCTCTGAAGAGGCAACATTGAAACGCTTCGGCAGTATGGTAACGACCTCGGCGTGTGGTTCTATAGACGAAGTCTTCCGTAGAGTCGAATCGGGTGAGGCGGGATATGGTGTAGTTCCCGTAGAGAATTCTACCGAGGGTGGGGTCGGCAGAACGCTAGACCTGTTGATACAGACTCCGTTAAAGGTGTGTGGCGAAGTTCAGTTGCCGGTTCATCAGTTTCTATTAGCACGAAATAATGATCTTGCTCGAATCAAGAAGATTTACTCACACCCTCAGTCATTTGCACAGTGTCACGAATGGTTGATTGCCAATCTTCCACACTTGTCTGGAGCGGAGCGTATCAATTCAGCGAGTAATGCAGATGCCGCTAGGTTAGCCTCAGAAGATGAGTATGCTGCAGCCATCGCCGGGAAGAAAGCGGCTGAGGTGTTTGGTCTTGTCATCTGTAGTGAGAATATTGAGGATGACCCCAAAAACACCACGCGATTTTTGGTGATTGGTGCGCAAGATGTTGCTGCATCGGGTAAGGACAGAACATCGCTAGTGATGTCTGTCAAAAATCGTCCGGGAGCAATCCACGAACTCTTAGAGCCGCTGGCACACTATGGCGTCAGCATGAGCCGTCTTGAATCCCGCCCCTCTCGTACAGGGGGGCTATGGGAGTATGTATTCTTTGTTGATATAGAGGGTCACCAGCAGGACGAGAAGGTTTCACTGGCATTAAAAGGGCTGCGTGAGCAGGCCGCATTCTTGAAGGTGCTTGGCTCTTATCCTATGGCGTGATCTCATTTTGATCGCCCGACTTTACGATTCCAAGATACAAAACTTATGAATATTTGTGACCTCGCCCCAGAATATATTCGAGCCATTCAGCCTTACCAGCCGGGTAAGCCTATTTCTGAGTTGGCACGTGAGATGGGTCTGGATGACCGTGCAATCATCAAGCTCGCATCTAATGAGAACCCATTAGGGCCCAGCCCACTTGCGCTGAAAGCGATGGCCCAAATGTTGGAGGGGGTATCATTGTACCCAGATGGAAGCGGTTTCGAGTTGAAGGCGGCCTTATCAAAACGCTATGGAATTAGCAGTGATAAGATTGTTCTCGGTAACGGATCCAACGATGTATTGGAGCTTGCTGCCAGAGTATTCTTAAAGCCAGGTGCATCGGCGGTTTATTCCCAACATGCTTTTGCAGTGTATCCGCTAGTGACGCAGGGAGTTGGTGCAAGTGGCATCAAGGTTCCTGCACTGAAGTACGGTCATGACCTTGATGCAATGTTGGATGCGATTACGCCTGAGACACGCGTAGTATTTATCGCCAATCCAAATAACCCTACGGGGACACTGTTGGCAGCAGGTGATTTATTGCAGTTTCTGCAGCGGGTATCACCGGATGTGCTGGTGGTCCTGGATGAAGCTTATAATGAATACCTGCCAGATACTGCCAAGGCCGACAGCATCACTTGGTTGAATCGTTTTCCTAACTTACTCATCACTCGTACCTTTTCTAAAGCCTATGGACTAGCAGGTATACGCGTTGGATTTGGTCTGGTAAATGAAGAGGTGGCTGGCTTGATGAACCGAGTACGCCAGCCGTTTAATGTGAATAGCATAGGAATGGTAGCTGCAGTCGCCGCGCTGGGAGATGTAGAATTTGTGAAACGTTCATATGCCCTCAACTGGACGGGGATGATGCAGGTTACAACAGGTCTTCGGCGTCTGAGTATCGAGTACATTCCGTCTTATGGAAACTTTATCAGTTTCCGCCTAAAGAGAGGCAAGGCTGGCGCTATTTACCAGAGCCTATTAAGGCAGGGTGTGATTGTCCGCCCCATCGGTATTTATGAAATGCCAGAACACTTGAGAGTTACCATTGGTCTTGAGTCGCAGAATCAGAAATTTTTACAATCACTTGAGATTGCACTAGGAGAATCAGATTGATCATCATCATGAATAGTGGCGTCACTGACGAACAGGTGGACGCAGTGGTAAATAAAGTGAAGAGCTTTGGGCTGGAGGCTAATATTTCACGTGGCACCGAGCGCACGGTGATCGGCGCTATCGGTGATGAGCGTAAGCTTGAGCCAGAAATGTTTAATAATTTGCCTGGGGTTGAGTACTCCATGCATATCGTTAAGCAGTACAAGATTGTGTCCCGTGAATCACACAAACATGATTCAGTGATCAATATTGGGGGCAACCGCGGATCGCATTCAGTTGCGTTGGGAGGCAATCAGATTGAAGTGATCGGAGGACCGTGTTCGGTGGAGACTCAGCAGCAGATGGATCTTGCTGCGCAGCAGGTTGCCGATGCTGGTTGTAGGTTGATGCGTGGCGGCGCCTTTAAGCCACGTACCAGTCCTTACACTTTCCAAGGAAAGGGGGAGGAGGGGCTGGGGATATTTCGCAAAGCTGCGGATAAGTATAACTTGCCCATTGTTACCGAACTAATGGATGCACGGATGCTCGATACCTTTCTAGAGCATGATGTGGATGTAATCCAGATCGGCACACGCAGCATGCAAAATTTCGAGCTATTGAAAGAGGTTGGCAGAACCAATAAGCCAGTGATACTCAAGCGGGGTATGTGTGCCACTATTTCAGAGTGGTTAATGGCTGCTGAGTACATTGCGGCCGGCGGCAATCACAACATCATTTTCTGCGAACGAGGTATTCGTAGCTTTGAGACTGCATACCGGAATGTTATGGATGTGACTTGTATTCCAGTCCTGAAGAAAGAGACACACCTGCCTGTGATCGTTGACCCTTCACATGCTGGCGGCAAGGCCTGGATGGTGCCGGCTCTTGCACGCGCGGCAATTGCTGCTGGTGCTGATGGTCTTCTGGTGGAGATGCACCCAAATCCTTGTGATGCTTGGTGTGACGCTGATCAGGCGTTGAACCCACAGGAGTTTAAAGATCTGATGGGGTCCCTCAGGGGAATCGCGCAAGTCATTGGGCGTAGCATGTAGTGAACAACCTATTGCTAGTAAAATAGAATTTATTTGAGATGGCAAGCGTGGTGGTCAATAAACTGGTGATTATCGGCGTCGGCTTGATTGGCGGCTCATTTGCGTTGGCGCTGAGAAAAGCGGGACTAGTCAAGCACATCGTTGGGATTGGCCGCAGTCGTGAGAATCTGGGCCGAGCATGTGAGATGGGGGTGATAGACGAGATCGCCGACGATCTTGCGTTGGCATTGAAGGGTGCTGACGTGGTATTTCTTGCTATGCCGGTGGGGCAGACTGGTAAAGTCATGGCACAGATTGCACCTCACCTTGAGGTTGCAACGGTCGTCACAGATGCTGGCAGCACCAAGCAGGATGTGATCGTGTCGGCACGTTCCTTTATGCCTAGAATGCTCAGAAACTTTGTTCCCGGTCATCCGATTGCCGGAGCTGAACTGAGCGGAGTAGCTGCAGCCAGCGCCGATTTATTTCACGGTAAGAGTCTGGTGCTGACACCGATGGATGAGAGCAGTGCCGATGCGGTAACTCGGGTGACTGAGTTGTGGAAGGGCTGTGGCGCACATGTATCACTGATGCAAGCCGAGCAGCATGATACTGTCCTTGCTGCAATGAGCCACCTGCCTCATGTTCTGGCATTCACGCTGATGAATTATATATACGCCAGTGCCAGCGACAAGCCGGAAGAGTTGTTACGTTTCGCAGGAAGTGGTTTTCGGGATTTCACCCGTATCGCCGGCAGTTCTCCAGAGATGTGGAGAGACATCTGTCTAGCTAACCGAGAAGCACTTCTCAAGCATATCGACGGATACCAGAATGAGTTGGCTGAACTTCGCGAGATGTTGGCTCAGAACAACAGTCACGGACTTGAAAGTACTTTTACCGATGCTCGTGATGCGCGGAAACAGTGGCTGCAAGGTAAGTCTTGATTTGTAGAATATGGCGGGCATGGAAGTGCATGCCTGATGATCTGTGAAATCAATCACCTCTAGTGAGAATCCTCTCTTTAAACAGCTCATCAAGCTGTCGGAGTCTGCCGTACAACGCAGAGAAAGCGGATTAACGTTGTTAGATGGAATGCATCTAATTACAGCATATCGCGCTTCACTAGGGTCACCTCAAAGATTGGTCATTGGTGAGTCTGCAATTCAGAATGAAGAGGTAAAGGGTTTATTGGTGCAACTGGAGAGAGAGCAGTCAGTGCCAGTGGTGGTAATGAGTGATTCTTTGTTTCGTGCGGTCTCCCAAGTCAAGACCCCCGTCGGTATTATCGCTTTGATTCCCATTCCGTTGATGGATACCATTCCCGTATACCAGGGAGAGAGTTTTAGCGTGCTCCTAGAGACGATACAAGACCCTGGTAATCTTGGTTCGATCCTACGTTCTGCCGCTGCAGCCGGCGCAGTCGATATCTATCTATCTACTGGCTGCGCAGATGCGTGGTCACCTAAGACATTGCGCGCATCGATGGGAGCACATTTCAAATTGCGGATTCATGAGCAATCGGATCTGATAAAGGTAGCTCGAGAATTCAGCGGTAAGGTGATTGCCACGACGCTTCATGCGAAGAGTCATCTTTACCAGGCCCAGTTGACCGGGCCGGTGGCATTCCTGTTCGGTAATGAGGGGGCAGGCCTATCGAATGAAGTGCTTCAATCATCCAATGATCAGATGAGTATTCACATGCCAGGTGGAACAGAGTCCTTGAATGTTGCAGCTGCGGCTGCAGTGTGTTTTTTCGAGCGAGTGCGACAGAGCGCAGAAGTAATAAAATAAACAAAGATACTGCATAAATCAACAGATGACATCTGAAATCTTGTTAGGAATAAAATAGATCATTCGTTCTGACACTAAATCAATCTAGATAAAGTAGGGAAAGAAGATAATGGCTCTAACACTCACCTCTAAATCCTTTTTCCATAATACTGAGATTCCCCCTTATTACACCTGTGATGGCAAGGATATTTCCCCAGAGCTTTCCTGGGAAAATATACCGGATGGAACAAGAAGCTTAGTATTGATTGTTGATGATCCAGACGCGCCTGATCCAGTTGAACCTAAAATGACATGGGTCCACTGGATCCTTTACAACATACCACCTGATGCCAACGCGCTGCCAGAGGATGTGCAGACGAATGAATTTCCGCCAGGAATATTGCAGGGAATCAATGATTGGCAACGCACCGGATACGGTGGACCGTGTCCACCGATAGGGAACCACCGTTATTTCCACAAGCTCTATGCCTTAGATACTTTACTCCCCGATCTGAAACATCCAACTAAAGTAATTCTAGAAGAGGCGATGAAAGGTCACATTATCGCCCATGCTGAATTGATCGGTTTCTATCAGCGGCACCCTTAATTAATTTTTTGATATTACAGATAGGATGAATTCTTGTCAGTAAATTTACATGCAGGACGATATTGTCAGCGGGTGTGGTTGTGGTCTAAAAATAGAATTGAATTCAGTTCCATTCAAAAATATGGTCAAAGACTTTGACTGGGTAGAAGTGAAATGTGGTGCTGCGATTATTTAAATTAGATTTAGAGGAGCAATCATGAAACATTCAGAATTGATATTCCGGAGAAGAATTATTCTGAGCTTCTTACCCTGAACAGCGCAATTAAGTATCTGGCGAGACGTTGCGCCAAGAACGACTAACCCTAGACGAGGTGGTAACACCTCGATTTACTTGGTCTCACCCAGATCAAAACGTCTCATGTAGTGACAGGTATATCCGCCGGGATTCTTAACCAAATACTTCTGGTGATACTCCTCGGCGCGGAAGAACTCCTTGAACGGTACCAACTCAGTAACGATTCTGCCTTTCCACTCGCCCGATGCATCTACCGCCTTGATGACTTCAGCGGCAACGCGTTTTTGTTCTTCATTAGTGTAAAAAATAGCTGATCGGTACTGAGTGCCAATATCATTCCCCTGCTGGTTTCGAGTGGTTGGGTTGTGCATTCTGAAGAATTCGAATAGCAGGTGCCGGTAGCTGAGACGTTGTGGATCGAAGACTACCTTCAATGATTCAGCATGACCCGTCTTGCCGGTACGGACTTGCTCGTAACGCGCATTCGGCGTGTTTCCACCGGTGTAGCCGACTTCGGTCTGATGCACCCCAGGAATCTCCCGTACCAGTTCCTCCATTCCCCAAAAGCAGCCCCCGGAGAGGTAGGCGGTGTGTTGTTTAGTCTGATCGGTCATTTTAGTGGAGGCTCCGATGGGTAGGCTGAATGCCATGACGACAAGTAATGTGGCAGAGATGGTAATAAGCTTGCCGGATATCGTCATGATGATGAATTCGTGGGGTGAAAAGTCATTTAAAGGTTAAGAGGAGCTCTGAATGGCTATATTTTAATAATGTTCAGCTACAATCAAAATATCTTGTTTTGATCGATAACACAACTATTCTCTGAGATCGTCCAAGAGGGGTATCAATGAAGGATTTAATGATTTGCTTCGATCAACTGCGTATGGCCGATGTCAGCACCGTCGGTGGCAAGAACGCCTCTCTAGGGGAGATGATCAGAATAGAACATTAAGGGGGTATAATTCATCTTCAAATTTGAGGTCATCCAGTCTGACTCTGGACCTCCAGATCCCAGATGGGTCACACACTCTTTCATACTGACACTCATACACTATATGGCTCAATACGTCTTCACAATGAACCGTGTGGGAAAGGTTGTCCCTCCTAAGCGGCAGGTCATTAAGAATATTTCTCTGAGTTTTTTCCCGGGCGCCAAGATAGGCCTGCTCGGTCTGAATGGTTCAGGAAAGTCCACGGTCCTCAGAATTATGGCCGGAGTCGATAAGGATTTTGAGGGAGAGGCACTTCCGATGCCCAATCTCAAGATCGGCTATTTGCCACAGGAACCTCAACTCGATCCGGATCAGACCGTGCGTGAGGCTGTTCAGGATGGGCTAGGTGAGGTATCTAGTGCTCAGGAAAAGCTAGACGCGGTCTATGCTGCGTATGCAGAGCCGGATGCGGATTTCGATGCGCTCGCAGCTGAACAGTCGCGCCTGGAAGCGCTTCTTGCGGCTGGCAGTGGGGCGGGTGATCAGCAGTTAGAGATTGCTGCAGATGCGTTGAGACTGCCGCCATGGGATGGTGTGATCAAGAATCTTTCTGGTGGCGAGAAAAGGCGTGTCGCGCTGTGTAAGTTGCTTCTATCCAAACCCGATATGTTACTTCTGGATGAGCCGACTAACCACCTCGATGCAGAGTCGGTTGAGTGGCTGGAGCAGTTCCTTGTTCGGTTCCCCGGAACCGTCGTTGCGGTCACTCATGACCGATACTTCTTAGACAATGCAGCAGAGTGGATACTTGAATTGGACCGTGGTCACGGAATTCCGTGGAAGGGTAATTACTCAAGCTGGCTGGAACAGAAGGAGGCCAGATTGAAGCAGGAGGAGTCGGGCGAGTCTGCACGACAGAAGGCACTTCACAAAGAGTTGGAGTGGGTCCGTCAGAATCCAAAGGGTCGTCAGGCAAAGTCGAAGGCTCGTATCGCTCGGTTCGAAGAGCTCAACTCGCAGGAGTACCAAAAGCGTAACGAGACTCAAGAGATCTTCATCCCTGTGGCGGATCGACTCGGTAATGAGGTCATTGAATTCAATAATGTCTCCAAGGCCTATGGAGACCGTTTGCTGATCGATAACCTCAACTTCAAAGTTCCACCGGGTGCGATCGTTGGCATCATCGGCCCTAACGGGGCTGGTAAGTCCACGCTATTTAAGCTGATCGCTGGCAAGGAGCAGCCTGACTCGGGTGAAGTTAAAATCGGGTCCACCGTTCAGATCGCGCATGTTGATCAGGCGAGAGACTCTCTTGAGAATGAAAAGAGCGTATTCGATGCCATTTCCGGTGGTAATGACATCCTGACCGTGGGTAAGTACGAGACACCTGCACGTGCCTATATCGGTCGTTTTAATTTCAAGGGTGCGGACCAACAGAAGATGGTCGGCAATTTATCGGGTGGTGAGCGCGGACGTCTGCACCTTGCTAAGACCCTGATCTCGGGTGGTAATGTACTTCTTCTAGATGAGCCATCGAATGATCTGGATGTGGAGACGCTACGAGCATTGGAGGATGCTCTGCTTGAGTTTGCTGGATGCGTACTGGTCATCTCTCATGACCGTTGGTTCCTTGATCGTATCGCAACCCATATCCTCTCAGCAGAGGGAAATTCGCAGTGGACATTCTTTAATGGCAACTATCAAGAGTATGAATCCGACAAGAGGAAGCGTCTGGGTGAAGAGGGTGCCAAGCCAAAGCGGATTAAGTACAAGCCGATCAGTCGTTGATCCCTTAAAGCGATTCTCGGTATTGTTTTTAAAATCAATGCCGAGAGTCATGCTTTCATGAGGAGTGAGTGGATGAATAGGGAATCTCAATTCTGATCTCTATTAATCCCAGCATTCCTCTCAAAATCCCTACCTGATGTATCTGCTAGAATTTATCGATCTTCCCCCACGTTCCACATAATCTATGTCGCTCTCTTGGCAGAATGGTCTGCCATTCTCATCCCGTTTTGACGATGTTTACTTTTCTGCTGAGTCTGGTCTCGAAGAGGCGAGGCATGTATTCCTGAAAGGGAATCGGCTGGACCAGCGGTTCGCAACACTATCAAATAAACAGGGGTTAACCATCGGTGAAACAGGGTTTGGCACTGGTCTGAATTTTCTGTGTGCGTGGCAACTATTTGAACAAGTGGCACCGGAGGGCGCGAGTCTGGATTTTTTCAGTACCGAAAAGTTTCCGCTTGATGATGACGAGCTACGGGCTGCCCTAGCAATTTGGCCTGATCTAAAACCATTTTCTGATGAACTGATTAAACACTGGCGGAGGTGGGTTCCGGGATGGAACCGGTGGAGCTTCGCCAACGGTCGAGTACGATTGACGCTAGCGATCGGTGATGTTGATGAGACCCTACCTCAGTTGCCCAGCGGCTCGGTAGATGCTTGGTTCCTGGATGGTTTCTCACCGTCTAAGAATCCAGAGATGTGGACCGATTCGGTCTTGACGCAGCTAGCTAGAACATCAAATACCGGGGCCACGCTGGCCACTTATACCAGTGCAGGTTGGGTCCGAAGAGGTCTTCAGAGCGCGGGATTTTCAGTTGAGAAGATTCCAGGGTATGGACGTAAGCGAGAGATGGTGTGTGGTCAGTTGTCCAGCCCATCTCATCCGTTAGAAGTTCAGAGGCGGCCCGCCCGCGCTCAGAGTGCCATCGTTATCGGTGGCGGAATAGCCGGATGTGCGGCTGCTTATGCTCTGGCCAAAAGAGGTGTGGGAGTCACACTACTAGAACGGTCGACACATCTTGCGAGTGCAGCTTCTGGAAATTCTCGCGGCATCCTGCATGCTCGTTTTGGGGCGAGCGATAACTTGCTTCACCGATTCGTATTGGCATCGTATGGGCATGCATTATCTCTTTTAGATGGGGTTCTCCCCGTGGATGGGGACCTTCGTTCCGAGTGTGGGCTCTTGCAGCTGAATTGCTCGCCGGATGAGAGTAAGCGCATCGCTCAACTCGCTAAGGGAGGGTGGCCTGAACACTTGTTCCGTGTCATCGATGACGCTGAAGCGAGTGATCTGACCGGGATCAAGATGGAGAGTGGCGGTCTGTGGTTTCCAAGTGGAGGTTGGGTCGTGCCGCCAGTATTGTGTGCTCGATTGGCGGATGACCCACTCATCAAGTCGAGACTCGGTCATCAGGTAGAGATGCTGACTCAGATTGATGATGGATGGCTTGCAGAGGGTTGCGATGGTGAGGGGGAGGGATGGACAATCAGGGCTGATTTGGTGGTGGTGTGCTGTGCTCATTCGGCATTGGCACTGGATCGGTTCTCACAATTTCCACTCACTGCGGTACGGGGACAGGTCAGTCTCATCCCGGAAACTCAATCGAGCCGATCACTCCGTTCTGTGGTATGCGGGGATGGATACTGCGCACCGGCTCTTCAAGGTCTGCATATCATCGGTGCATCACACTCCTTTAATGATGAGTCGCTTGATGTGAGACCGTGTGATCATGCTGATAACCTTGCAAGAATGGCTGTACATTCACCTGCCTTGCGTGAGGCTCTCGGTGAGATTGATATTGATAATCTTGAGGGAAGGGCCTCGGTAAGGTGTTCGGCCCCTGGTGCGATGCCGCTGGTGGGTGAGGTTCAGCCGGGTCTTTATTGCAGTTTGGCGCATGGTACACGTGGCCTGATCACTGCCGGACTGGCGGGTGAGGCCATTGCCGCGATGGTGTTCGGTCACTTGTCACCGTTGCCGGAATCGATCCTCTCCGCATTGGCACCCCGTGTCCGCGGAACATGAAACTGGATCGAATCGATATAACCTTCGCCACCCATTTTACGCTGGACAGATATAGTGGCATCTATGAACAAACAGCATTTAAATTAAAAGCGTCATGACCCGTGCCTTAAAGATCTGGCCTCTTCTCACCGGAATGTTGAGGTATGAGAAGGTTATCTCGACACGCAATCGAGGGCATGGTCAGTTCATTGATGCGCCGATCATGGCCTACCTAATCGAGACCTCTAATGGACGCGTCCTCTACGATGTGGGATGCGACTACCGTAAACTGAAAAGCCCAGAGATACGGGCCCAATACTTCGATCCAATGCGGCCCCAGATCGAGTCACCTCATATGAAAGAATGTCAGCGTATCCCACAATATCTGTCACGTCTGGGATTGTCGACATCCGATATCGACCTAGTCTTTATCGGGCATTTACACTTCGATCATGCTGGTGGTATCTGTGATCTACCCGGATGTGAGGTCCATGTACAGGCCGATGAATTGGCCGCAGCAAAGACCGGGCTCGATGGTGGCGTATTCGCTGATGAATTGGCCTCCTCCAATCAGTGGCGTTTACAGGTCGGTGAGTATTCTGTTGCACCCGGCATTCAGGCCATTGCCAGTCCGGGTCATACTGCGGGACATATGTCATTACTGATTGAGATGACCAAGGGTCGTCCGGTGATTCTCTGTGGAGATGCTGCCGATCTGACAGAGAATCTATCTGATGAGATTGCTCCTGGCTGCTGCTGGCAGAATAACTCTGAGTTAGCACTTGCAAGTATCCGTAAGCTCAAGGCACTTGCTCAGACTGAAGATGCTGATCTCTGGCCGAACCACGATATGACTTTCTTTCGTGGGCTGCCGCAATTCCCAGATTGGCGTGACTAGTAAGGGGATTGATCCATGTCATCTAAAATTAATGATGATCTCATCTCGAGCTACCATTCTGCGGTCTACCATTTCGGGGTAGAGCCTTCTTCCATTGGACTCTGTATCGATCAGTTCTCAGAACCTCTTTCCAGAGTGATTGCTGATTCAGGAGATCGGTGCGCAGTCTTTATCAGCGCATATAACCCTGGGAGTCTAATTCAGAGTTCCGAGTCGAACCGAGCGGCCCATGATCGGTTACATGATGACCTGAGATCTTATTCCAATCGAATCATCGAGGGGGTTGCCTCAGATCCATCCGGGGCATGGCCACCAGAGAAGGGCTTTCTGGCGGTTGGGGTTGACCTTGTTACAGCCCAAAGGCTGGGCAATCACTACGGTCAGAATGCAATCCTATGGACTGATGAAGATGCTATCCCCAGGTTGGTTCTGTTGCGTTAAAAATTGAGTCCGTAAACTGCTGTAAATAGATTAGTGGGGTAGCCGCCGCTTCAGTTTGGTAAATTGACGATTCTTAAGACGTTAATCAACCAAAGGAGAAGAAGCGATGACTGGATATGATATTAACGTGAGTCTGGATTTGTTGCCAGAGTTGCTGGGCAGCCAAGATGGACAGGCCCTATCTACTATTGATTCTAGCGCTGCTGGGAACTTATTTTTGCTTATAAAGTCGAATACTGTACAGGCTAGGGAATTTTCTAGTCTGCAGAGGTTCTTCTTTAAACAGTAACGGAGATGTTCATGGATATCTTTGCCGGCTGGACTGAGAGAATGGCAACTGAGCTTGAGCGGGTAGACAGTCGGTGATGTTTTTGAATTTCTCCACCTTCAAGGAGATAATCATGGAAATGTATATTCTTATAGCAGGTGTCGTAGGTGTAGCTATTTGGTTTCTCGCATCAAACAAGGGTCGTTCATGATGAGTTTGAAGCCTCTAGAATAGCTATAACAAGGAGAATCTTCTGGACTTCCACTTATCCTAGATCAGCGCTAATTGGTCGATTAGCCGATGCCTTAGAAACTGCTCTGACAGTTCATCGCATCGGCTTCTTTTATGATGAATGCAGGCACGTAACACAGAAACGCCCTCAACCATGTAACAGCCTAAACCCTCAAATTCTTCAGTAGCCATCACCACTATCTGCTTTATTGAATCTGAATCCAAATTTTTATTTGACGTCATCTATCTGAGGCATCTGATCAGATTACGAATGAATTTTTTATAATTTATTCATAATTTTATCGGCAGATACTTTCAGTCTCTTGTATAGGTCGGGGTTACGCTTTTTGAGTAGATCCGCTACGATCAGATCGTCCTTCCTTATTGGGGCCAAATCGACCCGTTCAATGTGTACCAGTCTAACAAGACCCCTCACTGGAAGTGGCATATTACGTCCGCTCTCATATCTTGAGCCGACGCTCTGAGAAACTCCGACCTTGCTCCAGAAATCACTTTGAATAAGCCCAAGTTTTCGCCTAATTTCACCTGGATTAGATATTTCAATAAAGAGTTTCATGACGTTTACCCACACCAGGGAGATATGCAAATCTGTGATGATCGCTAGAGTTGGTGAATATGATTAAGCGATAGGGGGGGATACCCCCTATCGCTTAAATTACTTTACTCCTAGGATCACCATCGCCTTGCTGAGCGTCTCTACTGACTCCTTATGTTTTCCTTCCTTATGAAGAGACTCGCCAGCACTCCGTAGTTTCTGGACCTCTGTCAACTGAGCAGAAGTCAGCTTTGGAGCGGTTTCAAGTGCGGCGTCAATTTTTTTCATATCAACTGGGCAGTTATAAGCAAAAGCGGCCCCGCTGAATGCCATGAGAGTCGCAATAATAATTGAGTGCAATAGTTTCATGTGATCCTCCTATCCTAAATTTATAAACCATTGAAAAGAAAACTTAATATGATTTTTTATGCTTCATGTGAGAAGCCTTATCAACTGGAGATATGACGGCATCAATAACATGGATTACACCATTATCAGCCAACACATCCGTGGAGATGATGGTGGCGTTATTGACTTTTACGCAAGCTGATACTGGTGCCATACAGCCTTTACCTTCAAGAACACTAAAAGTAAGGACATTACCTTGCAGCGTCTTAGCATGTCCAGCTTTTACCTCCGCTGCCATAACCTTCCCAGCAATTACGTGGTCTTTGAGAAGACCGGCTAATTTTTCCTTGTCCTTCAGCAAACTCTCTAAAGTGCCTGCAGGAAGTTTGGCAAAAGCGTCATCGGTTGGTGCAAATACAGTGAATGGACCGGGACCTTTGAGTGCTTCCACTAGCCCAGCAGCTTTTACTGCAGCGACTAAGGTGTTGAAGCTGCCTGCTGCAACGGCTGTATCGACAATATCGGCAGACATTGCTGGACCTGATAATCCCAATGCTCCTGCCATTACTACTGCGCTTATAAGCTTTTTCATATATATCTCCATATGGTTGATGAATCATTGTGACAAGTTCATCAGCCACGAGAGCGAAAGTAAATGACCGCGACGCTGATACTTATTAGTCTAGTTATTTTTAATATAAGTTCAAGTTACTTGATAGCTAGAAATTGGCAGCAAGGTATGGGAGTAGTCTTTTGAGGAAAACTGGACATGTTTACGTCGCCAAGAAAGCCCATTACTGGAATATGTATACTTTGCATGAAATAAGACTATGATCCGACGACGTACTACAGTGAAAACATGACTGCTCAAATTTAGAACTAATAAAGAAAAGTCTTAATGTTCTATCGCTATTCAAAACTCTGCATAGTCAATCCACACCTTTTCGAAGCGAGTGCTTCTATCGATCATTACTTTATAACTGGAGTCCATGACAAGCAACATGTTGGGACTCATAAACATGTCGTGCCATCGATTACGTTACAGCTAGCATTTAAATTTAACCTTCTTGAGCGAACCCTTAATACATTAGATCTTAAAGAAAAGAAACATCAGATAATGTTTGAATGGGTCCTAAAGAAACACTCTACTACTCTCAATTTTCTACTGCAAAATGGAATGGTATATAAGTACCAAGATCTACTGCGGATGTTTAGGGATGGTGAATTTGAAGGGATAACCGGAGGAGCAACTAAGGTCTCTTTCTTGGAATATGAGTATGGCATTCCCAGTTAGATGCCAGGGCAAGAGCGTGCGCATGCGCCTGCTCGATGACGATTCTTGAAGCCGACATGAACTTCAGCGCCAGCACCGCAGCGCCTGCCAAGCCCTTGGCGCTGGTCATTGGCGCCGGCGGCGGCTTGGGCGCTGCGATGGTGCAGGTCTTGTCTGCACCCGGCGAGCACGGCATCGACAGCGTGCTGGCGCTGGGACGCGCCACGCAACCGGCCATCGACTACAGCGACGAAACCAGCCTGCAAAACGCCGCGGCCTGGGTGGCGTCGCAATGCCAAATGCAGGGTGCCGAGTTGCGCCTCTTGATCGTAGCCAGCGGTTTTTTGCACGGCGCAGCGGGCCAGCCCGAGCGCAGTTGGGCGCAGCTGGACGCTGACTACCTGAGCGAGGTGTTTCGCATCAACGCCATCGGCCCGGCGCTGGTCATGAAATATTTCTTGCCGCTTTTACCCCGGCAGGGTCGCTGTGTGGCCGGTTTTGTGTCGGCCAGAGTCGGCAGTATCGGCGACAACGCACTGGGCGGCTGGTACGGTTACCGCGCAGCCAAGGCCGCACTCAACCAGCTGGTCAAGACGGCCGCCATTGAGCTCAAGCGTCGCAACCCAGAGGCGCTGTGCGTGGCGCTGCATCCCGGCACGGTGGACACTGCGCTGTCAAAGCCTTTTGCCAAAGTCGGGCTCAAGACCCGCCCGCCCGAAGTGGCCGCCACGGAATTGCTGGCGGTGCTGGCGGGTCTTGAGCCGGCTCAAACCGGGGCCTTGGTGGACTACCAGGGCAAAGTCTTGCCCTGGTAGGCTTGTTGCGCTGTCAGCGCGCGTCGACCAGTGCCTTGATGTTGAGCAAAGTGATCTCGTTGTCATCAGGCTTGCCGATGGTGTGCCCAGATGAGTAGGGGAAGTTGTTGTCGTTCACCACAGCGATGTGCTCTGCGTCCACCACGGTCAGGCCTTCAGGGCCCAAGTGCGGCAAGGAAAAAACCGCCTCATTGGGGCCGGGTGCATTCACGGGGACGTATGTGCGTGGGAGCTCATTATGAATGAGTAATAGATTACCCCAACTGCTTAAACAGTGCTTACATGGCAAGGTATGAGCAAATGTGTAAATTACTACAAGCCTTACGGATATTGGTGCCGACACCAAGAGTCGAACTCGGGACCTTCTGATTACAAATCAGCTGCTCTACCAACTGAGCTATGCCGGCGTGGGTGCAATTATAAAGACTGAATGGCTGCTGAGTAAACCTAGAAGTACTGCAGGACAGAAATTTAATACTACTTAATGACTTGTAATCGTGGCTTTCCGCGTTTGGTGGGACTAGGGGTGGGTTGAAGCGGAGATTGCAGCTCATCCGGGCTTTCATTACTACCGGTTGTATTTTGAATTGAGATTGTTTCTGCTTCAAGATTGAACAGCATCCCCTGGCTAGTCTCCTTTCCAAATATGCCCTTGACCGCGGTCATCGGCACTGATATCTCGCGTGCGACTCCATTAAAACGGGCAGAAAAATTAATCACATCATTATCTATCTTAAGGTGATGTGCAGCCCCGTGGCTTATATTAAGCGTGATCTGCCCGTCATCCACATACTCCATGGGGACACGTGTCTGGGAATCTATTTTTACTGTTAGGTATGGTGTGAGATCGCTGTCTGTACACCACTCGTGGATTGCTCGGATGAGGTAGGGCTTAGTGGAGATCTCTTTCACTTGCGCATTGCTTTCTCGGAGGCGGTCAATGCATCAATGAATGCAGGTCTACTGAACAGACGCTCAGCATACTTGAGCAAAGGTGCAGCCTGCCTGGGGAGCTCAATGCCATAGTGGTTAAGTCGCCACAGAAGAGGTGCAATCGCCACATCTAGAATGGAAAAGTCATCACCCAGCATAAATTTTTGCTTGGTGAATACGGGTGCAATTATGGACAGGTTGTCGTGCACCAATACCCGCGCCTTATCAGCGGTCTTCTGGTTGCCATTTTCAATTAAATCGATATGGCAGAAGAGCTCCTGCTCGAAGCGATGCAGAAAGAGTCGAGCACGTGCGCGCATCACAGGATCTGCAGGTATAAGCTGTGGATGTGGGAACCGATCATCAATATACTCATTAATGATATTTGATTCATACAGAATCAGATCTCTCTCAACCAGTATCGGTACCGCGCCAGTCGGAGTCATTACCGCTAGATCTTCAGGACGGTTATGCAGATCAACATCAATGATCTGGAAGTCCATGCCCTTCTCGTACAGTACAATGCGACACCGATGGCTGAACGGGCAGGTTGTTGCTGAATACAGGGTCATCATAATATATCTCTTCCCGGGGGAGCGTGTAGCACGAGTATCAGGCAGTTAATGTATGTCTCTCCAGTATTCATGCTTAAGTGCGTAAGTCAGTCCCAACATGAAAAATAGGAAGAGAAGTACGACAATGCCGATCTGCACACGGGTGGAAGCGGCGGGCTCACCGAGGTAGACCAGATAGTTCACCAGATCGGCGACCTGTCGATCGTAATCAGTCTTAGATAGTGTGCCCGGCTTGCTCATTTCCAGTGTTTTTAGCTCATGCTTTCCACCATGGCCATCATCGACAATCTCTACCTTGAGAGTCTGTTCTCCCTGCAACTGGTATAAGACATGCGGCATGGCAGTTTTTTCGAATACCAGATTATTCCAGCCTGTAGGGGTAGATTCATCACGGTAGAACTGACGTAGATATGTGTAGAGCCAGTCAGCACCACGAGAACGTGCGATCACTGATAGATCAGGAGGAGGGACTCCAAACCACTGCTTGGCCTCCTTTTTGGTCATGGCAGAGTGCATGAGATCGCCCGTTTTTTGACCAGTGAAGATCAGGTTCTCGCTGATTTGTTTCTCAGTAAGACCCAGATCTTGTAACCGGTTATAGCGCATATAGTCAGCGCTGTGACAGGTTAGGCAATAGTTCACGAAGGTCTGAGTGCCGCGCTGCAGTGACAGCTTGTCAGTTGTCTTGATCGGTGCATGGTCAAGCTTTACCTCTACACCAGCTGCGAATGCGGTGATCGGAAGCAGACATAAAGCCAATAAAATATATTTTATTTTTTTCATCCTGACACCCTTGTAGGCTCAGGCTTGGTCTTATCTATTTTGCTGTACCACGGCATCAGCAGGAAGAACGCGAAGTAGACCACCGTGAATATCTGCGCCAGTGTTGTGAAGAGTGGGGTAGGTGTCTTTGTTCCGAGCCATCCCAATACGAACACGCTAATAACAAAGAGAGTCAGCGCAAACTTGAAGTAAGGACCCTTGTAGCGAATCGATTTTACTGGGCTACGGTCCAACCAAGGGAGCAGGCAGAAGATCGCAACAGAACCACCCATCAGTATGATTCCCCATAGCTTTGCACTGATCCCCAGGAAGTCAACCGTTGCAGCTCTCAGCATCGAGTAGTAAGGCGTGAAGTACCATACCGGCGCGATATGATCGGGCGTCTTTAACGAGTCAGCAGGGATGAAGTTGTTGTACTCCAGGAAGTAGCCCCCCATCTCTGGTGCAAAGAATATGATCCCGAAGAAAACGATCAGGAATCCGATCACGCCTACGATATCCTTCACCGAGTAATAGGGGTGGAATGGAATGCCATCGACCGGTATGCCTGTCTTCGGGTCCTTATTCTTCTTGATTTCAATACCGTCTGGGTTATTCGATCCAACCTCGTGGAGTGCCAGCACATGGACTACCACCAGCGTTATCAGCAGGATCGGCAGCGTCACAACATGGTAAGCAAAGAAACGATTAAGCGCCGCATCGGACAGCATGTAGTCGCCCATGATCAAGTCTTTCAGTGGCTCACCAATGACCGGGATCGCTCCGACCATGCTCAGAATGACCTGTGCACCCCAGAAGGACATTTGTCCCCATGGAAGAATGTAGCCGGTGAAAGCCAGCATCATCAGAAGGAAGAAGATCATCATGCCGATCAGCCATAGAAGCTCTCTAGGCTTGCGGTAGGATCCGTACATCATTCCCCGGAACATATGCAGATAGACCACCACAAAGAACATGGATGCGCCGGTGGAGTGCATGTACCGGATTAACCACCCGAACTCTACGTCCCGCATGATGTACTCGACCGAGGCGAATGCCTGGAGGGCATCCGGTTTGTAGTTCATGGTGAGGAAAATCCCAGTGATGAGCTGATTCACAAGAACCAGCATCGCGAGTGAGCCGAAGTAGTACCAGAAATTAAAGTTCTTTGGTGCGTAGTACTCGGAGAGATGTAACTTCCACTTGGCGGTTACAGGGAGACGGGCATCTATCCAGCCCATCAGATTAGTCGCTCTCTTTCCCATTTTATGCTGCCTCCTTACTGTCAGCCCCGATAAGCAGGAGGCTCTCGCTCAAGTATACGTGGGGTGGAATCATCAGATTTGTAGGTGCCGGAAGGTTCTTGTAGACACGCCCCGCAAGGTCAAACTTGGATCCGTGGCAGGGGCAGAAGAAACCACCCAACCAGTCAGACCCCAGATCAGCAGGGGCAATCTCTTTGCGGAATACAGGTGAGCACCCTAAATGAGTGCAAACACCCAAAGTAACCAGAATCTCCGGTTTGATTGAACGGGTCGGATTCTGGGCATACTTCGGTTGCATATCCTCTGCGGATTTTGGGTCAGCGAGCAGGGGCTCAATCTTAATGAGGGTAGCGAGCATCTCTGGGGTACGCTTCAGTATCCATACCACCTTCCCGCGCCATTCAACCGCGAGCAGCATCCCAGTCTCTAGCTTTGCGATGTCGACCTCGACCGGAGCACCTGCTGCCTTGGCACGTTCGCTGGGCATCATGCTCATAACGAAAGGTGTCGCCCAAGCAATACAAGCAACTCCACCTGCAACAGAGGTTGCGGCGACTAGAAAGCGCCTTCTGCCATTCATTTCATTTTTGTTCTCAGCATCTGCCATATAAACTAAGCCCCTTGCAGGTCTGTATTGTAATTTTAATTAACAAATTTGTAAGCCGGGGAATACTATCACATAGTGTATTAAGAAATAAATACCAAGTTAAAGGCATCCTAATATCTCAGAGCGACCGATGCAGATCCAGGATCGGCCAACTTTGTCATGAACCAAAGGTATCTATAAAAGGATGCTTTCAGGCAGATAAATGCTACATATGAAAAACTTATTTTAGTGGCAAAGTCGGGGGGGGGGGCGGCTAGATTTCGGTTGGTCAAGGCTAACCCGACGCAATTAATTCTATTTGCCTTCAGAATTTACGTAGACGGGATATTTCCATCTTCACTGCACCAGTGTGCCAACAGATAAAGGAGGTGCCAACCCGCGCAAATCAGAGGAAACTCGCAACAATTACAGGGGATCGAGTACTGCTCTGTAAATTTCTTGACAGGTAAAGTCTAAGGGGGTAGTCTGCGCGGGTCGTAT
>JACDSH010000033.1 GCA_013450215.1 Nitrosospira sp.
CGTTACAATTTTTGGTCGTGTCCAACAAGAATACAGCGGTGTAGCAACCGGTAATGGCGGCGGCTCAACTGGAGCCGGCGGCGCCGGTGATGCAGCTTACCAAGGCGGTCTGAACGACAATGCTCGTTCATCACGTTGGGGCCTGCAGATCACTGAAGATCTAGGTCGTGGATTGAGAGCCATTGCTCGTTTAGAGCAAGGTCTGAATACAGGTAGCGGGACTGCAAACACACCTCGCGAGCAGTGGGTTGGTCTGTCAAGCGCGCAGTGGGGCGATGTTAAGTTCGGCCGTGTACAGTCCCCATTCAAGGACTTCGCAGGTGGTATGACCATTGATCCATTTGCATACACAACCCTGCAAGCCAACGGTGCTGGCGGCACGATGTCGGGTAGCGCTAATGGCATGGGCTCAGGTGCGAATGGTTTCGTGAATGGCGCGATTCGTTTTGACTCGATTCAGACAGACGGATTTTCATTCGCCGGTTTGTTGATGCCAGGTGATGCCAATAACTTTGACCCAACAAAAACCAACGATTCAACGAACTCAGTCTTTGGCGCAGGTCAAGGTAATACCGGCGGTAAGAATGGTGAGTTTGATGGTCAAGCAGCTGCTAAGTACGCCGGTAACTACATGGGTGCCGCTTACACGGTATTCGGTGGATACTCACGTGACAATGCCAATGATGCACAGAAAGCCACACTTGGTGTAGCAGGCGGCCGGGTCGAAGAAGTATGGCGTGCTGGTGGTACCTTAAAGCATGACAATTTGTCGTTTGTAGGTCAGTACGAGCGTGTTACCAATGCGATCGGTTCTGCAACCTGTACCTCAGCATCAGCATTGGCATCCAATCCATTAGTTGCTTCAAGTGGGCAGTGTAATTCGGCAATGAACTTGGGCGGTGGTGGGGATATCTGGCACGTCGGTAGCAACTATCAGTGGGGCAATACCCAACTGGTCGCACAAGGCGGCAAGACAACTGCTGACGCAATCGCGGGCACAGCTGGCCGTGAAAACAATAGCTTCACAGTCGGTGCAATCCATGCATTGAGCAAACGTACCAGCCTGTTTGGTGGTTATCAGCGCGTGACCATGGGTGTTTCAGGTGCAACTCCTGTTGATACCAATATTGCCGGGGATTATGTTACCGGCGGGCATGCCGCCTATGCATCAGGCAACCGCAACACTTGGACGATTGGTATGCGTCACAATTTCTAATCGACTCTTGATTAGTTAAAAATGGAGCGCTTCGGCGCTCCATTTTTTTTCACATTTATTTTGTATATCGCTTGATGAAACTTTTTTTAAGAGAGCATGGACCGAATTAGAACGGCGCTCTATGCCGCCAGTGTATTTAATTAACAAGGATTACATGTTAGAATCATAGGTTAGTTTGGTAGATGTTATGAAGTCAGCGTCAGGGAGACATAGATCCTTCCGTCTGATCAATTGCAGATGAAAATAGCGATTAAATATTAAATAAATATTTAATTAAGATAAAAGATTAAAGTCGGTCACTCTGTAGGGGCAATAACTACAGAGTCTAGTGAATTAATTTTAGAGGGGATGCACGTGGGAGTTCCTTTACGTCAACAGATCGCAGTCGGTACGTACTTACTCAAGCAAAAACTAATGGGGGTCAAGAAATACCCTCTGGTCTTGATGCTGGAGCCATTATTTAAGTGTAATCTTGCCTGCGGGGGTTGCGGCAAGATTGACTATCCAGATGAGATTCTGGATAAACGGCT
Source organism: Nitrosospira sp. (assembly GCA_013450215.1). Taxonomy (GTDB): domain Bacteria; phylum Pseudomonadota; class Gammaproteobacteria; order Burkholderiales; family Nitrosomonadaceae; genus VFJL01. The sequence goes on from JACDSH010000033.1 coordinate 1,747, forward strand.
CAGCTATGAAGAGTGCATGCAGGCGGTCGATGAGTGTGGTGCGCCGATGGTATCGATCCCGGGTGGTGAGCCGCTGATCCACAAGGATATGCCACGAATCGTAGCAGGTATCATCGCACGTAAAAAATATGTTTACCTATGCACGAATGCACTACTCCTAAAGAAAAGGATCGGTGACTATACCCCATCCCCTTATCTGACCTTCTCTATTCATCTAGATGGAATGAAGGAGCGTCACGATGCATCGGTCTGTGAAGAGGGCGTTTTCGATCGTGCGGTCGAGGCAATTAAGCTCGCACTATCGAAGGGTTTTAGGGTCACCATTAATTGCACTCTATTTCAAGGAGAGACCCCGAAAGATGTTGCTGAATTTCTAGATTATGCAATGGAGCTGGGTGTTGAAGGTGCGACGATCGCTCCAGGATTTAGTTACGAGAGAGCCCCTCAGCAGGGAGTCTTTATTAAGAGCGAGGACACCAAGAAATTATTCAGAGGGATCTTTGAAATTGGCAAGTCCCGTAAATGGAAACTAAACCACTCGTCACTCTATCTTGATTTTTTAGCGGGGAATCAGAATTACCAGTGCACACCATGGGGCAACCCAACGCGTAATGTGTTCGGATGGCAGAAGCCTTGCTACTTATTGTCGGATGAGGGGTATGCGGCCACCTTCCAGGAGTTGCTGGATGACACACCCTGGGCTAAGTACGGCAACAGTAGTAATCCAAAGTGTGCTCAGTGTATGGCCCACTGCGGTTATGAAGCGACCGCGGTCGAGGATATGTTGCAGAACCCATTAAAAGCGCTTGGGGTATCGATGCGCGGCCCACGGACAGATGGACCCATGGCAGCAGAGTTGCCGAGGATCTATGATGTATCTCAGCCTCACAATCCTGGCCGAAAAGAGTTTCCGATACCGGTCGTAGTTAAGAAGACAAGCTCCAACTCTAGTGATGCTGCGGGTACCGGAACTGATGGGTAATTTTCACCTGTCTTAAGCTGAACCCGTTCAGCGCCTCTACCGGAAAGTTTGCCAATATGAGAATCTTACCCGGAATCAAGTCGGTCTCTCACCTCTGCATGATCGGGGTGTTGTTGCTAGGTGGCATGTCAGTCTCCTGGGCTCAAAAGACTGATTCTAGTAGTCCAGAGCAGGTCGTAAAACGCCTTCACGAATCCCTCGCCGAGGCGATGCGAGAAGGGAGTCGGTTAGGATTCAAGGGACGTTTAGAGCTCCTCACGCCGATCGTGACACGGACCCATGAACTAGACTTTATCGCACGGACCACCCTTGGCAATCTCTGGTCGAAGCTCAGCCCAGATCAGCAAGTCACTTTTACCGATACCTTCCGTCAACTAAGTATCAGCAGCTATGCGGACTGGTTCAAGAGCCATGAGGGAGAGGCTTTTGAATTTGTAGATCAGCAGAGCATGCCGAGAGAGCAGGTCCTGGTCAGGAGCCTTATCGTCAAGGGGAAGGACGAGGTTGCTCGATTGGACTATGTCTTGAGAGAGACCAAGGATGGATGGCGGATCATCAATATCATGGCCAATGGCGTTAGTGATCTCGCCCTCAAACGGGTCGAGTACCGATCCATCCTCGAGAGAGACGGATTCCCAGCACTGATCGATATGCTCAAGAAAAAGATCGCCGCAGCAGAGAAGAGCTGAAGGGTGATCGATTCAAGACCCCTTGAAAGATGACCGCAACCGTGGAATCTTTACAAAGCCGTACCAACCGCTTTTTCGCGAGATGGGTATCAGGATCCTATCAGTACGCAACAGCGATACTGATTGGATCACTATTGATTGCGGTGGTATGCGGGGTATACACATCACGCAACCTGGGAATGAACACCGATACCACGGACATGCTCTCGGAGCATCTTCCGTTTCGCGCGAACTACATCCAGTATAAGAAGACTTTCCCACAAGATCAGGGGATGGATACCCTGGTCGTCGTAATCGAAGCACCAACACCCGAGCAGGCTCATTCCGCTACCAAGCAACTGGCCGAGCGCCTGAAAGAAGACACAACAAATATCAAAGACATTTATCTGCCGAGCGGAGATATTTTTTTTGAGAGGAATGGACTTCTCTACGAGAGCCTGCCTGAACTTGAGCGTATTACTGATCGACTGGCAGCCGCACAGCCTCTGATCGCACAGATTGTAGGGGACCCCTCGCTACACAACTTCACATCGGTCTTAACTGCTGCGGTGGAGGAACTCAACAAGGGGCGAAGCTTGGATCTGGCGCCCGTACTTGGGGGAGTGAGCGCAACACTGGATGCAAGAATCTCTAGCACCCCGCGAGCACTGTCTTGGCAGGGACTCTTTCGCGGAGAGCCGCAGAAGGATAGCTACCGAGAGTTGATGACAGTACAGCCCAAGCTCGACTATACGCAGATCTCTGCAGCAGAGCAGTCGATCACGGCACTACGTAAGACGGCAGGAGATCTCTCCTTGAAGGAGGATGGGATACGATTGCGAGTGACCGGTGATGTGGCGCTGGCTGATGAGGAATTAAAGAGTGCGATGACTGGGACAGAGCTCGCGGGGTTACTCGCGCTGGTACTGGTTACGGGGGTGCTGTATCTCGCACTTAAAGCAGCGGGGCAGATCATCGGTGTCCTGCTGAGTCTGATAATGGGGCTGCTATTAACGGCAGCTTTTGCGGCCGCGACGGTGGGCCACCTGAATATCATCTCGGTCGCATTTGCAGTGCTGTATGTTGGTTTAGGGGTGGATTATGCGATCCACTTCCTGCTTCGATACCGAGAACTGTTGGAAGAGGGAAGGGACCCAATAGAAGCTCTGAAGGCAACGGGAGGGGGCACGGGGTACTCATTATTTTTATGCGCCATCACAACCTCAATCGGGTTTTATGCCTTCATGCCAACATCCTACAGCGGTGTTGCTGAGTTGGGGCTGATCGCTGGGACCGGGATGATGGTCAGCCTCTTAGTGACCCTGACACTGATGCCGGCACTACAAAGATATATGCCGATACGTCCCAGCATCGCGGCAGGGGTCTCAGCAGAGGCCTCTCTGGGGAGATTGCTGGAGCACCCACTTCGTTGGCGGAAGATGGTCTATGCGGTAACGCTAGTCGCACTAGCTGCATCCCTAGCAGCGATTCCGAGTATTAAGTTCGACTATAACCTCCTGAACCTGCAAGACCAAAGAGGGGAAGCGGTTCAGACCTTCCGGGAGCTATTAAAAGATTCTACAAACTCACCCTGGCACGCGGTCGCACTGACCGGCAGCGAGGAAGAGTTGCGGCAGCTAGTGAAGCGACTCAGCACTCGACCAGAGGTGAGCAGGGTAGTCACGATCCTCGATTTCGTCCCCGACGATCAGGAAGACAAGATTACGATGATAGAGGAGTTGGCATTGACCTTGGGGCCACTTACAAATGCATCTTCGCCCAAGAACGCAAAACAGTACACTCTAGAGCAGAAGAGGGCCTCTATGGATGGGTTGAGAGGGGCGCTAGACCGGCTGATAGAGAAGAATCCTAATCATCCCGGCCAGGAATCGGCTCGCAATCTGAGGGCATCTCTAGTCACGATACTCAAACGAGTAGATGAGTCGGGAATCGAGGAGAGGGGGCAATTGATTGATGCCATTGAGAAGGATCTGTTATCACTCCTACCCAGATCCATGCAGAGCCTGAGTACCTCTATAGAGGCATCAGAATTTAATCAGGAGCAGTTACCCGAATCACTGCGGACGAGATGGCTCAGTCAGACAGGACAGTATCAGATCGCAATTTATCCGGCAGAAAATATTAATGACAATCAGGCGCTAAGACGATTCGTAAGGGCGGTGCAGGAGGAAGCGCCACAATCAACCGGTGCTCCAATCATTAGCCTTGAGGCGGGTGAGGCTGTGGTGGATGCATTCATCATGGCATTTTCGCTGGCCCTGGCGGGGATCGCGGTCATACTCTTGTTCATGCTGCGAAGCATAGCATCGACTCTGCTGGTGCTGACTCCACTTCTCCTTGCTGCTTTATTCACAGGAGCGGTAACGGTGCTGATGGATGTCCAGTTCAATTTCGCTAATATCATTGCACTACCGCTCCTGCTGGGTGTCGGCATCGATAGCGGACTTCATATGGTGCAAAGAAGCCGAGGTCAAGTTGATGGGGCAAGACATGAGGATTTGATGCATAGCAGTACCACTCGCGCTATTTTTTACAGCGCGCTGACCACCCTAGTTGGGTTCGGCAGCCTGGCATTCTCAACTCACCAGGGAACCGCCAGTATGGGGGTGCTTCTCACCATAGGACTGGCGCTCACGCTGATCTGTGTACTGGTGATACTCCCAGTCCTGCTGGCAACATTTAAACAGGGCGAAAGTGCATCAGAAAGTAGTGCAACGGCTCAATAGTTTTGTTTATAATTTGTGTCCTGAGCCTGCCGTAAGGGATGGCTATCTAGATGATGCGAAACAGAATAATGAGAGAGAGTAGTCCAAATTATTTTTGATTATGAAGACTAGTCATCAGACCACAATTCTAATTTTGTTAGGTGCTGCGTTCCTCGGGGGATGCGCCACCATACCTCAGAATGATCAGGGCAAGCAGCCTGGGCAGAGCGCAAAATCGGTCGACCCCTATGAGAATACCAACCGAGTATTCTACGATATTACCGATGCGATCGACCGGCACGTCATGGAGCCTGTCGCCAATGCCTATCTCGGCTATGTGCCCAGTCCGTTACAACGCTCGATCGGGAACTTCTACGATAACCTGTCCTACCCCAATGTTGCATTGAACGCGTTCTTACAAGGCAAGGGTCAGCAGGGGATCGAGGACACAATGAGATTCACACTCAACTCGACGATCGGTTTATTCGGACTGTTTGACGTCGCAACACGCATGGGATTTAAGCAGAATGATGAGGACTTTGGGCAAACACTGGGGGTATGGGGTGTTGATACGGGGTCTTACCTGTTCGTGCCTTTACATGGGCCTAGTAGCGCTCGAGACGTGACCAACATCCCCTTTAGTGCTGCCACCAATGTTCTTTTTTTAGTGAGCAGCGCTACGATCTTTGCGCCAATCGGGGTCTTGGGCGCTATCGATAAAAGGGCTCGGTTGGCCAATGCAATGAAGATCCGCGATCAGGCTGCATTGGACCCATACCTATTTGTACGAGAGGCCTCCCTACAGCAACGTAAGCATCAAGTCTTTGATGGCAAGCCGCCCATTGAAAGTTATGACGATCTCTCGGAGGATGGGGATGCTGAACTCGCTGAGGTTGCCCCAGTGCCGGTTATTTCAGTGCAGAATAACCCTGCAAGAGATCGCCGTGCCGATAGGGTATCAAGTCTGCAGATCGACCCAATTAAAATGACGCTGGACCTTCCGCAGGCGAGTTCTCTGCCGACTGATCTTGACCCTGACCCCACGAGGAGTCGCCGCACAGACAGGGCTCCTTGAAGAGTTGATGTAACTCAGGGGATGGTTGGTGACGTTGGAAGGATTTATCCCCGGTGATGGGGTCATGATAGGCGCCAGTCGACACAGGGCGATCTGTTACTGGACAGGGTGGGTGATGGAATTGTATCAATGAGTTACAATACAAAGTTATTTGCCTTAGAAGTTTTTGGTGCAAAAAAATTGATGAGATTTTGATTGTATGACTAGAACATCTCTGCAGAAAAATAGTAACGACCGCATGAGCGAGGCTGCCACCGACCGGTGGCCAGACCGAGACCAGATAGCAACCAAGGCATCGCCTGAAGGCGCGCTCGGTAGGGCGCGTAAGGCACTTCTGTCTCTGCAGAAGGAGGATGGGCACTGGTGCTTCCCGCTTGAGGCTGACTGCACGATTACATCCGAATACATCCTGATGATGCACTTCATGGATGATGTAGATGTGGGTCTGGAGATTAAACTCGCCCGTTTCATCCGTGAGCAGCAAGGCTCGGAGCATGGAGGTTGGGCGCTATACTTTGGTGGCCAAATCGACCTGAGTTGTACGATCAAGGCTTACTATGCGCTGAAGATCGTCGGTGACTCGCCCGATGCACCGCACATGGTGAGGGCTCGAACGGCGATCCTGGCACACGGTGGAGCAGCACGGGCCAATTCATTCACCCGAATACTGCTAGCGATGTGGGGACAGATGCCATGGAGAGGGGTGCCATTCATGCCGGTCGAGGTTATATTATTGCCGAGCTGGTTTCCATTTCACCTGAGTAAGATTGCTTATTGGTCTCGCACAGTGACCGTGCCACTGACCATACTTTACTCCCTGAAGGTGCAGTCTGCTAACCCTCGAAAGATTGGCATTCCAGAGCTCTTTACCGTGCCTGCGGAGGATGAGCATGATTACTTTCCGGTACGTTCAACACTGAACCGGGTCTTTCTGATGATTGAGCGGACTGCTCGATTATTTGAGCCACTCATTCCACAATCCTTGAGACGTGTCGCATTAAAGCGAGCAGAACATTGGATTATAGAACGGCTCAATGGTGACTTCGGTTTGGGAGGAATCTTCCCCGCAATGGTGAACGCTAACGCGGCACTGGCATTACTGGGATATGAGTATGAGCATCCTTACCGAGAGCAGTGCCGACAAGCTCTGCGTGGACTATTGCTGGAGGAGGGTGAGAGGGCCTGGTGTCAGCCCTGTTCATCCCCAGTATGGGACACAGTCCTTGCCACACTTGCCATGCAGGAGGATGCGGACGCAGACCAGAAATCAATCAGAAGGGCACTCGATTGGCTGGTGCCTTTGCAGATACTAGATGCCCCAGCAGACTGGAAGGACGAGCACCCTGATTTGCCTGGCGGTGGCTGGGCCTTCCAATATGCAAACCCCCACTACCCAGACCTGGACGATACCGCGGCAGTGGCGTGGGCGATGTATCAGGCAGATCCTGATGCCTATCGCTATAGCCTGGAACGAGCGTCAGACTGGTTGACCGGGATGCAGTCCAGTAACGGGGGTTTTGCGGCGTTTGATGTGGATAATACTTATTACTATCTAAATGAGATCCCATTCGCTGACCATGGGGCATTGCTTGACCCTCCGACCAGCGACGTGAGTGCTCGGTGCACCGGATTCTTGGCTTTGTATGGAAAGGAAGGTCAGCAAGATGCCATGAACCGAGGCCTGAACTACTTGCTCAGCGAACAGGAACCAAGTGGTGCCTGGTTCGGGCGATGGGGCAGCAATTATATTTATGGCACCTGGTCGGTCCTGGAGTCATTGAGGTTGGTCCGTGTGGATACTGAACACTCCGCGATCCGGCGTGCGGTCCAATGGCTTAAGTCTGTGCAGCGCGATGATGGTGGTTGGGGTGAGAGTAATGATAGCTATCTCGACTCGCAAAAGGCCGGGCAATTCTTTACAAGCACTCCATCTCAGACAGCTTGGGCGTTGTTGGGTCTTATGGCAGCAGGTGAAGTGCATAGCCAGGAGGTACGGGGTGGCATTGATTATTTGGTGAGGACACAGGGTAACGATGGCCTGTGGGATCAGCCTTGGTTTAATGCGCCGGGCTTTCCACGGGTCTTCTATTTAAAATACTACGGCTACGCAAAATACTTTCCACTATGGGCACTGGCAAGATTTAACGCGATGACTCGGAAGACCTCTGTGTGAGGATGGTCGGCATTGTCACCGCCATGCGTGTGGAGGCAAGTTGCTTAACCCGGGCGGATCTGCCCTTTAATGAGATGACCAGTCTGGGAGAGAGGGCTGCGATCTGGTTGAGCGGAATGGGTGAGAAGGCAGCACGGGAAGCAGCAGAAGGACTGCAGCAGGGGGGTTGCACCACCTTGGTAAGTTTCGGACTTGCCGGTGCACTGGACTCAAGCCTGCGACCGGGGGATTTGGTGCTCCCAGACTCGATACATGCCGGCCGCCAACTATCGGTCGACTTGGATTGGCGTAACCGGCTCCGACAGCAATTACCCGCTCACATGAAGATTGCGAGTGGGATACTGGCGGCGAGCCCTAACGTATTGACCTCAGCAGATGCTAAGCGGGAACTGGCGGAGGCGACCGGTGCCTGTGCGGTAGACATGGAGAGCGGCGCAGTGGCTCAAGTGGCCGCAAGGGCTGGGATACCATTCCTCGCAGTCAGAGTGATTGCGGATCCGCTTGACTTCTCGCCGCCGCTCCCCCTCTTGAGTGCAGTACGCCCAGATGGAAGCGCGGACCCAGTTCGGCTGATGGCCTTGATATTGAGACGGTCCGTAACGTTGGGGACGCTGCTACGTCTCGGATCACAACTCCGTACTGCGCGCGCTACCCTGCTGACAGTGGTGAAGCATGCGGGGACAGAGCTGGGAACCTATTCCAAGTAGCTTCAAAGATACCGCCCAGGCAGAGGGGTAGAAGGGATCCTTGCGCGAGCGGCCTCCACTATTTGTTGCGCTGACGACGGCACCATTGATAACAGCATTAGAAACTTTTATCGTCCCCTCCACACGGCCTATCACTCAGTATCAGCGTGCTGGGCTCATTCCCTAATTCGGTAACGTCTCCCCGGACAGGGCCATCGATGCGCATGTCTCCAGAGAAACTAATATTGACCACAATATGAGTCCCAATACCGATGATTGAGTCAGCCTTTTCTGACATCTCGTACCCTCTTCTCTGAGTGACTGGTCGCGTTAGTGACATAGACAGAGTGTTTCACGGTGCTCTTTTTGGAGATAAGTGACAACAGCCCTTTCGGGCCATTTAGTGGCTTCGTGGTTTGGTGGCTGTACCTAGACCAGTTGATATATGCCTACCTCGCCGAAGCCCCGGAGGAAAACAAATACAGAAAGACCGTGCCCTTGAGTGAGGGGGATTTTAAGAGGGTTAAATATTGAAGAATGGTCAGAAAGAAAAAAAGACCCACATCGCTGAAGGCCGAAATTTTATTGGGGTGGCTGATGGGGTTCGAACCCACGACAACCGGAATCACAATCCGGGACTCTACCGCTGAGCTACAGCCACCATCTGAAAGAGAGTTACACGAATTTGGGGTTTGCCGTGTAACTTGATTAAGCAATGATCCATGGCGTGCCCGACAGGAATCGAACCTGTAACCCCCAGCTTAGAAGGCTGGTGCTCTATCCGGTTGAGCTACGGGCACTACTCAAACCGGGCTTGCCCCACATAACAGGGCTTGAATTGGTCGGGGTGGAGAGATTTGAACTCCCGACATCCTGGTCCCAAACCAGGCGCGCTACCAGGCTACGCTACACCCCGGAAAGGGAAACACTATACCTATGACCTTAAGAAAGGTCAATTTGCGGCAACACTTCATATTCAGATGTCGGTGTCTAGATATTTGCCGACTTAATGTGAGTATGTTAAATTTAAGGACAGGAAGTGAGTAATCGCAGGCATCTCTAGGTAAGTTAGGGTGATGGTGCGCCGGATCATTCACAAAAGAATCAGTGTGATTCCGCTAATAAGGGGGCTTTAATGGTTGTTAACAGGACTCCAATACCCACAAATCCGGAATATAATCTGTGGACGCAACTGCGGGGTTCGGCGCGGAATCTCAGACGGGGCGCCGACTAAAGGCGATGATAAGCAACACTTTTAAATTGTTCAATTGGATCAAAATAAGACGCCTTGCGAACCAAGAGAATATAGCGTAATCTGTGCGCCACTAAATAAATCCGGGTGAGGGGTTGGCTTACTAAAAATTAAAAATAAGAAAATAGATTCACCTTTTAATGGCTTATATATCGAGTTAAAGATCAGTAAGGTAATTGATGGGATGGAACCTTATCCGGGGAATCAGGATCAGAAGGGGCAACGTAGAGATAGGAAAAATAAAAATAAGCAGCACGGTAACTACTAGGTGCAATAAATAAACGCTACAGAATAATTTTATTAAATCTATACGGATGCGGCCTCTCGGAGGGATGAGGGGGTATCCATACTTTGTAATATTTTGGGCATACTGGATTCAGTAATCAAGTGGGGGAACTATGAGCAGTAAAGTAACAGCCACCCTGTTGGGGCTTCTGGCGCTAACCTTCTATTCCGCGATGGGAATGGCGGCAGCCGATCCCTATCAGCTAAATTTTCAAGAACCGCAGAGCATCATAGCCAAAGAAACATACGATCAACATATAACGGCAATGTGGATATGCGTAGCGATTTTTGTAGTGGTGTTCGGTGCCATGCTGTACTCACTGATTTACCACCGCAAGTCTGTAGGATATAAGGCCGCGAATTTTCATCACAGCACAACGGTCGAGATTATTTGGACAATTATTCCATTCTTTATTCTGATAGGGGTGGCGTATCCCGCGACAAAAACAATCATCGCCATGAAAGACACCTCTAATCCTGACATCACCGTCAAGGTAACGGGGTATCAGTGGCAGTGGGGTTATGACTACTTGGTGGGCGAGGGCTCCGGGATTAGCTTTATGAGCAAAACCATTACACCCCTAGCGCAAATCTATAACAAAGAGCCAAAGGGTGAGCACTACCTGTTAGAGGTAGATAAACCCCTAGTGGTACCGATCGGGAAAAAAGTCCGAGTACTGATAACTGCGAATGATGTACTACATGGTTGGTGGGTCCCCGCATTTGCGGTCAAGCAGGACGCGATTCCAGGGTTTATTCGTGATGCATGGTTTACAGCTGATAAGGTTGGAACCTACCGCGGATCATGTGTTGAGCTCTGTGGCAAGGATCATGCCTTTATGCCGATCGTAGTAGAAGTGATGGAGCCCGAAAAGTATGCACAGTGGGTAGCCGAACAAAAAGCAGGGTCAGCTGAAACGACAGTAGATGTAAGCAAAGTATTTACGATGGATGAATTAAAGGTACAGGGCGAAAAGGTCTATGCTAGCAATTGTGTGGCGTGTCACCAGGCTAATGGTAAAGGTATACCAGGAGTATTCGCAGCGTTGGATGGTTCAAAGATCGCTAATGGGCCGATAGAAGAGCACATCGGGATGGTTTTGAATGGGAAGACCAATACAGCAATGGCGGCTTACAAGCACCTGTCAGATGTTGATCTCGCATCAGTGGTGACATACAAACGAAATGCTTGGGGCAATACGCAAGGCGACTTGATACAGCCATCCGAAATTAATAGATTCAGAAAATAAGCACTAAGGAGACAGTCATGGCAGCAGTACACGACGATCACGGACACGCCCACGGGCACGACCACGGACATGATGAGCACGAGCATCATGGCCCACCCAGCGGATTTATGCGTTGGGCAACAACAACAAATCACAAAGATATCGGAACGATGTATTTGTGGTTTAGCTTCACCATGTTTTTGACGGGTGGGGTGATGGCGTTGATGATACGGGCGGAATTATTTCAGCCAGGTATGCAATTAGTTGAGCCTGAATTTTTTAACCAACTCACCTCAATGCATGGACTTATTATGGTGTTTGGGGCAATTATGCCGGCTTTCGTTGGATTTGCTAATTGGCAGGTTCCGTTAATGATCGGTGCCCCAGACATGGCCTTTGCCCGGATGAATAACTGGAGTTTCTGGTTGTTGCCGCCAGCTGCATTATTATTGATGGGGTCATTCCTCGCGCCAGGAGGCGCACCAGCGGGGGGGTGGACATTCTATCCTCCACTGTCAGTGCAAATGGGTATGGGTATGGACATGATGATATTTGCGGTCCATATCTTGGGGGCATCCTCCATCATGGGATCGATCAATATCATCACGACCATCATCAATATGCGGGCACCGGGAATGTCATTGATGAAGATGCCATTGTTTGTTTGGACATGGCTAATTACAGCATACCTACTCGTTTTAGTAATGCCAGTGTTGGCAGGAACGGTAACGATGCTGTTGACCGACCGACACTTCGGCACAAGCTTCTTCAATGCTGCGGGTGGTGGTGACCCTGTAATGTTCCAGCATATTTTCTGGTTCTTTGGGCATCCAGAAGTCTACATCATGATATTGCCAGCATTTGGTATCGTGTCAGAGATCATCCCAACATTCGCCCGTAAGCCGCTATTTGGTTACTCATCAATGGTATATGCCACGGCATCGATCGCAATTCTTTCGTGCATCGTATGGGCTCACCATATGTTTACAGTGGGGATGCCAGCGACAGCTCAGTTATTTTTCATGTATGCCACGATGCTGATTGCAATTCCAACGGGGGTGAAGGTATTTAATTGGACTGCAACCATGTGGCGGGGGTCGATGACCTTTGAGACACCCATGCTGTTCTCGATCGGATTCATATTTCTGTTTACGATTGGGGGATTCAGCGGAGTGATATGTGCATTAGTACCGGTCGATATACAGGTTCAAGAGACCTACTACGTGATCGCACACTTCCATTATGTGCTGGTATCTGGCGCGTTATTCGGGATCTTCGGAGGGACATACTACTGGCTGCCAAAGTGGACAGGACATATGTACGACGAGTCGCTTGGGAAGCTCCATTTCTGGATGTCATTCTTATTCTTTAATGTAACCTTCTTTGTACAGCACTTCTTGGGGTTAGCTGGGATGCCACGCCGCGTGCCAGACTACGCCTTACAATTCGCCGATTTCAATATGATTTCAAGTATCGGTGCATTTGGGTTCGGATTCAGCCAACTGATCTTTTTATACGTAATCGTTAAGTGCATACGTGGCGGAGAAAAAGCACCTTCTAAGCCATGGGAGGGCAGCACCACACTGGAATGGGAGCTTCCATCACCTCTCCCATACCACACCTGGGCAACCCCCCCGGTCGTTAAGTAATAGCAGAAAAGTAATGCAACAGGACCCAGATATAAAGCGCGGTAAGGGTAGGTATATAACAGCGTTCATTCTGATCCTGACGGTGATTGGCGTATTCATCATGGCTATAGTGAAAAAGTCGGAATGAGTTTAGCGCAAGAAAATACGGTCGTACTGAAAAAACTACTGGTATTTACAGTGGTAATGTTCGGGTTTGGTTTTGCACTGGTACCGTTTTACGAAAAGATCTGCGAGGTAGCCGGGGTGAATAACCTGCTCCAAGCAGATACTCTGACTGAACCTGTTAAGGTAGATACAAGTCGTTGGCTAACAGTTGAGCTGGATGCAAATACAGTAGGACTTCCTTGGCAATTTAAACCGATGCAGTCGAGTGTGCGTATAAACCCCGGTGAGTTAGTTGAGGTGATGTACGAGGTTAGGAATACTACGGATCGCGAAATGGTTGGGCAAGCGATACCGAGTTACAGCCCTCAGTTACTTGCGAGACATCTGAAGAAGTTAGAGTGCTTTTGTTTTAGCAAACAAGTATTAAAACCGTACGAGGTTCGGCAGATGCCGGTCCAGTTCATGGTCGGGACAGAGATACCGATTGATGTGAGTGTGATGACGATCTCGTACACATTCTTTGAATTAAAAAATGACACGGCAGATAATGCCACCAAGGCACAAAAGATTTGAATGAAAAGAGCGGCGAGAAGCGCGCTAAAGGCACGTTTTTACAAGCGCTGAAGGCGGTGTCTTGGGCCTTCTTCGGAGTACGTAAGCAGAGTGATCATGATAATGATGCTGAAACGTTATCAATTGGACAGGTGGTCATTGCAGGGATTTTAGGGGCGGCGATATTTGTAGCCTGCATACTCATGTTGGTAAAGTTGGTTACAAGTTAAAGTTTAATTAAACTAGAGGTAGGGGAGAGAATATGAGTCAAGAGTCAAGCCATACAGCGGATACTTATTATGTGCCGGAGCCGTCAACCTATCCCTTGACAGGTTCGATTGCAATATTTTTCTTAGGGTTTGGTGCAGCATTTAGTCTTAACGCTGTCCCGTACGCTCAAGGGCTTTTAGCAATCGGATTCGCGATTCTTTTCTACATGATCTTTATGTGGTTTCGTACTGTTGCACGAGAAAGTGAAGCAGGGAAATTCAACGCGCAAGTGGACTTGTCATTCCGGTGGGGGATGAGTTGGTTCATTTTCACTGAGGTAATGTTTTTTGCGGCATTTTTCGGTGCTTTGTACTACATGAGAGTACTGTCTGTGCCCTGGCTTGGAGATTTAGAGCATAAAATATTATGGCCTGATTTCACAGGTGGGTGGCCGACAGCAGGCCCCGGTGTACAAGAGAACTTTACACCGATGGGCCCTTGGGGGCTGCCAGCGATCAATACAGCCTTACTCCTGACATCCGGGGTGACATGTACCTGGGCACACTGGGCACTTAAACTAAATAAGCGCGGTCAACTGAATTTAAGCTTATTTTTAACGATTGCGCTGGGGATCATCTTCTTAGCCTGCCAAATTTATGAGTATGGTCATGCGTATTCAGATTTGAATCTAAAGATGACGAGCGGTGCTTATGGCTCGACATTCTATATGTTGACGGGTTTTCATGGCTTCCACGTTACTTGTGGAACAATCATGTTAATTACAATTCTTTGTCGATGCTTGTCGGGACACTTCACCCCAGAGCACCATTTTGGATTTGAGGGTGTGGCATGGTACTGGCACTTTGTAGACGTGGTGTGGCTTGGATTGTTTATCTTCGTGTACTTGCTTTAGCTGGAGACGTGCAAGTAAAAAAATAAGATTTAATCTGAAACTAGGGGAAGTAATTCCCCTAGTTTCATTTGCAACTAGAAACTGAGGAATTTGAATTACTCGTTAAGATAGAAGCCTAGCATCATCAGAGCAAACAAGACAACTGATAGGCCGATACGAAAAGTCAGTGCTTTGACTGTTCGAGTGCTCTGGCCTTTATCTTTGACAAGGTAAAACATGGCAAAGGCTAGGCTGCCCACAATAAACAAGAAAAAAAGGATCGCTACAACTTTCAAGGAAGAAACTCTTATATTAAAGTGAAGGATGGAGTTTAACGCATTTTAATATATTGATTTATGACTAAATTAGGTTTTAAGTTCAGGGCAAAATTGTGGCCTACGATGGCTACAGTAGTTGTCATTATAACTATGGTGTCACTTGGGAACTGGCAAATATCACGTGCCCAAGAGAAGGAAGAAAGGCACGAACAAATTGGAAGGCTATCAGAGCAGCCAGCGGTATCGATACCGACAAATTTGATATTGATAGAAGATTTCAAGTTTAAGCAGGTAGAGGCTCGCGGAACTTTTATTTCGAGTCACACCATCTATCTAGATAACAAGATGTATAAGGGTGCAGCGGGCTATCATATCGTGATGCCACTAAAGCTCGCTGAGAGCTCAATGCATGTGCTAGTTAATAGAGGTTGGGTGCCGTCAGGCCGTGATAGAAGTATTCTGCCGATAGTGACGACGCCGACTGATACGGTTCTGGTCAGAGGAAGAGCAGTTTCAGTCCCGACAAAGGTATTTGCACTTTCGGATGAAATAGTGGCAGGCCAGGTTTGGCCAAACCTTCAGTTGGAACGCGTACAACAAGTGACGGGGCTAAACTTGCAGCCGCTGTTGATACTGCAACAGGACAACTGGAGTGATGGGTTAGTACGGCAGTGGGATCGTCCTGACTCAGGAGCGGCGAGTAGTTGGAGCTATGCGGCTCAGTGGTATGGTATGGCCCTCATTGTTATGATTATTTACTTGGTGCTGAGTGTCAAACGAGAGCGTCCCGAAGAGAAGTAACCGTAAGTTGTTGGTAATGGCATTGATGTTACTCGCGCCGGTTACCATATCCTACTTGTTGTACTTTTCTGATGTGCGCCCGTCGAGTGTGAACTATGGCGATCTGATGGCGGTCACACCTTTGCAAGGAAGTGGAATAAATCAAGAAGATGATACGATATTCCGCATCCGTCAGTTACGTGGAAAGTGGGTACTCTTGACAGTCAACTCATCGACGTGTGATGAGAAGTGCAACAAAAACCTATACTACATGCGTCAGGTTCGTACGATGCAAAACGCTGAAAAGAGTCGTATAGAGCGTGTATGGTTAATAGATGATAGTGAGCCCCCTCAAAATCCACAGATGGCAGAGGATTACAAGGGGATGTTCTTTATAGATGCAAAGGATAGCAAGCTACTTGAAGAGCTCCCTGCGGTAGAATCGGTGCGGGATCATATCTACATGATCGATCCACTGGGAAATTTAATGATGCGTTTCCCTAAAGATCCCGATCCGGCACAAATGGCAAAAGATATAAAACGGCTTCTCAAGGTATCACAGATTGAGCACGCTCTAAATATGCCGGGAACAAAGCACTAAGGAAAGGGTGTGGAAGAAAAAGACGGTAGTATTATTGATAAACCAATAAGTGAAGTAAAAAAAATAGTAAAGATTAAGAGATAGTCGGTCAGAAAGTATTAAAATAGCGGGCAAATCAGCTAAGAACCCTATCAAGGATAGGAGAAACCACCAATATGGCAACTAGTCTAGTCTGGCAGCATACAGCATCACGTATGCAGCAATTTTATCAATTGACCAAGCCACGGGTCGTATCACTCATTGTCTTTACGGCAATCATTGGGATGTTCCTCTCCGTTCCAGGAGCGGTTCCCTTGGACGCGCTGATATTTGGCACGATCGGAATTGCTTTGGTGGCGGGTGCTGCTGCTGCTGTCAATTGTCTTGTAGAACAGAAGATGGATGCGGTCATGGCACGAACACGTGGCAGGCCACTGCCACAGGGGACAGTAACATCACCTGAGACCTTTTTCTTCCTAGCATTGGTGGGAGGTTCAGGACTTTATATATTGCATGAGCTCGTGAATCCTCTCACCATGTGGCTCACGCTGGCGACATTTGTGGGATATGCCATTATCTACACGGTGATCCTGAAGCCACTGACTCCTCAAAACATTGTTATCGGCGGAGCCTCGGGCGCAATGCCACCGGTACTCGGTTGGGCGGCAGTAACGGGAGAGGTTTCAGCAGATGCATTGATCTTATTCCTGATTATTTTTGCATGGACACCGCCCCATTTCTGGGCACTCGCCCTCTATAGAAAGCTAGAGTACGCGAAGGCTGGTATGCCGATGCTGCCGGTGACGCATGGAGATGAATATACCCGCCTACAAGTATTGCTATACACGCTGATACTGATCGGTGTGACATTAATGCCATTCGCCACCAAGATGAGCGGTTTGATATATTTGAGCGGGGCATTAGCACTGGACGCAGTATTCTTGTACTACGCGATAAAGATATACCGTGACTACAGTGATCAACTCGCACGTAAAGCCTTCCGATACTCGATCATATACCTGGCAGCTTTATTCGCCGTGCTGCTGGTAGACCACTACTTCCACTTTTGATCGGTTACGTTAAATCGTATCATGCAGCTCTGCTTGCTGCAGCGCTGGCCGTAGCGTCTATTTCAGGCTGTGGAGTTGAGACAAAGGGTGTAGGAGTTAATAAGTCTACATTCATGGCATCAGATATCACAGGCGCTGCATTCGGCCGCGACTTCAATCTCAATGACCATACAGGAAAGACACGCACACTCGCTGACTTTAAGGGCAAGGTGGTAGCGGTGTTTTTCGGATACATCAACTGCCCCGACGTCTGCCCTGCAACGCTGGGGAAACTGTCGGAGGCCATGAAGAAGCTCGGCAAGGATGCAGAGCGGGTACAGGTATTATTTGTGACCATCGATCCTGAGCGTGATACACCGGAACGTCTCGGAAAGTATCTGTCCTCATTTAATTCCTCGTTCCTCGGGTTAACAGGAGATGATCAGTCGATCAAAAAAGTAACAGAAGAATTTAAGGTCGCATATCGGCAGCAGGCAGGGGGAACCGCCGAACAGCACGACATGGATCATTCCATAGGAACCTATATATTTGATGCGGCAGGAAAGCTGCGTCTGTATGTGAGTAATGGCAATGGCAGTGAGGTATTTCCCCACGATATTGCAGCGCTACTTAAGGGTCGCTAATCGCACATCCGGTAACAAGACCAATTCAGGGGAAGATTTCTTTCTTGAATTGATGACGGTGTTAGGGGAACATCTTTCCAGGGTTTAGAATATTGTTTGGATCGAATACCCGCTTGATGGACTTCATCAGTGCAAGGGTTGTCACATCGACTTCCTTGCTCACATAAGCTCTCTTTTCGCTACCAATACCATGTTCGCCAGATAGGGTGCCGTTAAGCCTTATCACCAGATCAAATACCTCGTCCAAGCATCTCTCCGCACGTGCCATCTCGCTGTTGTCCTCTGGGTTTACCAGCAGATTAACATGGATATTTCCATTCCCAGCATGACCAAAATTCACATTTACGATCTGGTACTTAATACTCAAGTGCTTGAGACCGGCTAATAATTCAGGCAGTGATGCAACCGGCACAACCACATCCTCATTGATTTTTTTAGGTGCGATATCGCGCAGTAATGGAGATAAAGCCTTCCGAGTCTTCCAGAGGGCCGCGGTGTCTGACGCTCGCTCAGCATGCAATAATCCTTCGCGTTGACATGCCAAAAGAACTGACTCAGTTGATTCCAAAATATCTCTAGGGGTTCCATCCAACTCAATCATGAGCATCGCGCGGGTATCTGAAGGGAGCATGTCTGGAAATCGCCGACGGATCAAGTTGAGAGAGCCCTCATCGAGAAACTCAAGAGCGCTAGGAACTTGGGGGAGTGCCATAATGGCAACGATCGCATCAGCACAACTCGTAGCATTCCGGTAGTGAGCTGTAAGCCCGCCAATAGCGGAAGGCAAGGGGGTGAGCTTAAGAGTTGCCTCGGTGATGATGGCAAGTGTCCCTTCAGAACCGATCAGGAGGCGGGTCAGATCATATCCCACCACGCCTTTAGTGGTGTAACACCCTGTCTTTATAACTTCGCCCCGGCCTGTGACCGCTTTCAAACCTAGGACGTGATCGCGAGTAGTGCCGTATTTAACGGCATGTGGACCACCGGCCGAGGTGGCAAGGTTACCGCCGACACTACAATAAGCCGCGCTTGAGGGGTCGGGTGGCCAGAAAAAACCATGCCCTAGGGCAGCATCTTGAATCGACTGATTAAGAACGCCAGGCTCGGTGATGATGACACGATTCGCAGGATCAACCTTAATGATTTGCAACATGCGCTCGAGGGATAATGCAACACCCCCTTGCACGGGGAGGCTTCCACCTGCTGTGCCGGTACCCCGCCCACGCGGGGTGAGTGGGACCTGATAATCATTGCATAACGTTACAACGCTCACGATTTCGTCAGTTGTGAGTGGAAACACAACAGTTTCTGGGGGAAATATCTTTCTACTGTTGTCATAAGAATACGCATAGCAGTCAATCGGATCGGTATAAAGCCGGTCAGAGGGAAGAAGAGATCGGAGCTGGGATATAAATTCAGGAAGGAGCATGGGAGGGGGCGATTAACGTTTCGAACGCAGTCCAATTCTGGGCCTACCCTTGAACCTACTCTCAAGCAAGCTAGGAACAAGGAGAATGGTGCGGAGCAATAGAAGTATGCCCATGGTTTAGGGAGAACTTGACATCAATCCAAGTACTCGAAAACCTTGACAACTCTTTGAACTCCACTGGTAGAGCTCGCTATTTCGGAAGCGCTCTCGGCCTCTTGGCGCTTGACCAGGCCTAGTAGATAGACAGTGCCATTTTCGGTGACTACTTTGACATGATTTATTTGAAACCTTCCGCCATCCAAGAATCGTCCCTTGACCTTAGTTGTTGTTACCATGTCGGTATATCTGGAGAGGGTCGAGGTTGGGCCAGTAATCACAATACCGTTGGTAACATTGCGAACATTCTTAACACCCTTAATAAGCTCCTCAATATCTTTTTTAATGAGTTCGCTAGGGACTTCCCCAGTGAGAAGGGCGTTACGATTAAAGCTGGTGACATTGACATGGACATTCTTGCCCGTTTTCTCCCTGATCAGCTGGGCACTCGTGAACTCAATTCCCTCATCCTCAACAAATGTACCGCTGGTACGGCGATCTTCAGATACCGCAATGCCTGTACCAAGTCCGGTGACAATTCCGCCGACAACGAATGCTTCGCAGCCGGAGAGGGCAAGAAATAATAAGGGGAGTAGCCAATTCAATTTTCTATTAATCATTATTAACTCCTGATGATTGACTTAGACGAGAGATGACCTGCCGAGGGTCCTGAGGATGGTAGCGAAAGCTTAACACTTAATCTCTCAGCCTCATTCACCAATTGAAATCTTGAGCACTAATCGTAATAATGTGTCTCACTAAAATTTAGCTATCAGTCAGAATCATACAACTCTGTGACCGAATAGAAAATACTCATGGCCTACCGTATAGTGTTCCGATACTAGGCAGACGAAATCGAAGAGATGCAACAGTCAAGAATATGATGGATAGAAGTACACTATATGTGATTGCCACCCCGATAGGGAACCTGCGCGATATCAGTCTGCGGGCGCTGGATGTGCTTGGATCAGTGGACATGATCGCTGCTGAGGACACCCGAACCACGAGGCATTTACTTGCGCATCACTCGTTAGCCGGGAAGATGATGGCCCTGCATCAACATAACGAACGAGCTGCTGCGGAGAAAGTCATCGCATTGCTTCAAGCGGGAGAATCGGTCGCCTTAGTCACCGATGCAGGCACGCCGGGAATCTCGGATCCCGGGGCGATTCTGGTGAACCTAGTGCGTCAACAGGGTCTCAGAGTGACGCCGATACCGGGCGCAAATGCCGCCATGTGCGCGCTGTCTGCAAGCGGACTTGCCGAACCTCATTTTCTATTTTATGGATTCCTTCCAACCAAGGCCGGAGCACGTAAACGTGCACTGGAGGAGTTAAAGTTGCAGCCCCACACCTTGATATTTTATGAGGCACCTCACCGCATCCTAGATTGTATAGCGGACTTGGTTGCAGTTATGGGGGAACATCGCCGGATCACTATTGCACGAGAGCTGACAAAACTGTTTGAGACTATCCATGGCTGCGCTCTGGGAGATGCTTTGACCTGGTTACAGGCGGATGCAAATCAGCAAAAGGGGGAGTTTGTACTGCTGGTATCGGGTGTAGAGATTCAGAATGAACCAGGAATGAGTGAGCAATCCCAGCATACGTTGGAGATCTTACTTGAGGACTTGCCACTGAAGCAGGCAGTAAAGCTTGCAGCAGAAATTACTGGTGAAAATAGAAAGGTATTGTATGCGCTGGCACTGTCGCTGAAGGAGAAGAGTCCTACGGAGTAGGGAGCGCATGTAAGGGGCTGATTCAACCCAATCTCCAGACCATGATAAGGCGATATAGTAATTATTAATCAATCGAGTAACTCTATCTCCGGGTCTGGGACTGACAAGCTGCTGGCGTGAGAAGGCGACTACCGATTATAATTGCAGGGTCGCATTCATAGTTTACTTGTTCTTGCGAACGTGGGTAGCCCCCACTGACATCTAAAATTTCTGGAGATTAATTTATGAAAACAGCCGCTATTTTCTACCACGCTGGTTGCCCCGTCTGTGTTGAAGCTGAGAATCAGGTTGCAGATGCTTTGGATCCAGCTCGGTACGATGTGGAGCATGTGCATCTCGGCGAGCAATCAGGACGTATTGCAGCTGCTGAAGCTGCTGGTGTTAAGTCGGTACCGGCGTTAGTGATTGGTGGGGCAGCATTCCACATCAATTTCGGTGCGCCGATGTCGGCACTGAAGGGCTAAATACAAAAAAATGGCGGGAATCTCTCCCGCCATTTTTAAATACCATCCTGTATCTCAAAAACAGTCAAGGCCGCATCAGTTTTTCTGAAAACGATGACTTAAGGCCGGGCCATCGCCAGTGATTACATCAGCAAAGTAAGCCGCACCTATTCCACTTTGACAGTGAAAGTGGCCCAATCACTCTTATAAAGTCTGGGTGTGATCTGTCAGACGGATTGCCGAGACAGATAGAACTTGTTATCCCCCTTTATTACGGCCTTGATTCTCGATCTGCCTTATTGCTAAGACGGATTGAGCGCACTAACCATACCCCACCGATTGTTGCACAGAAGGATCCAAGTACTCCAAAGAAGGGTAGCCCCATCAGTGTGGGTCCGCCAACAACGGTCATGACGATGGAGGAGCCGACGATGAGTGCGGCGATAATGAGACCGGCGGAGAGTCGGTTAACAGCGCCATCGAGCTGGTCTCCGACATGCTTGAGGTGCAACACATCAATATGAATATCTAGTTTGCCACGTCTGGCAGCGCGTATGAGACGAGAGAGATCATGAGGCAGGTCGGCAATGATCCCCAGCATCTCGCTGGTCGCGCGCCAGCCCCGCTTAACAAGCGATGAGGGGGTATAACGGGCCAACATTTCTGCGCGTAATAGTGGAAGCGCTTCGCCGGCCATATCAAAGTCCGGTTCAAGCTGACAGCCCATGCCTTCAAGCGTGATGAATGCCTTGGTGAGGAGTGCCAGGTCGGGAGGCAGGACAAGCTTGTGCTCACGCAAGGTGGCTACAATTTCAGAGAACATGGTGCCGAATCTGAGCTGCTTTAGCGGGACACCTTGGTACTGCTGGACGAAGGTTTGAATTGCTAGTATCAGTCCGCTCTCATCGGCCACGCCGTCGACCGTCCAATCAAGCAGGACGTCAACGACACGGGTGGGGTCACGTTGTAACAGACCCAACAAGAGATGAATCAACTGACCACGCCGTTCCTCGGTAAGTCGCCCAACCATGCCGAAATCGATGAAGGCGATGCGGTTGCCAGGTAAGTAGAACACGTTGCCAGGATGCGGGTCAGCGTGAAATAAGCCATCCTTGATGACCATCTTTATCACAGCCCGTGCACCGCGGTGCGCGAGTATCCTGCGATCAAGCCCTGCATGATCGACAGCATCAAGATCGCGACCGGGAATGCCGGCGATGTATTCTTGTACACATACCCGCTCCCCGGTCCACTCCCAATAGACACGAGGGATGACGATGATCGCAGGCGTGTCATCAGCGTTAGATGGGTTGGGTAGAGAGTCTGAGTCAGAGTATCCCGCAAAGTTAGCCGCAATGCTCTCAGCGCTATGGCATTCAACGGAAAAATCGAGCTCATGACGTAGCGACTGGGCAAACTGTCGGACCACCTCCTGGGGACGGAAGTAGCGTAGTTCAGGGTTTTCTGTCTCAGCCCATTCCGCTAATCTTGACAGCCAGCGTAGATCAGACTCGATGATTGGCAGGATCCCGGGGCGGCGCACCTTAACCACCACCTCGGTGCCATCTTTAAGGCGAGCCCGGTATACCTGGGCGATGGATCCGGCTGCCAGAGGCTCCGGATCGAATGAGTCGAATATCTCTTCGGGAGGGGCACCCAGATCTTCTGTCAGTTGCGGAAGTATCGTGGAATAGGGAACGGCAGGCACGCAATCTTCCAGCTTGCTGAACTCTGCTATCCACTCGGGTGCAAAGATGTCTACACGTGTAGCAAGAATCTGGCCGAGCTTGACGAAAGTCGGGCCTAACTTTTCCAGTGCTCGTCTTACACGGGCATGAGGCTCGAGTTGGGCCATCTCCTCTGCTTCATGCCAGTGTAATACCCGTCCAGCCCGTTCCAGTGGATTGGCGAGGCCCATCTTGCGCACCATGCTGCCAAAACCATGGTGGATTAGGATCGATGCGATCTCGTGCAGGCGACCGAGGTCGCGTGCCGCCATCAGGGCCTGCCAGAGCATTAGCTGCTCTGGTGCTTTTCGCCTGGCTTGACTCGTTCTGCCAGGCCACCGAGCACCCCGGCAGCAATTTTGCGCAACAGATCAGAGGTGGCGTGGGTCAGTTTTACACCCGACTCAAGTTGAGATTGACCGGTCGATG
>JACDSH010000037.1 GCA_013450215.1 Nitrosospira sp.
CAGCGCCTCGCTTGATGAGTTGCTGGACCAGGTCGGTGATAGCATCAGCCTTCGTGGCTTTGTTCTTGCCCTGAGTGGGGTCGATATCCTCTACTCCGTCCGTCCACAAATGATTCGTATCTGTGCCTCAGCCCTAGATGAAGGGGTGGCTGCTTGGCAATTACCGGAACGTAGTCAACTAGGCCTGTACGCCGCCTGGCGGGCAACAGCTCAATACGACATGAATCCCTTCTTGCACGATTTGCCCGACTGGCAGCAGATCGTGGCCGAGTCTCTAGAGGATCCAGTTGATACCATTATCCAGCAATTGACCCAGCTTGAAATACCACACGACAAGTGGGGGGGGTATCTGCAGCGTTTAGCCCTTGAGATACCGGGATGGTCTGGACTGATTAACTGGCGACAGCGTCATCCTAAATACCATGCTGATAATGATGCTGCGCCGAAGCTTGCGGATTATCTGGCGATCCGGCTGATTCTGGACAGGCTCTGGCTTAATCAGGCCTGTCACGAAATCTGGAGCATTGACGCCAAATTAAGTTCGTTGAAGTTTTACTTTCGTAAAAACCTCTCAGAATTCATGATACGTAGTAAATTATATCAGGGCGATTTGCCGGAATATCTGACCCAACCTGCTGAATTATTGATTGGTCGTACCGGTTCCGAGCGGAGCAAACAATCGGACTGGAAGAAGCTCGCCGATCTAGTCTGGACTTGGCAGTTTAGTCCGATGGGGGAAACTAATGCAGGGAGCTGTGGATTTAATGGTGGATGGCGTCTATTTCGGTTATGCCAACACCTCGGACTTAATGCTGCTTGTGTGCAGCAACTCCAGCAGAAGGATCTGCATCAGGTACTTGAGATACTTGATAAGTTCAACCTGACTGAGCGCAGCAAGGTCTGGCTTGATGCCTATGAGTATCATTACAGAGAGGAATTGTTTCAGGCGCTGCGCGCTAATCTGAACCGTGGCCGCTGGGCCAAGCGTGATAAGCGTCCTCAGGCACAGGTGGTATTTTGTATTGATGAACGCGAAGAGAGTATTCGCCGTCATCTGGAAGAAATTAATCCCGCTATAGAAACGTTAGGCGCTGCCGGTTTCTTTGGTATTCCGATGAATTATAAAGGGCTAGACGATCACCACCGGACACCGCTGTGCCCAGTGGTGGTGACACCATCTCACGAGGTCGACGAGATCCCGCGAAAGGATACTGAAGAGATACAAAATTCACATAACAGTGGGCTCAAGTTTTACAAACGATTTGCTTATTTGCTGAATCAAAGTCTCCGTCGAAATGTCTTGTTATCGTATGCAGCCATTGATGCACTGGCTCCATTTACTTTAACTACATTATTATGCAAAACATTTTTCCCTACCTATTTTAATGCAGCTAATAAGAATCTGCGTCAGAGTATCTTACGTGAAGTGCCGACTCAATTATTGTTCACTGCAGAAGATACGGTTGGTCCAGCAACGCCGGCTAATCCACGGCTTGGATTTACAACCACTGAACAGGCTGACCGACTCACCGGATTTCTTCGTAATGCCGGTCTGACATACGGATTTGCACAGATCGTCAGTTTTATGGCGCATGGTTCGACCAGCCAGAATAATCCTCATGAAGCTGCCCATGATTGTGGTGCCTGTAGTGGGCGGCGTGGTGGTCCAAACGCTCGCGTATTTGCGGCAATGGCAAACCGCCCCGAGGTACGTGTCTTATTGGCTCAGAGGGGTATCGTAATTCCTGAGGATAGCTGGTTCGTTGGTGCTGAACATGACACCTCCAGTGATGTAGTCACTTGGTATGACGTAGAAGATGTCCCAGAAAAATTGCGATCTGCTTTTGATGAAGCTCAGTCCTGTGTCATACGAGCTCGGGCGGCATCTGCGCAAGAGCGTTGCCGGCGCTTTTTTTCAGCCCGCAATCCGGAGTCACCAGAAGCAGCGATGCGTCATGTGACCAATCGCTCCAATGATCTGAGTCAGGTTCGCCCAGAATATGGGCATGCTACCAATGCGTCCGCGGTCGTCGGGCGACGTTCCGTCACCCAAGGGATATTTCTGGATAGGCGGCCTTTCCTTATTTCATATGACCCTACTCAAGATCCTGAAGGTAAGCTTCTCGAGAACGTTCTGATAACGGTAGGCCCGGTTGGGGCGGGGATTAATCTGGAATACTACTTTTCCACAATTAATAACGAACGTTTTGGAGCAGGTACAAAAATCCCACACAACATTATTGGATTATTCGGAGTGATGGAAGGCGCTAGCAGTGATCTGCGTACCGGACTGCCAAAACAGATGGTGGAGATCCACGAAGCGGTTCGTTTGCAGGTTGTGGTGGAGGCAAAGACATCAGTACTTGGAGAAATCTATGGCCGTCAGGAGAGTCTGCGTGAATTGATAGGTGGTGGATGGATATTATTGAGCGCAATAGATCCAGACAGTGGAGAGATTTCTGTGTTTGAGCGTGGTATAGGCTTCGTTCCATGGCAAGCGGAAGTAGAGGAATTGCCACTAGCTGAAAAGTCAGTCGATTGTTACCAAGGATTATCAGTACCGGTGTCACCGGTACTGATAAAACAGCCTGAATTGTGGGGAGTCTGAGGTAATGGATGCATTAGCTGTTCTGATTTTATTATTGCCACTGATCTCTGCCGCAGTTATTGGCATTGGTCATGTATTCGGCATGCTACGCGGCATTCCAGATGAGGCTTTCACGGCGCGTATCGCGACCTGGGCAATCTCTTTATCATGTCTATTAGCTTTAACATTACTGGGCGCTGACTTGCTTGGCAAGAATGTAGGCACATTCAGCGCAGGGCAGTGGCTGAGCAGTGATAGCCTGAGTATAAAGATCAACTTCATTACTACTGGTTTTAATGTAGTTCTGGCGGCACTGTTCTCAGTCCTGCTGGTTATTGTCACCCGATTCTCAATTAACTACCTGCATAAAGAGGCTGGTTTCTACCGGTTTTTCTTCACCCTGAGCTTGTTCTCTTCAGCAATGATGTTGCTTGTTTTGTCAGGTAATGCTGTTGGTACTTTTGTAGGATGGGAGATTGCTGGGTTGTGTTCTTATCTGCTGATTGCTTTTGCTTATGATCGTCCAGTCGCTGCAATCAATGCTACCCGCGTATTCGTTACAAACCGGATCGGTGATGCGGGCTTCATTCTGGGGATAGGGATTAGTTATCTCTACGCCAGGAGTATTGATTGGAATGACCTGAATGCTGTTGCGACGCAATTGACTACCCCGACTGTTACTGTCATTGCCCTGTGTTTCTCCGTTGCGGCATTTGCAAAATCAGCACAATTGCCTTTTACACCCTGGTTGGCTAGGGCAATGGAGGGGCCAACACCATCAAGTGCGGTGTTTTACGGCGCGATCATGACTCATGCAGGGGTGTTTCTTGTGATTCTGCTGCAGCCAATCTTTGAGCAGGCTCCATTTGCAATGGGCCTACTTGCTGCCGTGGGATTAGTCACTGCTATTTATAGTTTTGTTGTCGGGTTGACTCAGACTGACCTTAAGAGTTCTCTCTGCTTTGCAATCTCTGCTCAACTGGGCTTAATGTTTCTGGAATGTGGTTTGGGCCTGTGGCAGTTGGCCAGTTGGCATCTGTGTGCTCATGCTGTTGTGCGTTGCTATCAAGTATTGACCGCCCCATCATTCCTGCATTATGTGCACGGGAATCCGATGAGGACAGTATCTCGGGACATTGCAGGACTACGTTGGCTATATACCGCATCGATACAGCGGTTTTGGCTAGACCCGATCACCGACCGTGCATTGGTAAGACCAATCCACGGACTGGGACATGATCTGGACTATTTTGACGATCATATCGTTGACCGGGTTATGGGAACACCCGCACGTGCAGGCCGTGCCATATCATCACTCGTGCAACTGGAAGGGAAGCTACTCAGTTCTAAAACGGATCATGATCCCGATGAATTTAGTCGCAGCAGCGGCATGGCGGGAAAGCTCTTCCAATGGACTGCCGATATCTTCAATTGGTTTGAAGATCGGCTGGTGCTGCGTGGCATAGGAATGGACACCATTGATATGGGTCGCCAACTCGGATATGCAGCTAACAAGTTTGAGAAATTGATACTGAAGCCACGCTATCTGGTGGTATTTGTAGCCATAGTATTGCTTCTTGCGGCTGGGGCCTGAAGAAAATGGTGGCAATTAATACAATCACTAATGTTACTGCATGGCCAGAGTCAGCGGCATTCCCACTGCTGACAATGATGACGATCATCCCGTTGATTGCGGTGGTAGCCATCTTGTTATTGCGTTCTTCGGCAGTGGCATTGCGTATTGGTATTGTTACTGCCATGGCGACGGTACTGCTTAGCTTCTACCTGCTGAGCGTATTTGACGTGGGCTTATCCGGTATTCAGCTGGCTGAGGAGATACACAGCCTTGGGTTCAGTTATAGCGTGGGTGTCGATGGCGCGAATATTTTGTTCATTGTGCTGACGGCGATCTTTACGCTACTGGCCTTGATTTATACCGCAATCACCCGTCACGCGAATGATCGGATATATATCGCGTGCTTACTCGGCTATGAGGCCATCCTGATCGGGGCATTCTCTGCGATGAACCTGATGCAGTTTTGGCTATGGTGCTTGCTGGAACTGATTCCGGTGGTGGTGCTCACGATTCGTGCTGGGACTGGGCAGAACAAGAAATGGGTTGTCGCACTCTTGCTGCAACACTGGCTGAGTGGTCTATTGATGACCCTAGCAGGGTTTTTGTTACTTGCATTTGGCTTAATGAACCAGATGCCGGATATCGCTACGCTGACCTTTGATTGGGTGAAGCTGGAATCGGTCAGTGATACACGTTTACAGTATGGCTCGCTGATCTTCTTTCTCCTGTTTTTTGGTTTTGCTATCCGTATGCCGGTATTTCCATTTCATGGTTGGCTACCGGTGCTGGCAGAACAAGGTACGGTCGCGAGCGTGGCCGTCTTCCTGGTCGGACTGAAGCTAGGTGTTTATGCGGCCATTCGGTTCATCCTGCCACTGATTCCTGAAGCTGCTGAGCAGTGGTCTGGGTTTGTATTGGGGCTGGGTTTAATCAGTATAGTTTATGGGGCACTGCTGGCACTGATGCAGGTCAATATCCGTCGGTTACTGGCATTTGCCGTTGTCAGCCATACCGGGATGCTCGTCATCGGTATTTTTGATTTCAACAAGTACGGGATGGAGGGGACTATCCTTCTCTCGATCGCTTATGGACTCGCAACGGCTGGGATGCTCTTTAGCGTTGGTCTCATCTATGAGAGGACTCGTACCGCCTTTATTCCACGATTGGGTGGGCTATTTGATACTCATACCACTCTTGCGTTTTTATTTATCATCTCAGCTCTGACCACCATGGTCATGCCTGGTACCCCAGGGTTTGATGGGGCGCATCTGCTGATTGAGGGCACTGCCGAGAGGTATGGATGGCTAGTGGTGACTGCGATCTTACTGGGTAACCTTCTGGCAGCGGGTCTCTTGCTGCGTGCCTTTCAACAGATATTCGTGACAGCGCCTAAGCGGTTCCAATTGCCCTCTGTCGGTACAAGTACGTGGTTCATGGGGAAGAGACTGATATCGGTAGTGATCTGCGGTCTCTTGGTTGGAATAGGGTTTCATACCACTCCCTGGGTTCACGTCATAGACCAGAACGTATTGGCCTCGATGAATGATAGGGGTACCGTATTGGATTCTTCGAGCCATGCCCCAATAGTGCCCAGCACGTTGACTGTTCCAGTTGAAACGATGGGAGGGCGTGATGAGTGAGGCGGGTTTCCCGTTGCTGAGCCTTGCTATTCTATTGCCGCTACTGGGCGCGATAGTGGTCGGGGTCATCGGTGATATCAAGCTAACCAAGAAGATTGCCCTGATATTTGCGGTCTGTGAGTTATTGCTCACACTCGTCATTGTGATGTCATTTAATGCAGATAATGGCGGCTTCCAGTTGGTAGAGAAGTATCCCTGGATACCTTTCCTGAATATCGACTATCTGGTCGGCGTTGATGGGATATCTGTATTATTTTTGCCGATGTCAGCGTTATTGACGATAACCGCGATCTTAGCCTCATGGAACTCGGTACAACACAACCCGCGCTTACATTTTGCATTATTGCTGGCGCTGGAGGGAGTCACCATTGGTGTATTCACGGCATTGGATACGGTGTTGTTCTTCTTGTTTTGGGAACTGACTCTGCCACCCTTCTTCTTCTTAATTGGGCTATGGGGGATTGGTTCTCACCGACGTGATGCCGCAATGAAATACACACTTTTCATGCTATTCGGAGGGGTGCCTCTATTACTTGCATTCATCATCCTGGCGATTAATCACGCGACGGTCGTGGGTGGAGTGATTCCCCACGGATTATCCTTCAGCCTCCCGGTTCTTCTGGAAACGCCTTTGCCAGCAAATTTACAGGCATTGGTTTTCTTTCTTCTGCTACTGGGTTTCGGTGTCAAGGCACCTCTAGTCCCCTTCCATACCTGGTTGCCCACCGCTTCGATGGAAGGCCCGACCTACGTAACGGCAGTATTGACGGGTCTTAAGTTGGGAGCTTACGGTATCCTACGTTTCACCATGCCGTTGGCCCCCTCTGCGGCTGTTGAGTTCAGTTGGATCCTGGCTATTCTGGGTGCGGTCACGCTGATATATGGCGCTCTGATCGCTCTGCAGCAGACTAATCTGCGTCGTCTGCTAGCTTATGCCAGTATTAGCCACGTTGGACTGGTAGTGATTGGAATCGCGTCCTTGAATATACAGGGCATCCAGGGGGCAGTCTTTCAATTACTCAACTTCTCGTTAGTGGCGAGTTCACTGATACTGATTACGGGAATGATTCAACACCGTTTGGGCAGTACCGAGATCATCCACCTGGGAGGAATGGCTAAAGTATTGCCAAGGCTGACCTGTTTTTACTTCTTGTTTACACTGGCGAGTATCGGGGTGCCAGGAACCAGTGGCTTTCCTGCGGAGCTGATGCTGATCATCGGTGCATTGAAGTCCCACTCCAGTCTCGGCATTGCCGCTCTAATTGGGGCGGTTCTTGGTGCTGCATACATGCTTTCCTATATCCGCCGCGCCTTTTTTGGTCCGATCACCCAGTCCGTTGTTAATCAGGCGCAGGATCTATGCCCTCGTGAAACGGCGCTGTTATGCCTTCCAGCTTTACTAGTGCTGATATTTGGTTTCTTTCCGGATAGTGTTTTGCATATCAATCAAATGGCGTCAGAGGTATGGCTTGGCCGGATGGTTAACCAATCTCCGTAGCACATCACCACTAGAACCTTGACTATCTTTTAGTTCTTTTCTTTCTAGCATTTCATCCATTATAATATTTACATCTCAACTTGGAGGTGTATAGATGGATACTGGATCAGATTACTTGCTCGACTTGAATGCACGCCACTCACGGGCCTTTATCGACTTGGCGATGGAACGACGCAGATACCGAGGCGAGCACCCCACCGAGATCGCCGCACTTAAGTGCATGGATGGAAGGCTTAACCTACCGGTCATGACTCGGTCGGCGATCGGGGTCATCCAACCTTTCCGTAACCTGGGTGGCAAATTTGATCTGGGTTGGCCATTCTTCCAAGCAACTATGGACAACTGGGCAAAGTACTCGATCAGCCGTGGCAGACACTGTCTCATCTTTGTGACCTACCACTTTGCGCGCGGGGATACTCACCGTGGTTGCAGAGGATTTAATTACGATACCAACGCCGCCAGAGACACTGCTATCAAGCTGAAGAATCAGTTTGAGCGTATTTATGGAAAGGGTGCCGTGGTGCCAATCCTCTGTGGGATTGAGACCGATCTCGATGCATTGATCCTGCACGGTGAGGATGGTCGCGCGGTTGATCTGGCTGAGATTAAGGAAGGCATCATCGGGCTTGAGTTGGAGGGTATGTTGAAATCACTGTACCCCTCAATGCCGGAACGGATCTTCAAGGATCTCCTCCCATTAGTTGAAGGGAATATCCGGCATGCTAGGATGATCCGCACTTCTAACAGGCCGATCGAAGAGGCAGAGCATAAAGAATGGGTCTTGGGAGTGGGTCGCGGGTTTGACTGGCTACATGCCATCAATACAGCCTTTATCGTCGGTCCATTTGACCCGAATCTTGCTAATGCGATTTCGACCGCAGCCGTCCTCTTGAAGGATAATATCGATGCTAAAAGGGTCGATCAGAGTGGCATTATTCTAATGACTTCAGCTGCATACAGGGAAATCGGTCCAGAGCATGAGCTGGCTAAGGAGAAGGCAAGATTCCTGAGCAAGTTTGCACTAGATGTGGTCAAGGAAAGGGTTCCTGATCTGGTCCCTCATCTGAACATACTCACAGGATGTACTGATATGAATACAAGAAAGTTTGAAGTATTGGAGCGTCTGGATAAGGTTTCTAACCCTTTGGTCTCTAAGGCTGCCTAGGGAGTTAGTAAACAAGCTCCAAGCTGGGCGCGTCTATTCTGCGCCTTTCAACATAAGCGGCACCCCCAGCATGAGAAGAAGCGGGGGTGCCGCTTTATCTTGTGCGTCAGAGTTTTACTATCGATTCAGCATAGAACGAGCATCAGCGAGTCATGCGAACATCATCTTTTCAAAACAACAAGTTGTAGATTAATATCGATTTTTATTTGACGGTAATGGGTAGCTAGTGTAAAAATTTGGTAGGACAATCGATCAGGAACTACTTAACGGGGGAGTTATGAATAACACGATATCAATGAAACGTCTCGAGATAGTAATAGATTCGGAGAAGCTGAATGACATGCTTGCACTGCTGGATTCAGTTGGGGTGCGCGGGTATAGCTTTATCAAGAATACGGGTGGTCTCGGTTCGCGTGGTGAGAGACGGCCGGATGGTCTTTTTTTGCAAGAGGAGAATGTGATGGTGATACTCGCCTGCCAAGAGGATCAGTCACAGAAAGTGATCACGGCGCTGAGCCCGAAGTTAAAAGAGTTCGGTGGGATGTGCCTGATCTCAGATTGTTTGTGGGTTGAAGGGCCTGCCGTCTCATACTGAGACGTTAGCACTTACTTCCTCATCGCAGCTCCGAGGGATGAGATCAACTTACGGTAGAAGACAAGACGACGTGGGTTGATCTCTCCAGTTTTTGATGCGCTATCCAGCGCGCAACCAGGCTCACCAGTATGGTGGCAGTTGCTAAACCTACACTGACCGAGATAGGGATGGAACTCCACAAAACCCCAAGCAAGGTCAGCCCTATCGATGTGATGTAAACCAAACTCCTGCATGCCGGGTGAGTCGATCAGACGAGTATCCTGGTCAATCTCATAGAGTCGTGCGTGGGTGGTGGTGTGACGTCCGGTATCGAGTGCGACCGAGATCTCAGCGGTTGCACGTTCCGCTTCCGGGATCAGTGCATTGATAAGTGTGGACTTACCCATACCAGACTGTCCGACCAAGACGCTGAGGTGTCCTTGCAGATGTGGCAGCATCGAGGCGACGTCTGTCTTGGCGCTGATTTGTAAGAGTGGATATCCGAGCTCGCGGTAGAGCAAGAGTGTGGCTGCCGCAGCACGTGTTGGTTCAGCAAGGTCTGACTTATTAAGGACGATCAGTGCCTTGATTCGTTGGCTCTCTGCAGCTGCGAGGCAACGGTTTACCAGTTCTTCACTAAAGCTTGGAACGGCTGCTACAACGATGATGATCTGGGTCACATTGGCTGCGATCAGTTTCTCACGATAGGCATCGCTACGGTACAGCAGTGAACTACGAGGGAGGATGCTCTCGATCACACCCTGACCCGTGGTGGTGGGCTGAATCAATACCCGGTCACCGCAGGCAGCACCTCCCTTCTTACCGCGCATCACGCAGGACAGAGTCGATCCGTGAGCCGTTTCAACTAAGTAATGTCGACCGAATGCGGCGACGATCTGTCCCGCAGTGGGTGGGATCGCATCAGGCGCTTTTTTTTGGATCGTATTCACATCTTAAAGAGGGCATCCACCTTCGCCGCACAGATAAAATCATTTTCAGATAGTCCGCCCACAGCATGGGTGGTGTACTCCACACGGCAATGATTGTATCCGACCGTGATATCGGGGTGATGATCCTCTCGGTGAGAGATCCACGCGATCGCGTTGACGAATGCCATCGTCTGGTAATAATTCTTAAAGTCGTAGCCCCTCCCAATCCTCTGTTCGAGGAGTTCCCAACCCTCAATCTGTGGCAGAAGGGATGCAATCTCGTTGGAACTGAGTGGTGGGACACCACCCTCACAGGGCTTACATTGCTTGGTAGCGAGATCGCAGACGGGATTATTCATGGGGGCTCCTATAAGTTATTTCGGATTAGTGATGAGTCAGCTTCTGAAGGCGGGCAATCCTTAAAGAAGCGGGTGGATGAGAGTCATAGAATGCTGAGTGCAAGGGGTCTGGCGTGAGTGTAGATGCATTATCTTGGTAGAGCTTTACCAGTGCTCGAATCAGATCACTGGCGGAGGATTTATCTGCTGCATACTCATCCGCTTCAAACTCGTGCCTCCGTGAATACAGGCTCGACAGGGGCTGGAGGAGGAGAGTGAATACCGGCATCGCCAGAAAAAAAAGTAACAGTGCCATCGCGGTCGAAGGAATGAACTGAACATCCACACCGAGCCCCTGGTAGAACCACTCCTGCTGCATCAACTGCCCCAGACCCCACAAGAAGACCAAGCTCATGATGAAGCTTAATATGATGCGCTTGATCACATGACGTCGCTTGAAATGTCCTAGCTCATGGGCCAGAACGGCCTCGATCTCGGGTGGGTCGAGACGGGAGAGGAGGGTATCGAAGAAGACGATACGCTTAGTCCTTCCAAATCCGGTGAAGTAAGCATTACCGTGATTGCTGCGTCTGGATCCATCCATCACGAATAGACCGCTCGACTCGAATCCACACTTGTGCATCAGTTGCTCGATACGTGACTTGAGGGCGTCATCGGTCAGTGGTGTGAACTTATTAAATAGCGGCGCAATCCAGGTGGGGTAGACGGAAAGAATCAGGAGATTAAATCCCATCCAAGCGAGCCAGGCGTAGAGCCACCAGTGATCCCCCATCTCCTTCATCAGCCACAGTATCCCGAGGAGGAGTGGAGTTCCGATCAGCATCCCGAGAGTGGTCTGCTTAACAAGGTCGGTAAAGAACATACCCGGCGTCATTTTATTGAATCCGAATCGCTGCTCAATGACGAAGGTTCGGTAGTAACTCAGTGGGATCTCTACTAGACTCATCAACATCACTGTGCTGATGATGAGCGCAACCCCATGGGTTATTGGGTAGTCTGCCGAACGACCATCGATTGAGGTCGAGATGCCTAGCCATTCAGACCAGAGTGTGGACAGGGCATTCAGACCGCCACCGAGTGTGAGGCTCAGTAGCAGTAACGCCTCGATCAGAGTATTGATATAACCGAGACGGGTCTTTGAGCAGGTGTAGTCGGCCGCCTTCTGGTGAGATGCAAGATCAATCTGGGTTAAGAACTCATCAGGAACACTGTCTCGGTGTGATTGGATGTGTCTGACATGACGAGACGAGAGCCAGATCCTCAGATAGGTAGTCAGTATCAGTGCTATAACAAAGATGATGGTGAATGTCTGCATGGATGGTCTAGAGTTTGATCTTGGCAAGTAGCGGTCTGGGTGACGGAGCGCTAATGGTATGACACAATCACACCCTGTAAATTCACAAGTGATATTGGATTATGGCACAAGATAACGGTAACCTCATCTGGATCGATATGGAGATGAGTGGTCTTAAGTCGGATACTGATCGGATCATCGAGGTGGCACTGGTCGTGACCGACTCTCAGTTGACGGTGGTTGCTGAGGCACCTGTAATGGTGGTTCATCAATCGGATGAGGTGATGGATGGGATGGACAGCTGGAATAAGTCTACCCATGGAAAGTCTGGTCTGATCGACAAGGTCAAGTCATCCGGCCTGACAGAGTCCGAAGTTGAGTCGAGCATGATCGACTTCTTGAAGCAGCATGTTCCGCCCGGGGTCTCTCCCATGTGTGGCAACTCGATCTGTCAGGATCGTCGGTTCTTGGCCCGTACAATGCCTCAACTGGAGAGTTACTTTCATTACCGTAATCTCGATGTAAGTACCCTCAAGGAGTTGGCCAAGCGTTGGAGGCCTGAGATCATGGCAGGACTGACCAAGAAGAGTAAGCACGAGGCACTGTCAGATATTTATGACTCGATTGAAGAGATGAAGTACTACCGTGAGCACTTTCTCAAGTAGTCGCAGAACAGCCTTCCCCGCCTGTACTGTCCGGAGCAGCGATCTACCCCTGTCACTGTTAAAGAAAGTTACGTATGTTCTCCGGCACTGTATTTAATCTGGCGGTCACCCCCAAGATCCCACGACGTCTGGTCCGTCTTGAGCAGCTAGCGAAAATCTTTGGTACAGTTGGGACCGTTCCACGAGATCACTCTTCTCTCCTTTGCATCCCGGTCTGTGGGGCCTATTCGGGCATAACCCCAAGGCTGACATCACCGAATCCCCCTGCTTTGATCAGCGGGTGGATCTAGGGCGTGATGAAGAGAACCCTCAGAGGGAAGTGGGGTGTCTTTCGGGGCATGAGATGATGCTGATATTGATGGTGAGACCTTGTCCGGATCCGTCTCTAACAGTTTTTCTTAAAGTGATTGATCAGACCATTGCTAGATGAGTCGTATCTGGTTACGTGGGAGTCTCCCTTAAGTTCTGACAGGATGCTCCCAGCCAGTTTCTTGCCCAGCTCGACTCCCCACTGATCGAATGGATTCACATTCCAGATCACGCTCTGTACAAATACCTTGTGCTCGTACATCGCGAGTAGAGATCCTAAAGTTTGAGGGTCGAGCCTCTTGAAGAGGATGGAGTTGGAGGCGCGATTGCCAGAGAAGATTTTGTGTGGGAGTAATTTTTCCAGCGCATCCGAAGACATTCCCTGTGAAACAAGTTCATCACGGACCTCGCTCTCTGTCCTACCCTTCATCAGTGATTCTGTCTGTGCGAAGAAGTTTGCCATCAGGAGTGTGTGATGGTTACCGATCGGATTTTGGCTCTGACAGGGCGCCAGAAAGTCTGACGAGATAATCTGATTGCCTTGGTGAAGTAACTGGTAGAACGCATGTTGACCATTGGTCCCAGGCTCACCCCACAGGACCACCCCGGTGCTGTAATCGACAGACCTACCATCACGGTCGGCGGTCTTCCCATTACTCTCCATCTCGATCTGTTGAAGATAGGCCGGCAGTCGGTGGAGAGACTGGTCATAGGGTAGTACCGCGTGCGTAGTCGCGCCGCAGAAATTGATCTGCCAGATGCCGATCAAGGCAAGAATGACGGGTAGATTTTTTTCGAGCGGGGTGCTCTTGAAGTGGTGGTCCATCCGACTCGCCCCATCAAGCAATTGATAGAAATTCTCCATCCCGATCGCAATCGCGATCGGCAGACCGATGGCAGACCAGAGTGAGTATCGACCTCCCACCCAATCCCAAAACTCGAACATATTGCTCGGGTCGATACCGAATTTCTCAACCTCCTCGCGGTTGGATGAGACGGCAATGAAGTGTTTTGCGATGTCCTTCTCCCGACCACCATGGGCGATGAACCACTCACGGGCAGAACGTGCATTCGTCATGGTCTCCTGGGTTGTGAAGGTCTTTGAGGAGATGATGAAGAGCGTGGTCTCTGGGTTCAGAGATTTTAGGGTCTCTATCAGATTAGTCCCATCTATATTGGACACAAAGTGAGTCACGATATGGCTGGAAGTGTAGGGCTTCAGCGCATCGATCACCATCGATGGACCGAGATCGGATCCACCGATGCCGATATTGACCACATCGGTGAAACGGCTGCCGGAGTACCCCTTCAATTCACCTGATCTGATTGCTTGGGTGTAACTGTCCATCTGCATCAGAACCCGCTTAACCGAGGGCGTGATATCGACCCCGTCCAGATGGAATGGTCCCTCTCCTCGGAGAGCGACATGGAGTGCCGCTCGGTTCTCGGTATTGTTAACCCTCTCACCTCTAAACATCTTTCTGATCCATTCTTCCAGACCTTGCTGTCGAGCAAGTGTCATCAAGAGTGTCATGCTCTCAGAGTTGATGGGCTGCTTGGAGTAGTCAATCAGGATATCGTTAAAGAGCAGTGAGAATTTATCAAATCGATCTTCATCCTGCTCGAACAGATCCCGTAGATGATGACCCGATAGAATCGTTCGGTGATCGTGTAGCGCATTCCAAGCCGGAGAATGTGTGAGTGTCGACATATTGCGATCCTGATCTTGTAAAGTGGTTGTTTCAGAGTCTCTCGAATACCGCTGCGATCTGTGTTAATTCCAGGACAAATTCCTAGTAATAGATCTTCTGTCAGATACAGGGCCTCTGATCTATGGCCAGCAGGTAATTAATTGGATGGGTATTGGGTTGATGAGGGGCTCCTTTTCAGGGGAGGTCTGATACCAGAGAGTTTGTATTATCTATTAGCATTATGCTATAGATTATCTCTTAATTGAATGTGTATCGCACCTTAGTATTTCAACATAGGCGGATTCAATTTAGAAGCGCAACTTCCAGTGGTTGCCTAGTGTAAAGAACTTTCACTTCAAAGAATACCTCATGAGGCGTTCTAAACCCAAGCACTTTTCGTGGGCGATGATTGAGTCGTTCTGCCGCCATCTGCACCTGTTCATCCGTGATCTCGGTCAAATCCATGCCTTTGGGGAAATACTGTCGCAGTAGTCCATTGCTGTTCTCGTTCAATCCGCGCTCCCATGATGAATAGGGGTGAGCAAAGTAGAAATCAGCCTTCAACTTGCTGTCGATCTCTTCGTGCCCGGCGAATTCCTTGCCGTTGTCCGGAGTGATCGTGCGCACCTTCTTTCGGTGTTGTTTAAGCAGCCCATTGAAGCTGCCATTACGTCGTTTCGCCGTATATGATTCTGAGCCGGTCGATCCCATCATAGGTTCGGATAATCTGGCCGGATACTTGACCATGGGACCTCTGTCCGGGTCCTTGTTGAGAGGGTCGGATCTGCATCACCACCGGGTCTTGGCCATTCAGCCCTAGCGGCGTCCATAAAATTTCTGGTAAAATAACGAATTAATCAAGAGACCCGCAAGGAAGAGCTGACATGACTTATGTAGTGACTGAGAACTGTATCAAGTGCAAGTACACTGACTGCGTAGACGTCTGTCCGGTAGACTGCTTCCGTGAAGGGCCCAACTTCCTGGTGATTGATCCGGATGAGTGTATTGATTGCACGCTCTGTGTTGCAGAGTGCCCGGTCGAGGCTATTTTTGCGGAGGATGATGTGCCGGATAATCAGCAGAGCTTCATCTCACTCAATGCAGACCTATCCAAGGTCTGGGGACCCATCATCGAGAAGAAGGATGCACCCCCTGATGCGGACGAGTGGGCCAAGATTACAACCGGTAAGCTGGACAAGCTCGAACGCTGATCTGATTTGCTGGTAGCCTGCTGATCGGCATGTCGACCACACCGAAATACTTGCATATCACCCCAGCCGATGTCTTTGTCCATCTCTCACACGGACTGAACGCCCGCGTCACCGTCGTCACACCGAACAGACGGCTCTCTCACTCCCTCAAATCCGATTTTGATGCATTCCAGATCGAGGGCGGGCGTGATGTCTGGGATACGGCCGATATCCTCCCCATCTCAGCATTCATCGAACGTACCTACCAAGAGGCCTTCTACTCGGGAGGGGTGACAGGTCTGCCGGCCCTGATCACCGCATTCCAAGAGCAAGTCATCTGGGAGGATGCTATCCGACGTTCTGGGATCAACTTACTCGCTGTTGCAGAGACTGCGAAGTTGGCCTCTGACGCCTGGGACATGGCGCACTCGTGGCAGATGCTTCCTCAAATTAACAGTTTTCCGGTGAATGAGGATGGGCGGGCATTTAGGGAGTGGTCGAAATACTACCTACGGAGTACCCAACTCAAGAATCAAATAGACTCTGCCCGTCTGTGTGATGAGGTCTCTCATCTCTGTCGGGAGTCAAAGTTCCAACCCCCCTTGACCCTGATTTGCTACGGCTTTGATATTGTCACCCCACAGCAGCTCACGTTACTCAGCACGATTGAGGGGACGGGTTGCCAGGTCTTGATCGGAAGATCGTATTCACAGATGAGACTCCACCATGGACGGGTTGAGAGGGTTTCATGCATTGACAGTGGCGATGAGATCCTCCGCTCTGCCATCTGGTCCAGATCAAGGATTGAGAGTCATCCATCGGCCCGTATCGGTATCGTGGTCCCAGACTTAGCAAAACGACGTAGCACAATACTTCGCACATTCGGGTCCGTGATGAATCCGGACGTGAGTCATCTGATGAGTGAGGATGCTCAGGTCAGGATGCCCTTTAATATATCGCTCGGCAGCCCTCTGACAGACCACCCGATCGTTAGCACTGCAATCCTAATACTCGAGATGATCGGTCGAGAGATCGAATTTGAGCGTGCCAGCATCTTGTCCAGATCCCCCTTCATCGCAGGTGCTGAGGTCGAGATGACTGATCGAGCCCGTCTCGATTCTGAGCTACGACATTACGCAGATCCGGTCATGACCTTCGATCAGTTAAAGGGGATGATCGACCGTGAGGGGTCCTACTGCCCAGTCCTGAGGGGATGTCTATCCGATCTGTCTAAACTCCGTCACGACTGCCTGAGGGGCTCGAGTCCCCCCTCGTTAATGGCCAAGGCTATCTCGACCCTACTTCAGACTGCGGGATTTCCCGGTGATAGACCACTTAACTCGTACGAGTACCAGGCACTCAAGAGATGGCATGAGCTTCTATCAGAGTTCGCATCACTCGACCGTGTGATCACCCGGATCCGTTATGGGGAATCGGTCTCACGTCTAAGAAGGATGGCCGCAGAAACGCTCTTTCAGCCAGAGACTGATGATGCACCGGTCCAGATACTCGGCGTATTCGAGGCTGCAGGGATGGAATTTGATCATCTCTGGGTGATGGGCCTGTCGGATGATGTATGGCCCCAGCCAGCACGGATCAATCCATTCCTCCCGATCGAGTTGCAACGATCATCAAGGATGCCACAGGCTTCATCCAACGAGTCCCTAGAACTTGCAAGACGGATCACCTCTGACTGGTTATGTAATGCGGATGAGGTGGTCTTAAGTCATCCAATGAGTAGCCCTGAGAGGGGGGGGCAGGATCTCATGATGAGCCCACTCATCAAGCACATCAGTCAGGGACTGACTGCGGAGATACAGACGGCCGACTACCCGAGTTACCGAGAGAGAGTTCACAGATCGGGTCTGATCGAGCATTCTCCGGATACTCAATTACCTGTGATTGATCAGGACCCGTACCCGATCAGGGGTGGGACCGCTGTGATTAAGGATCAATCTCTCTGTAATTTTCGTGCGATGGCGGTCCACCGTCTCGGTGCTAAGGGATTACAAAGCACCCATACCGGATTCGATTCTCGTGAGCGTGGGACGATGCTACACCGTGTCCTATCCCAGGTCTGGAAGACCATTAAGAGCAGGCAAGAGTTGCTCAAGATCAGTCCTGATGGCCTGGACACTTTATTAAGAAAGTTCTCAACCGATGCGATCGGTCAGATCAGACGAGGGCGACCTCAGACACTGGGCAAGCAGTTCTCTGAGATTGAGACCCGACGTCTCATGACTCTAGTCCGTGACTGGCTCGAGGTAGATAGATCTCGAGAGGATTTCACAGTGATTGAGAGTGAGCAGAGTCATCAAATCGAGATCGGTGGATTGGTTCTGGAGACGCGTCTCGATCGGGTGGATGAAATGTCTGATGGGCGTCGTATCGTGATCGATTACAAGTCACGTTCCCCCTCTGTAGAGAGTCTGGTGGGCGATCGACCGGAGGAGCCTCAGATACCGTTATACCTCATCACCACCGAGCCGGATGCGGTTGCGGTTGCATTCGCACAGGTCAGGAGGGGTGACATGCAATTCACCGCGATCGCGCGCGATAATGACTTACTCCCTGGAGTGAAGTCACTCTCAGAATCTCGTCTGAGTGATCGTTACGAGTCCTGGGAGTATCTCATCAATTCATGGAGCGGGAGACTCACCCATCTTGCGGAGAGCTTCTATCGGGGAGAGTCTGAAGTGAATCCGATTCGAGGAGATCTGACCTGTCGTTACTGCGATATCCAGCCACTCTGCCGTATCTACGAACGTAGCGGGGATACCCTCCCCGATGAAGGAGAAGTATCTTGATCGACACTCCTGTCCCAGACATTGAAGAGAGGATGAGGGCACTCGA
This sequence comes from Nitrosospira sp., assembly GCA_013450215.1. GTDB lineage: Bacteria > Pseudomonadota > Gammaproteobacteria > Burkholderiales > Nitrosomonadaceae > VFJL01. The sequence goes on from JACDSH010000037.1 coordinate 18,331, forward strand.
CCCGGGCCACTCATTCATCGTTCAAGCCCCTGCAGGTTCGGGCAAGACGGGTCTACTGATCCAGCGTTATCTGATGCTTCTGAATCAGGTCGATTCACCTGAGGAGGTGGTCGCCATTACATTCACCCGCAAGGCCGCATCCGAGATGCGAAAGAGGATCCTGTCAGCACTCGACCAGGTCGATCGGGACCCCTTAAATGATCATGACCGCCGTACCCAAGAACTGGCCAGATCGGTCTTGAAGAGGGATCTCCAGGAGGGGTGGCAGATTACTGAGAATTCAGGGAGGATTAGGGTACAGACCATCGACTCGTTATGCGCAGGACTGACCAACCAGATGCCGATGTTATCAAGATTCGGCTCTCAGCCCGAGATCGTTGAGGATGCTGGAGAGCTCTATCTCGAGGCCTCTCGATCGCTCATCGGTCTGGTCGAGAGCCGTGATTCTCTAGCGAAGGATGTCGAGAGGGTTCTCGATCACCTTGATAATGATGTATCCCGTCTTGAGAGATTGATGGTGGACATACTCTCCCGTCGAGACCACTGGCTGAGGCATATCCATGGAAGGAATCGGGATGATCTGGAGTCATCCCTGAAGATAACACGAAGGGATGCGATGGAACGGGTATTGAGTCTGTACGGCACTCATGACTCTAGAGAATTGATTGAGATTACTCGTTATGCAGTGGCCAATCTATCCTCATCCAGTAGAGCCTCACCGATACTCGGATGTGATGGGATGGCCCAGACCCCGGGGAGTCAGGAGTCTGACCTCGTTCGGTGGTGTGGTCTTGCAGAGCTCCTACTGACAGGGGAGGGAAGTTGGCGTAAGCAGATCGATATTAAGATCGGTTTCCCACCCGGAACGAGTAAGTCTGAGAAGGAAGTGTCCAGGTTGTGGAAGGACCGTTTGACGGTGATGATCGGTGAGATGGGTGGGAATGATTTACTAAGACAGTCTCTCAACCAATTACGGTCGCTACCGCCACCTTCTTACACCGACAGTCAGTGGGAGGTGCTCGGCTCGATCACACGTTTAATGCCTCACGCGGTTGCCCATCTTAAGATCGTATTTCAATCACGTGGTCGGGTCGACTTTACCGAGGTCTCTCAGGCCGCATTGATGGCTCTGGGGAGTCCTGACGAGCCGACCGATCTCGCGCTTGCACTCGATTATCGTATCCGTCATCTACTCATCGATGAGTTCCAGGATACATCGATCAGCCAGTACGAACTCTTATCGAGACTGACCGCGGGTTGGGAGGAGGGTGATGGCCGAACCTTATTCGTGGTTGGGGATCCGATGCAATCGATCTACCGGTTCAGAGAGGCCGAGGTAGGACTCTTCTTGCGTGCACGTGAGAATGGGATCGGTAATCTATCACTCAGACCGGTCTCTCTCAGTGCTAACTTCCGATCACAGGGGGGTATCGTCGATTGGGTGAACCAGACCTTTTCAGAGGTGATGCCGGAACGTGAGGATATCTCTTCAGGTGCGGTCCCATACACCCCCTCTACCGCGACCCATGAAAGACTCCCCGGAAGTGCGGTCCATATCCATCCCTTCTTCGATGATGATCACTTCTCAGAGGCAGAACGTATAGTTCAGATCATCCGTAACTTGCAAAGTGATGAGCCTGAATCAACCACTGCAATCCTGGTTCGAAGTAGGGGACACTTGAGAGAGATCCTCATACATCTTAACGAGGCTGGGATACGTTTCCGTGCGATCGAGATTGAAGGTCTTGGTCATCGACCGGTTGTACAAGACCTGGCTTCACTGACCCGTGCAATCATCCACCCGGCAGACCGGATGGCATGGCTTGCTGTGATGAGGGCGCCCTGGTGTGGGCTCACGATTGCGGATCTGCATCTAATTGCAGCAGACCCATCTAATCCAAAGTTATTCGTTCCACCACCGACCTTGTGGGAGCTCATCAATGATGAGGACATTCTCTCAAGAATTTCTGCCGATGGACGTGCCCGGCTACAACGTCTGAGAGTGGTCATGGGAGGATGTATCGCCAACCGGTACCGATCCTCTCTACGGTCTATGGTTGAAGGTGCATGGACCTTGGTCGGGGGGCCTGCCTGTGTGACCAATGCCACGGACTTGGCTGATGCGAAGAGCTATCTCGACTATCTTGAATCGAATGAAGAGACCGGATCCATTCCCGACTTAAGTCTCTTCGAGAGGGGGCTGGAGAAACTCTTCGCACTCCCCGATCTGGGTGCCCCCGAGAATCTCCAGATCATGACCATTCACAAGTCCAAGGGTCTTGAGTTCGATCATGTGATCGTGCCCGGGCTGGGTCGACTCTCTCGCAATAATGAGAAGAAGTTATTCATGTGGATGGAGATCCCAAGATCAAGTGACAGACAGGATTTAGAGGGGGAGGGCTCCGATCTCTTGATGGCGCCGATCCAGGAGACAGGGTTAACGGGCGACCCGATCTACTCATGGATTGAGAAGCTGGACTCGGATAAATCTCACTTTGAGGATCAGCGTTTAATCTATGTTGCATCGACACGTGCGAGGAGGAGGTTACACCTACTCGGTAGCGCCCCCCTCGGTCGTGATCAAGATGGAGTCGTTCTGAAAGCACCTCCCCGTAAGTCGTTGCTGAGTAAGATCTGGCCTGTATCATCGAGATATTATGAGGAGTCGATCTCAGACCCTGAGAGGGTGAAAAAAATATCCTCAGAAGAGACTACGTCAAGGGGCGGATTGATCGATCAATCGTTAAGACGTCTTTCATCCGGATGGAAATTACCAACCCCACCCGATCCGGTTGAATGGGCGCCACCGACAGAGATAAGTTCCTCCCAGAATAAAGTCGAGTATTCATGGGCGGGTGAGGCAGCACGTCATGCAGGGAGCGTGGTCCACCGTTGGCTCGAGAGGATTGCAGAGGATCGTTTGGAGGGTTGGAGCGTATCACGATTGGATCATCTTAAGGATACCTTTAAACAGAACCTGATTGAATGCGGGGTCAGTGGAGATGATCTCGAGATTGCGATCGGCCGTGTAATCACATCAATCAAGTACTCCATTACTGACCCACGTGGGAGATGGCTATTTGGTCCTCAGAGCGAAGCACAGAATGAACTCCGTTTGACCGGATTGATTGATGGAAGGAGGATGGATCTGGTGATCGACCGGACCTTCCTCGATAAGGATGGAAATCGCTGGATCGTGGATTACAAGACTAGCAGCCATACCGGATCTGATCTGGAAGAGTTTCTTGACCGTGAGCAGGAACGATACCGTGAGCAGATGGATCGTTATTCCGCAATCATGAGGCGGACTGATCGGCGTCCTGTCATGATCGGCCTGTATTTTCCGCTGATTGGGGGTTGGCGCGAGTGGAGTGGTGGTCACGGCCATGATGTGGGTTAGGGTCTGGTACTGTAAGTCCGGATCAAAACCCCTTTAGTCAGGCCATGGTTATACTTATCAGTCTCTCGTGATTGAGTTATCCTAACAACAGAATTAATTCTGATCAGAATGCTCGGTATCTTCATCTAAAAAATAGAGAAATAATGTCCAATATGAAACGACTGAGTGCTGGCATCGCGTCCCTCTCACTGATGATTCCATTAATTCTCGCCACCGTCGGTGTGGCAGCAGCCCCGATCGATGACGCGGGTGATGCCTATAACAAGAGCGTTTACGTGCAAGCGATCAGGCTATTCAGGCCGCTCGCTGAACAAGGGAATTCAGATGCACAGGCCATGCTCGGTATGATGTATCTGAAGGGGGAGGGCACGACACGCAGCTATCCGGACGCGATGAAGTGGTTACTCTTGGCATCATCACAGGGCAATACCAGCGCATTTAATAACCTCGGAGCGATGCATTTTAATGGGGATGGTGTGACACGGAACTACCCAGAGGCAGCAAGATTATTCCGCCAGTCCGCAATAAAGGGAGATAAGTACGGACAGACGAGTCTCGGATCAATGTACCTGAACGGTCATGGGGTCGATAAGGATGTGAAAGAGGCCGTGAAATGGTTTCGGTTGGCGGCTGCAAGTGGTGATGTCAATGCTGTGAATGCATTGAAACGTTTAAATCAATAGATCTGGGGTGTTTATGTATCGAATCATTCTGATGGCTCTTTTGACCGGTATCAGTAGCCACTCGATGGCGGAACTGGTTGAGATCGGTAGCGATAAGAGCATCACCATCTACGCCGACCCGGCAACCATTCAGAGGATCGGGAGCAAGGTCATCATGTCCGAAATGGGTGACTTTAAGTCTACCAATGCCACCGGTGGGAAATCCTTTTTGTCGATGAGAAAACAACAAGAGTACGAGTGCAAGGATAAGCAGATGAGGACACTCCGTATCAATCTATATTCTGGCAATATGGGGAGGGGTGAGCTGGTTCATACCGACCATCAGTCCCGCAACTGGGAGCCGGTCTCACCGGGTAGTTACGGTGATTTTTTGTGGAGGACCGCCTGCAAAAAGCCCTAGATGCGACCCCTTATTGGGGCCGGCTGGATTTTTGGGTCATGATGCAGAGCACTCAGGCTTGACCTGTTCTGGGGGTCGAGAGCTTCTTGAGAGGGATGCATTTGCGCAGTACGTTACCAACTCCTCATGGCTCTTGTAGACAGCACTCCCAGGATCATCTGGGGATAGGTCCATACACTTTGAGAATAACTCTTTGCGTAGGCATTGGTCTGTGATGGTGGACGGACTGCAACCTGCAAGGAGTACCAAGACCATCATAAATCCAGCCACTCTCATTAAGAATCTCCTTGTTCTGTATTTGGTCCTACAGGGTACACCATTGAACTGGTCAGAATGAGATCACAACCTCCCATCTCTGACACCGAGCCATCTAGTTGCAGTTCTTGATATCCTCAGCGATGGCCTGTGGAAGGTTGCCGCAGTCCTGGGTCACCTCCTCCTCCTGAATCTCAACAGCACGCGCCTTCAGAAAGTGTTCGGTCAGTATCACCTTCAGTTTAAATGCGCCAAGAAGGAGAAATCCAATCAGCACAAATGCAAGAATCTTGGCGTTCATATCTTCCATCCCAATCAATACAATCTGCCATCGGAGGTCCTCTGATGGATCGGAGGGCCTCATGCCCGACCTGCACTATAGCATGAGCCTTTAACGCTACCGTATGAGTCTAGGGTCACTTCTGAAGATCTTGGACGAGGCTGGCAGCAGTCGTCCTAACAGACGCAGAATCAGAAGGATGGTGATCGGGATATAAATCATGATCCCGACCATCCCTTGTTGTGGCTCTTTGATCCAGAATGTAACCCCGAGATTAAAGATCAGAACGCTGTAGTAGAGTCCGCAACCGAGCAGAACATACCCCGGACCGGTTCGGGGGATGGGGCAGCCTTTTGGGGCAGCCTTT
>JACDSH010000018.1 GCA_013450215.1 Nitrosospira sp.
TACTTTTACCTTTAAAGCAGACTTCATAGTGATGAAATTTCCATTCGATTCACAGATTCGACTTGATCGCCTAGATCTATTGCCGCATGCGGCTACTTAATCAGCGATTCCTTAAGATGGTCAGGCTGTGTGCGTAACACAGCGCCCGGCGTGACGGTGATAGCCTCGCTCAACGCTATTGCGGCGGCGCTAGCGTTATGGCGCAAGCAACACGCCGGTTACACCAGGCCAGGCGAATGATGTGCGTACGCATCATATGACCGCACCGCGAAAGCATTCCGGGGAATGCCTCATGAGCAAAGTAGCCGCAAAAGCGATACATTGGGCTGAACAGGGATACATCCCTGATGCGGCCATTCGTGCCGGCATTCGGCTCTTAATTAAAGAGCGGTTAAACGACATTTGCGCGGACAATGCCACTGCTGCCGCGATTGTTGCTGAAGCCTTCGTGACGGATATGTGCACGGCGCCAGTCGCGCTGGTTCCTGACAAAGCCAATGCGCAGCACTACGAGGTGCCTGTTGCATTTTTCGGCCATGCATTGGGGGCGCACCGCAAGTACAGCTCGGGCTGGTGGCCCAGCGGCGTGGCGTCGCTGGACGAAGCCGAAGCGGCCGCCCTTGGCGCGACCTGCGAGCATGCGCACCTCACCGATGGACAAGACATACTCGAGCTCGGCTGCGGCTGGGGTTCACTCACGCTATGGATGGCCGAGCACTACCCCGCCAGCCGCATTACCGCGATATCGAATTCCGGCACTCAGCGCGCTTACATCGAAGCCGAAGCCGCGCGCCGCGATCTCAACAATGTGCGCGTCATCACTGCCGACATGAACGATTTCGATGCCGGCGCCCGCTACGACCGCATCGTTTCTGTGGAAATGTTCGAGCACATGCGCAATTGGCCTGTGCTGTTTCGCCGCTTGCGCGGCTGGCTCAAACCCGATGGGAAATTTTTCATGCATGTGTTTGTGCACCGGCTGACGCCGTATGCGTTTGTTGAGCAAGGTGACGATGATTGGATGAGTCGCCATTTTTTCTCCGGCGGCATGATGCCGAGCGATGATCTGGCGCTGCGCTTTCAGGACGATTTGCGTATCACGCGCACTTGGCGCTGGGACGGCACACACTACGAACGCACGGCCAATGCGTGGCTGGCGAACATGGATGCGCGCCGCGCCGTGATCTGGCCCATTCTGGTGCAAACCTACGGCGCCGAACATGCCCTGCAGTGGTGGATGCGCTGGCGCATATTTTTTATGTCGTGCGCTGAACTCTTTGGTTACGACCACGGTCAACAATGGTGGGTCGGCCACTATCTATTCGAGCGCCGCGCATGATCGTCAATATCGTCCTGTTTCAGGTTGGCTGGTTTGCCTGCGTGCTGAGTGCCGCGCACGGTTGGCCTTGGCTCGGCACGGGCGTCGCCGTGGCGGTGGTGGCGTATCACCTGATGCGCGCCACACGGACCAACGAAGAATTGAAATTGATCGCGATTGCGCTGGTGATCGGCGCGGTGTGGGATAGCGCGCTAGTGGCGCTGGGGTGGATCAGCTATACATCGGGTACTCTCGTCGCGGGCGCCGCGCCGCAGTGGATACTGGCGCTGTGGGCGTTGTTTGCGACCACGCTAAATATCTCGATGCGCTGGATGAAACAACGCTGGCTGATCGCGTTTGTGCTGGGTGCTGCGTGCGGCCCGCTGTCGTACTGGGGCGCCGGGCGCATGGGCGCGGCAACCTTTACCGAACCCATGGCCACCCTCATCGCGCTGGCGGTGGGTTGGGGCGTAATCATGCCCACGCTGATGTGGCTGTCGGTGCGCTTTGATGGCGTTGGCTCAAAAGGAGCGGCAGTATGAGCACATTTGTTACGGGTTATCCGCTGGTCTTTGCGGCGCTGTGTGGTCTGGGCGCGATGATGGTGCTGGCGTTTGGCGTGTGGCTGGTGAGCATCGCCAAGCAAGACGCCAGCATTGTCGATAGTGTGTGGTCGACGCTGATTTATTTAGGCGGCGCAGTCTACGTGTTGGCCTTGCCGCAAGGTGGTCCGCGCACGTTCTGGGTGCTGGTGCTTGCCGCGTTGTGGGCGATACGGCTGGCGGCGTACATCACGTGGCGCAATTGGGGCGAGCCGGAAGATCGGCGCTACGTCGACATCCGTGCGCGCAACCAACCAGATTACGAGCGCAAAAGCCTCTACCTGGTGTTTGAAATGCAGGCGGTGCTGGCGTGGATCGTGTCGATGGGGCTGCTAGCGGCAGTAGCGGGCGGCAGTGCATGGGGATGGCCGGATTCACTCGGCGTGTCGGTGATGCTCTTCGGCCTGGTGTTTGAAACCGTTGGCGACGCGCAACTCGCGGCGTTCAAAGGCAACCCGGACAACCGCGGCAAGGTGATGGACAAGGGCCTGTGGTACTACACGCGCCACCCGAATTACTTCGGTGAGTTTTGCGTGTGGTGGGGCTTTTACCTGATGGCGCTATCCGCCGGCGGCTGGTGGGCCATTGTGTCGCCGCTGCTGATGTCGTTGCTGTTGTTGAAAGTATCCGGCGTGACGCTGCTGGAAAAAGACATTACCGAGCGCCGTCCCGCGTATCGAGGATACATCGCGAGCACCAATGCGTTTTTTCCGGGCATGCCCAAAAAGTCATGAAACGCGAGTTAAGTACCATTCTAACGATTGCGGTGATGCTGGCCAGCGCGGCGGCGCAGGCGCAGTCGCGGGAATGGAATTTCCAGGTCTTCCTCGATGACAAGCCCATCGGTCATCACCACTACACGCTGCGTGAAAATGGCCCCGAGCGGGAACTCAAAACCGAAGCACGCTTCGATGTGAAATTTCTGTTTATCAATGCCTACCGCTATGTGCATGATGCGAGCGAGCGTTGGCGCGGTAATTGCCTCGCGCGCTTAACCGCCCGCACCGACGACAATGGTGACTTTAGCGAAGTCGGCGCGGAGCAACAAGGTGAGCACGTGGCGCTAACTCTTAGCGCGCCGCACAGACGCGAAGCGGTGGACGGCTGCCTGATGACTTACGCCTACTGGAACGCGGATATCCTGCGGCAAAAGCGCCTGCTCAATACACAAACCGGCAAGGTCGAATCGGTGACTATTGCGGCGCTCGGCGAGGATAAAATCATCGTCCGCGATACACCGATGGTGGCGCAGCGTTATCGCATTTCCGGCGGCAAGCACAGCATCGAACTCTGGTATGGCGCCGATGTTACGAATAGTACGAACCACGCCTGGCTCGCACTGCAATCCACGCTCGATAACGGACGCAAGTTGCGCTATCAGCTAAAATGAAAAATAATTATACAAAACAAATATTTAAGTTATTTTCCGTTGCCGGGCTGCTGACGCTGGCAGCGTGTCAGGGCGCAGCCCTTAAGCCGCTCCCCGCCGTGCCGCAGGTAGATTTGCCGCGATTTATGGGCGACTGGTATGTGATCGCCAATATTCCCACCTTCATCGAAACCGGCGCGCACAATGCCATCGAATCCTACAAGCTCGATGCCGACGGCACGATAGCGGTGACGTTTACGTTTCGCGATGGCGCGTTCGACGGCAAGCCCAAGCAATACAAGCCGCGCGGTTTTGTGCGCGACACCACATCCAACGCGGTGTGGGACATGCAGTTTATCTGGCCGATCAAAGCCGACTATCGCATCACCTACCTCGCGCCGGATTACAGCCAAACCATCATCAGCCGCGAGCAGCGCGACTACGTGTGGATCATGGCGCGCACGCCGAGCATTCCCGACGCCGACTATCAGCACCTCGCCAATCTTGTTCGTAATCAAGGTTACGATGTCGCCCGCCTGCAAAAAGTGCCGCAACAATGGGAAAAATAACTTCAGGTGCCAGCCGCTGGCGGAACCTGCTCACCTGGTTTGATAACGAAGCGGCCGTGGTGAACGCCGCTGGCGTACCCGCGCGCGGCATAGACTGGCCGCGCGTGCTGCCATTCGTGGCGATGCACCTGGGGTGTTGCGCGGTGATCTGGGTGGGCGTGAGCACGGCTGCCGTTGTGGTTGCCGTGGCACTCTATGCGCTGCGTATGTTTGCGATCACCGGTTTTTATCACCGCTATTTTTCGCACCAGGCGTTTCGCACCTCGCGTGAGGCGCAATTTGTTTTTGCACTCATTGGCGCCACCGGCGTGCAGCGCGGCCCGTTGTGGTGGGCGTCACAACACCGCCATCATCACGTGCATTCGGATCAACCTGAGGACATGCACTCGGCGCGCCAGCACGGCTTTTTCTGGAGCCACATAGGTTGGTTCATGGCACGCGAAAATTTCGCCACGCGCCTCGAGCATGTGACCCGCCTGATGCAGTATCCCGAACTGCGTTTTCTCGATCGCTACGACGCGCTGGTGCCGCTGCTGTTTGCGTTTACGCTCTACGGCACGGGCGAAGCGCTCGCGCATTTCGCGCCCGCGCTGCAAACCAGCGGCTGGCAGATGGTGGTGTGGGGCTTTTGCATATCCACCGTGGTGCTGTATCACGCCACCTTTACCATCAACTCGCTTACGCATTGTTATGGGCGGCGGCGCTACGCCACGCGCGACGATTCACGCAACAACCTGTGGCTCGCGCTGCTCACCTTCGGCGAAGGCTGGCACAACAACCATCACCACTTTCCCGGCTCGGTGCGGCAGGGTTTTTTTTGGTGGGAAATCGATATAACGTACTACGGCCTGCGGCTGCTGGCGGCGCTGGGCATCATCTGGGATCTGAAGGAAGTGCCGACAGTGATGCTGCATGCGCGCAGGCACAGGGCGCCACAATGAAAGTCGCCATCATCGGCAGCGGCATCGCCGGCAATGTCGTCGCACATCATCTGCACGCCGCGCACGACATCACCGTGTTCGAGGCCGCCGGCCACATCGGCGGGCACACCCATACGCACACGGTTGAACTCGATGGCGAGCGTCACGCCATCGACACCGGATTTATCGTTTACAACGACTGGACGTATCCAAACTTTATCGCGCTGCTGAACGAACTGGGGGTTGAGTCGCAGCCATCGGCCATGAGTTTCAGCGTGCGTAACGAGGCTAGCGGCTTGGAATACAACGGCACCACGTTGAACACCCTGTTCGCACAGCGGCGCAATCTGCTGCGGCCTTCGTTTCATCGCATGGTTCGCGATATTTTGCGCTTTAACCATATAGCGCCTGAGCTGCTGGAGGCCGCGAACGAAATTTGTTTGGGTGATTATCTTGCCGCCGGCAAGTATTCGCCGCAGTTCATCAACAACTACCTGATACCGATGGGTGCGGCGATCTGGTCCACCGATCCGACGCGCATGCTGTCGTTTCCGGCGCGGTATTTCGTGCAGTTCTTTCACAACCACGGCATGCTGTCCGTCGACAAACGCCTGCAGTGGCGCGCGATACGCGGCGGCTCCGCGCGTTATGTTGAAAAGCTTACTGCGCCGTTCCGGCAACGCATCCACCTGAATTGCCCGGTGGAAAGCGTGCGGCGGCTGCCGAACGGGATTTTGATCAAGCCTCGTGGCACCGATACCGAACGCTACGATCAGGTTTTTTTTACCTGTCATTCGGACCAGGCGCTGGCGCTGCTCGCGGACGCCTCGCCGCTTGAGAAATCAATCCTCGGTGCGATTCCCTATCAGGAAAACGAAGCCGTGCTGCACACCGACACAACGCTGTTGCCACGTACGCGCCGCGCGTGGGCGGCGTGGAATTATCACGTGATTGAGGGAACGGATGCGGCGCGCGCCATCCTCACCTACAACATGAATATTCTGCAAACGCTGAAATCACGCCACACGTTTTGCGTCACGCTCAACCGCACGGCGCACATCGCCCCGCGCAAGATCATCAAGCGCATCACCTATCATCACCCTCTGTACACGTTGGCGGGCGTGGCGGCGCAGGCGCGCCAGAGTGAGATCAACGGCGTGAATCGCAGCTATTTTTGCGGTGCCTACTGGCGATTCGGCTTTCACGAAGACGGCGTCGTCAGCGCGCTCAACGCACTGAAACACTTTGAGCAGGCCGCCCATGCATAGCGCCATCTATCACGGGTGGCTTAGGCACCGGCGCTTTGCGCCGTGCTCACATGTGTTTCGGTATCCGCTGTTCATGATGTATCTCGATCTGGCCGAACTCGATACGGTGTTTCGCGGACGCTGGCTATGGTCTGCGCGCCGCCGCACATTGGCGCACTTTAACCGCGCCAATCATCTGGGCGACGCAGCCGTGCCGCTGGATCAGGCAGTGCGCGATCTGGTGCAACGCGAGACCGGCCACACACTTGAAGGCCCTATACGGTTGCTCACGCACCTGCGTTACCTTGGGCACTGCTTTAACCCGGTGAGTTTTTATTACTGCTTCGATGCCGCCGGTAAAAACGTCGATTGCGTGGTGGCCGAAGTCAACAACACTCCGTGGGGGGAACGGCATTGTTATGTGCTGAACCAACCGTGCCAGGCCGTGCCGGGCAGGCACCAGCGCTACCAGAGTAAAAAAGATTTCCATGTGTCGCCGTTCATGCCGATGAATCTGGGATACGTATGGGGGTTTTCTCACCCCGGCGAAAAGCTCAATGTGCATATGGCGTTGCACGAACACGCTGGCACGGCGCCGCACAAAGTGTTCGACGCCACGATGCAGCTACACCACGCGCCCATCACCGGCGCACGGCTCGCCGCTGTGCTGCTGCGTTATCCGTTGATGACCGTGCAGGTGGTCGCCGCCATACACTGGCAGGCGCTGCGGCTGTGGTTAAAGCGCGTTCCGGTGCACACGCATCCGGCCAAGCTAAAATCGGCTGCTACGACCGAAAAATAACACATCAATAAAAACAAATACTTACATGAGGGATGTCGCTACACTTAACAGCCTGACCGCGCCCAAGCCGCATTTTCTCGACGGCATGGCGGCGAGCGCGGTACGGCGGCGGCTGGCGGGCCTCGCGCACGGCTCGCTCACGCTGCATGATGGCGAGCGCGTTGAACATTACGGCAAACACAGCGCGCGTTGCCCGCTAAGCGCCACGCTGCACGTGCTTGATCCACGTTTCTACAGCGAGATTGCTTTCGGCGGTTCGATAGGCGCGGGCGAGGCCTATATGCAGGGCTACTGGCGCGTGGATGATCTGACGGCGCTGATGCGCATCCTGCTACAAAACCGCGAGGTGCTGGACGGTATGGAAACGGGTCTCGCGCGATTTACCGCGCCGCTGCAAAAGACGTTGCACTGGATGGCGCGCAACACGCGCGGCGGCAGCAGCCGAAACATTCAGGCGCATTACGACCTGGGCAATGATTTTTTTCAGTTGTTTCTCGATCCCACGATGATGTATTCGAGTGCGATTTTCGAGCGCCTGCAGATGACGCTCGAGGAAGCCTCGATCGCCAAGCTGGAGCGCATCTGCCGCAAGCTCGATCTCAAGCCAGGGGACCGCGTGATTGAAATCGGCACGGGCTGGGGCGGATTCGCCATGCACGCCGCGCGGAACTACGGCTGTCACGTCACCACCACCACCATTTCGCCTTCACAGCACGCCATGGCGCGTGAGCGTATTGCCGCCGCGGGTTTATCGGAACAGATCGACCTGCTGTTAACGGATTACCGTGATCTTGGTACCCGTGGCGGCCAATACGACAAGCTGGTATCCATCGAAATGATCGAAGCGGTGGGCCATCACTACTACGACACCTATTTTCGCCAATGCAGCGAGTTGCTCAAGCCCGAAGGCGCGATGCTGTTGCAGGCGATCACCATCGCGGATCAGCAATACGAAGTGGCGAAAAACAGCGTGGATTTCATTCAGCGTTATATTTTTCCCGGCAGTTGTATACCGTCAGTCACGGCCATCAGTAATTCGCTGGCGCGCGTGACGGACCTGCGGTTGACGCATCTCGAAGACATCGGCCCGCACTACGCCACCACCTTGCGCCTGTGGCACGATAACTTTGACGCGCAACTGGATGCGGTCAGGGCATTGGGTTACCCTGAAAACTTCATCCGCATGTGGCAGTTTTATCTGTGTTATTGCGAGGCGGGTTTTATCGAGCGCGTGATTGGCGACGCACAACTGTTGCTGATCAAACCACAGTGCCGCCTGCCACCCCTGACAGCGCCATTTCCGGTAACAGGGTAAGTCACACGAGGAAGATTTGACATGTTTGAATCCGCCAATTTTGACCACCCGTATGGTCAAAATATCCATCGACGCGGATTTCTGGAAAAACAACAGCGATGCTATTGCCGTGAATGCCCATTGCAGGCCGCGCTGACTTCTAAAAGCCCAATCTTCAGTTGATCAGCACTGGAGTTTTACGAATATACGCCTGATCCCCAATCTGTCGAACGAGGAACTCGGCAACGTCGGCCCGAGAGATGATTCCGTTGCGCCACTGAGAGGCCTCGGCAAGAATCCGTTAGCGGCACAGCAAGCGTCCTTTTCGAATATACCCCAATTAATTTGGGGTATACCCCGAAACATACCCCAATAATTTACAGGATGCAATAGGACTGACTAAGACTGACTAGGACGTAAAAAAGCCCAAAAACCTTGTATTTATTGAAGTTTGTGGGCTATTCAGGAATGCTTAAAACAGTGAGTTGGTGGAGATAAGCGGGATCGAACCGCTGACCTCTTGCATGCCATGCAAGCGCTCTCCCAGCTGAGCTATACCCCCATTAATGAGAAGGCAAATTATACTGAGCCCCCCACTCCCAGTCAATGTAAAGACAGACTCGATCAGGCTCTGGCTAAGACCCGTACCGAGCCCTCTTGATACTCTCCAAGGCCGCTGCAATGACCTGTCTAGGAGCGCCGATATTCATCCGCATGAACCCACTCCCAGCCTCGCCGAAGAGAGTTCCAGGACTCATCCCGACATGAGCCTCATTCACGAAGAAATGCTTCATCTGAGAATCACTTTTTCCAAAAGACTTTGCAAGATCTCTGCAATCCAACCAGAGCAGGTAAGTCCCCTCCGGCTTGATGAGACGGATCTCTGGGAGGTGGGTCGATAGATACCCCTCTACAAAGTCTCTCGTATCTCTCAGATAGATTATCAATTGGTCCAGCCACTCCCCTCCCCCCCGATAGGCGGCTTCAAATGCTGCTACGCTAAATGGGTTGGATGCACTGACATGGACTGTATCGAATGCCCGAACGATTGAAGCCCGTCGCTTAGGGTCCTGTACAATAAGTGCGGAGAGATTTAGTCCGGGGATATTGAAGGTCTTGCTCGGCGCCACCGCAGTCACAATATTGGCTGAATTCTCGGCTAATAGGGAGAGCGTGGTATGTCTGTTTTCAGGATAAACCAGGTCCGCATGGATCTCATCTGAGAGAATGACTAGGTCATGCCGCTGTGCAATCGTCAGAAGTCTATTGAGCTCGGTCTTACTCCATACTCTCCCAACCGGGTTGTGAGGTGAGCACAGTAGCATCAGACTAGCACCTGATGCACACTCCTCCAGATGATCGAAATCGATGCGGTACCTCCCCCCCTCTAACAGCAGTGGGTTCAGCACTAACTCCCGACCGGTGCCGGTGACAGCTGAAAAGAATGGGGAGTATACCGGTGGTTGCACGATGACCGATCCACCCGGATCGGTATAGGCCATGACCGATGCGTGGATCGTTGGAACCACTCCTGGGCACATCACAATCCAGTCTTGCTGAACCTCCCAACCATGTCTCCTCTTCAGCCAATCAATGAGAGACTGGTACAGGCTGTCCGGGTAGAGGGTATATCCATAGACCGGGTGATGAGCCCGTGCAATGAGTGCCGCAGTTACAGACGGTGGTGCGGGGAAGTCCATATCTGCAACCCAGAGAGGGGCCACCTCCGATGTGCCGAATACACCTTCCCGACCATCATGCTTAAGACTTCCAGTGTCGGTTCGGTTGATTTCACGACTGAAGTCAAAGATCAAATAACTCTCTCCCAGACCGTCACTTCGGATAGGGTATGCTGGAACTTGTGTCGGGTCTCACGGATGACGAAGGGGACCTCCTCTGGACCCTGAACCAATCTAAAGTGCTTACCCAGAATCTCCTTTAGCCCGTCCAGCGTGCCGAAGCTCTCACCATCCCTCTTGAATCCACCGATCCATGACTCGCGCTTAGTGTGCTCCTTAAGCCAAGTGTAAGGTGATGTAATCATCAGAAGCCCCCCCAGATTGAGACGTTCATGGATCACTGTGAGAAATTTAGCGGGCTCGTACAGTCGATCAATCAGGTTCGCTGCGAGGATGAGGTCATAACCCGAGAACAAGAGCTTGAGATTGCACGCATCACCCTGAAAAAATTCAACCCGGTCCTTAACACGATCAAGGTCCAATCCGCTTAAGCTACGCTCCTTATAGAAGACGAGCTCTCCCTCATCTACAAGGGTGTACCGTAATATCCCCTGCTCTGCAAGCTGTACCCCCTGACCGATAAAACGAGCAGAGAAATCAATCCCGGTCACATGATCAAAAAGCTTTGCCAGTTCGAAGGTGGCACGTCCTGATGCACATCCCAGATCGAGCGCTCTGTGAGAGGGCTTATTACCCATTGCTGCAATCGCAATTTTAGCCAGTGCCGCGGGGAAGTTAGGAACACCAAAATAACTATCCCCATAGTGGAACTCGGCATACTCCGAGAGTAGCTTATCCGTCTCATAGTGAGAGCCCTGCTGAGCGGCCGGCATCTTTGCAATCACGTATCGGAAACCAGCATGCTGTAAGAAGTGTCTGCGGAAGGCATAACGAGCGGTCTTCAGTGTCTCATTGCCGCATGAAATCCACGACCCTCCCTTGATGAGGTTATGACGCTCATCAAAGGTCGGTGTAGTGAAGTCATCGTAATCCGCATGTACCTCAAAACCCTCGAATGGATAGGTCGGAGTCTCTGTCCATTGCCAGACATTCCCCACCACATCATAAAAATCTCCCTGTGAAAATTCGGTGACAGGGCAGCTTGAAGCGAAATGGTCGAGATGGATATTCGCTGATGCAGGGGCACTACGAGGAACCTCGGACAGCCCCGCTACCTCGTATAAACGGTACCACTCATCCTCCGTCGGTAGCCTGACCGGCTGTCCGGATGAGGCGGCCTTCCAGTTACAGAATGCCTTGGCCTCGTGGTAGTTCACCTCAACCGGCCAGTCCCATTGCATGGGGACCTCTTCGGTCATCAATCTTAAGCTCCAATCTGAGCCCTTCTTAATCCAGAAGGTGGGGTGACTTGCTTGAACATGACCGAGCCAGGAACTCCCCTCCTCCTCCCAGTAACTCTCAACGGTATACCCACCCTCTAAAACGAACGGCAAGAACTCCTGGTTACTGACTAGATAGCAACTCGCTTCGAAGGTTGGAACCTCCGAGACATGTCGGCCATACTCGTTATCCCATCCATAGAGTGGATCCTTCTTACTCTTACCGAGCTGAACAATCCCCGCAGGCACATTAATGACACGGTTCTGAGGAGCAGTTCCGGACGTACGGCAGGGCTCCCACTCTGGGTGTGGCTGGATATACTGAATCTCATGCTGACGGATTAGTACAGATGAAGTCTCGAGATGAATGAGCTCATGCTCGATCCCCATTACGATGGTCCACCAGGGATTATCCCAACCGATGGGTAATGTGAGGGGGGTCTCTCTAATCAGACGGTCTACGGTCTCGCGTACACTATTCCGATAGCTCCGAACCTCTTCGACCGATGGCCATTCATAGTGAACGGTATTCAAGTCGTCCCAGCTCATCTCATCCACCCCGACCGCGAACATCGACTCCAATCTAGGGTTGATCCGTTCCTTTATCAGTCCTGCGAGGAGTAGTTTATTGGTGAAGAATGTGGCCGTATGTCCCAGGTAGAAAATCAGTGGGTGGCGAAGCGAGATCGGCTTCTTATAGTAGGACTCATCGCTTCTCAGCGTTTTAAAGAGACTCTCATACCGGTCGAACGTAGCATGAAAGTAGACCCGTATCTCTTCTCGTCTAGACGCGGCGTCACCACCATCAAGGGATGGCATTCTTTGCGAAAGAAGTTGTCGCATATAAATTTTTATTGGATTTTGGCGGGCTGTAAGGCTACCTGCCGGATATTTGTGGGCGTGATGCGTTATTCACAGCGGATTTTAGATTACTTCGATAAAATAAAATGTGCCAAAAATAAAATTATCTATATGATTTATAGTGCTTATATCTAAAATAATTGCTGATTATGAGCTGCATAATCCTCAGTGTTTTTAACTCTCTTTCGCCATACTGATTTGCATTCTACAGCACCTTTTAAAATTGAGATTGATCTTGGTGAGAACCAATCCCCTAGATACCCTTCAGCAATCCGATAATAAACACGTCTAAGAGGCTTACCATCCCTCATGATCTCAAAATATTCAATTGCCCCAGGATGATAGAGCATCGGGTCCAAGTCCTTTTCTCTAGCGCACTCTAGACTCTCATTATCCATCCCAACCAGAATGACTGGCCGAGTCGATGGGATTGGCGGTGGATACCAAAGATTGTACATGGAAGGATTCGCTCCATATAAACCGACAAATAGATTTTGTGAATAGATGTCCATCCTATTCTCATTACGATTGTAGAATGATAATGAACTCGCGATAGACCAACGACTCATGCCGACAATGATAGGCTCTTGACCGGTATTCTCGCGAACATTCTTAGCAATCTGCTCGATCTCACTCGTCGCCTCACGCCAGAAGTAATGCTTGGTAAAGCTCGGGTAGGGAGCACCGGGCACCCCGAGGACCGCGTAGTGTAATGCAAATGCATAGAAAGACATCGTAACGATGATGATCGGCCGCCAGGCTGCACGTAACCTGCGAACAACATTCCGATGATCCCCAATCTGACCGATCATCCATGCCACCGTCGGCAGAATCATTAGCCATACCGGCCCGGTCCAATGGAATTTTGGTGAGCCGAATAGACTGAGCCCAACGAATACCGCTAGGGGTACGATCGTGAATGTCCTTATGAATAAACGACGCCGATAGGCATCCGGATTCTGGTCACGATCCCCGCTCGGTACCAGTGCCAATAACGCTGCGAATAGTCCCACCGGGGTTAACAGTATCACCGCATGAAGGATCAGATAGTGGAGCGAGAACTGATTCCCGATTCCCTGAGCCCGTTGAGACTGGAACAAGAAGGATGCCCACTGATGATCGCTATTCCAGATGATGACCGGCGAGAATAGCAACAGCGCTAATGCAGCGGCAAGATAGGGGTGAGGACGTCGCATCCACCGACGTGCAGCCGGGTCCAAGATCACAAACAACAATGCCGCAACACCCAGAAGGCCTAACGTGTACTTCGACAAAAGGCCCAACCCGAATGCGACCCCCATCCCCAACCAGGCAGAGCTGTGGCCCGCCACTAGCGCTCGCTCCATGTAGTACAGAGTAGCCGCCCAAGCAGCAATTAAGGGGGCATCCGGTGTCATCAAGATGCCGGATGCAAAAGTTATTGGCAGCACCGCCAGCAGCAGCAGGGCTCGCATCGCGGTCGATTTGTCATACAGATTACGTGCCAGTGCATACAGATAACCCATCGTTACCAGACCGCAGAGGAATGCACCGATCCGGACTCCGAACTCGTTATTACCCAGAACTGTAGTGCCTAGCCAGATCAACCATGCAACCATCGGCGGATGGTCCAGGAATGAAAGCTCCATATGCTGAGCATAATTCCAGTAATAAGCCTCATCCGGAATCAATTGAGCCTGGCCGAGATAGATCAGTCTGAGCATCAGGCTGAATGCGACCACCCCGACCGCCGCCACCCTCCATCGTAAGTCGAGTGATTGGGCATTCTGACCCACTGGGAATACATAGAAGGCGGACCCCAGATAGTTAATCAATGCGGTCGCAGCAATCGCCGGAAAGATGGCCACTGAAGCCGGCACCTGCCAGAGATTGATCAGCAATGCTAATACTCCGCCCCGTATCAGTAATGCAAAGACTCCAACCGTTAGAAAACGACCGAACTGATCCCACCTCAGATAGCCTGCATGATGTAACCGAAATGACCATTTTGAATTGAGCAAGTAATTGACCGTAGCGGCCACGAAGAAGCTGCTGACATGGGCCACAGCAAGTCCCACCTCGCGACTCATCAGCCAGTTGAATAGCAGTGCATCGACCGCTACACCGAACAACCCCACCGCTGCAAAACGACTTGCTGTACCGACAGAGACTGTACCCCCGGCCAGTACCATCAGCCTCTGTAGGTAGGTCCACTGATGAACGAAGGATAGCTTTGAGCTGCCTTGTGTCCGATCTCGAAAGCAGATCGGAACCTCAACCACTCTGAACTTGCCCTGCCCTGCCATGATCAGCTCGAGCAGGATCTTGTACCCTTTGGCATTCTCTGCAATGGTTGATGCAAGATTCCGTCGGAAGGCGAAGAATCCGGAGGTGGCATCATTCACATCGCAGATGGGTCGTGCGAGCCAACCACCGACGCGAGACAGCCACTGCCGGTACCAGGGCCATCCCTCAGTACTCCCTCCAGGCACATAACGACTGCCGACAGAGACATCATGACTTCCATCCAATACTGGTTTAACCAGAGCGGCCAGTCTCTCTGGTGGATGGCTCAGATCAGCATCCATCACCACGATCACCTCACCCTGTGCAACTGCAACACCGGCCAAGATGGATGCAGTCAGATCAGGCTTCTCGCGACGCTCAATCAACCGGACAGGAGATTTTCCTTCCCACGAACGAACCTTATCAGGGGTCCCATCCTTGGAGCCATCATCAACAATGATGACCTCAAAACTATCCTTCGGCAGATCGAGTGCAAATAGACGCGTCAATAATGGATCAATATTGTCGGTTTCGTTCAGCGTTGGAATGACTACAGAGAATCTCATCGTGCAGACTTGTCTACGCCCGCGTCTACTAAAGGGGTGCTTCGAGACGGTGACGAACGGGAATCGGGGGATTGGCTATCTTGAAGCATCGCATAACCATTAAGCGTAGCATAACTACGCATAAGAGAGGTACATCACACGACTCACAGACTTCATTTTTTAAAGAATCCCTGAGTGATCATAACGACTAATGACACCGTTACAGACTCGGATAGAGATGACGGCAAATGGACTACCTATACGGTATAATGCCCTCCTTTCGCTTGAATGAATGTCTAAATGAGTCCCTCATTCTAGGTGAATGACGATTTCAGACCCTCCCTACCCATGCCGATACTGCAAGGAAGCGAACTCGAGTGTGTACGCGGTGACCGCAGACTATTTAAGGGTGTTAACTTCTCCCTTGATGCGGGTGAGCTGCTGCAAGTTCACGGACCCAATGGCAGTGGCAAGACCAGTCTTCTAAAGATGCTGTGCGGTCTCGCAACCCCGGCTCAAGGACAGATACTCTGGCGTGGTAACGATATCCGCTCCCTTAAGGGGGAATATTATGGTGAGATCACCTACCTCGGTCACTTAAGCGGGGTGAAGGATGACCTCACCGCGATTGAGAATCTACGTATCTCGAGCGCACTATCCGGTGCCGAGATTGATACTGAGAGAGCGCATGGGGCCCTCCGAAAGATGGGTCTCGGGGGTAGAGAGTCACTCCCCGCTAAGGTGCTGTCACAGGGACAGCGACGCAGAGTAGCACTATCACGACTGCTGGTCTGTGGGACGGTCTTATGGATACTGGACGAGCCCCTAGCAGCACTGGATGCTGCAGCGGTGAAACTAATGCAAAGCCTACTCGAACAGCATCTGAATCAAGGTGGAATGGTGGTCATGACGACCCACCAAGAGATCGATATCGCTGCTGTCTCAACCCACCGTTTACAGCTGAGCTAGCATGTCTCTATGGGTCATACAGCGGGATCTACTTCTAGCGATGAGACGTCGTTCAGACGTCCTGACAACGCTGTTTTTTTTCATCATCGTGGTAAGCCTATTCCCGCTCGGTGTGGGGCCAGAAATGAACATGCTCAGGACCATGGCACCTGGTGTGGTATGGGTTGCGGCGCTACTGGCATCAATGCTATCACTGGGGAGGATGTTCTCAAGCGACTATCTGGACGGCACTCTCGAGCAGATGCTGATATCACCCCAGTCCCTCTCGATGCTGGTATTGGGCAAGGCGATGGCACACTGGCTCGTGACCGGAGTGCCGTTGGTTCTGATGTCACCCGTTCTGGGTCTTCAGTACGATCTATCAACCGACGCCCTTCTAATACTAACCGCATCATTGCTGCTGGGTACACCGGTCCTAAGCCTGATCGGGGCGATCGGCGCTGCACTGACTTTAGGGCTACGGGGCGGGGGTGTACTGGTATCGCTCTTAGTACTGCCACTCTATATCCCAGTACTGATCTTTGGTGCGGGGGCGGTTGAGGCCAGTACAGCAGGCCTAGGGGCGGGTGCGCACCTGTCACTACTGGGTGCATTTCTGTTGGCATCGCTCGTATTATCCCCGTGGGCGACCGCAGTTTCATTGCGAATTTCGATGGAATGAAGAAAGCCATTCTGAATTTCTGCATTTTGGTTTAAAATCAGCGGCTGCAAACCGAACGCTCAGGCTTTTAAACATGGCAATTAACTGGTTTAAATATTCCTCTCCAGCAAGTTTTTATGTCTTGGCGGGGAAAATGATCCCGCTATTCTCTATCGCTGCGACCATATTATTTGCGGTTGGTCTTTATATCGGCTTCTTTGTTGCCCCCACTGACTTTCAGCAGGGTGAAGCCTACCGAATCATCTTCATTCATGTGCCTGCGGCATGGATGTCGATGTTCCTCTACGTGATGATGGCCGTTTGGGCAGGCATCGGACTCGCATTTAATACCCGCCTCTCCTCCATGATGGCCACTGCCATTGCACCGACAGGGGCAATGTTCACATTCCTGGCCTTATGGACGGGAGCAGTCTGGGGAAAGCCCATGTGGGGGACCTGGTGGGTATGGGACGCCCGTCTAACGTCCGAACTCATTCTGCTATTCCTCTATATCGGATTCATGTCTCTACAGGCTGCGATAGATGATCCCCGCCGTGCCGATAAGGCGGGTGCAGTGATCGCGCTGGTCGGTGTGGTCAATATCCCGATCATCTACTTCTCCGTAAAATGGTGGAATACCCTTCACCAGGGTGCGAGTGTCAGCGTGACCTCCTCACCGAAAATGGCCGCGACCATGCTGACAGGCATGCTGATCATGTCGATCGCATGCTGGATGTATGCCATCGCGGTGATACTGATCCGTACACGGACCATCATCCTCGAACGCGAGCGTAATACCGCATGGGTGAGTGAACTGAAGGGGGTCTCGTCATGATCTGGGCGAGTTGGTCTGACTTCTTTGACATGGGGGGATACGGATTCTATGTATGGGGGTCCTACATAGTCTCGGTCATCTGCATCATCGGGGAAGTAATGCTGGTCTTAAAACGTAAACGAACTTTATTGAAACATCTTAGTCTGATCCATGAAGCAACTAAAGAAGAGAAGATAAATGAAACCACGTCATAGAAAGCTGGCGATCATTGTTTCTGGCGTGAGTGCGCTGGGTATTGCTGCTGCACTCGTCCTAAATGCATTCGAGAGTAATATGGTCTTCTTCTTCAGCCCAACCCAAGTCGCTGCCAATGAGGCCCCAAAAGGGAAAAGCTTTCGCATCGGCGGACTGGTTGAGGAGGGCAGTATCAAGCGCCAAAGTGATGGTGTGACGGTCAATTTCGTCGTGACGGATACCGCTAAGTTCATCCCTGTCGTTTATACCGGTATCCTTCCCGACCTTTTTAAGGAGGGTAAGGGTGTAGTTGCACAAGGTAAGTTATCGCCTGAAGGTGTATTCCGTGCTGACGAGGTGCTTGCCAAGCATGATGAAAATTACATGCCTCCAGAGGCTGCAGGTGCCATTGAGCAGGCCAAGATGCAAAAGACTGTGATGTCTAAATAATCAGACAAGGGGTGGGAACGAAATTAGCTCCCCCCGATCTCCCCCCGACCCCTCGTTCTTAACCCCTAACCTCAAAATCCAAACCATGATCCCAGAACTCGGTAACTTCTCACTCATCTTAGCGTTGCTGCTGGCATTAACCCAAGGAACCCTCCCCATCATCGGTGCAGCACGGGGCAATCTGTCATGGATTGCGCTGGCCAGACCGGTGGTCCAGGGTCAGTTTGTCTTCCTCGCAATTGCCTTTGGTTGCCTTGCTTACTCATTCGTTAATAATGATTTCTCGGTGATCAATGTTGCTAGGAACTCAAACTCTGAATTGCCTACTCATTACCGTTTTGCAGCGAGCTGGGGCTCACACGAGGGATCACTTCTATTGTGGGTCCTCATGCTAGCTGGCTGGTCTGTTGCGGTCAGTGTATTCAGCCGACATCTCCCGGATGAGATGGTGGCACGGGTGCTCGGTGTGATGGGTATGGTCAGCGTGGGATTCATTATGTTCATGCTAATCACATCCAACCCATTTGATCGCCTCCTGCCTGCAGCCTTTGAGGGGAGTGACCTGAATCCTTTACTGCAAGATTTCGGTATGGTGATCCACCCCCCTATGCTGTATATGGGATATGTAGGATTCTCTGTAGCATTTGCCTTTGCCATTGCCGCGCTGATCAGTGGCCAGATGGATGCAGCCTGGGCCCGTTGGTCACGTCCATGGACAACCGTTGCATGGGTCTTCCTCACGATCGGGATCATGCTCGGCAGCTGGTGGGCCTATTATGAATTGGGATGGGGTGGCTGGTGGTTCTGGGACCCCGTTGAGAATGCATCCTTCCTTCCATGGATGGTCGGAACAGCGTTGGTGCATTCATTAGCGGTCACTGAGAAGAGGGGCAGCTTTAAGAGCTGGACCCTACTTCTTGCTATCAGTGCATTCTCTCTAAGCCTGCTGGGAACTTTCCTAGTCCGGTCTGGGGTTCTGACATCGGTACATGCATTCGCTACCGACCCATCACGCGGTATATTCATACTCGGTTTCTTAGTCATTGTTATCGGCAGCTCACTACTTCTATTCGCTTGGCGGGCACCTAAGATCGGCTTGGGGGGTAAGTTTGATTTAGTGTCTAGAGAGTCAATGCTACTCGCGAATAACCTCCTACTGGTCGTTGCTGCAGGTAGCGTATTACTCGGAACGCTCTACCCATTACTCATGGACTCTCTCGATCTTGGCAAGATATCCGTTGGGCCACCCTACTTCGAGGCGGTATTTGTTCCTCTCATGACACCGGCAATCTTCTTGATGGGGTTGGGACCACTCTCCCGCTGGAAGCAAGCAAGCCTACCCGAACTAGCTATGCGTCTTCGTTGGGCATTCGGTGTGAGTATGGCAACGGCACTTCTGATGCCTCTGGTCATGGGTGAGTGGAAGCCGATGGTCAGTTTTGGTCTGCTACTGGCATTCTGGGTTATTGCAACTATCTTTGTTAGCATCCGCCACCGCCTACAGAATAGCGGTCAGGGTAGCGTATTTACAAGACTGGCCAGACAATCACGTAGCTATTACAGCATGCACCTGGCCCACTTCGGGATCGCCATATTCATTATCGGTGTCACACTGGTCAATGGATACGAGACCGAGAAGGATGTCCGTATGGAGATCGGCAGTACCGTTGAGATGGGGGGTTACACCTTCCGTTTTACCGGCGCCAGTCCAGTCACTGGACCTAATTACTCGGCAATGAGAGGTGATATCGAGGTCCTTCATAATGGCGAGAAGATCCGTGTGATGCAGCCAGAAAAACGTACCTACAATGCATCTGGAATGACCATGACTGAGCCCGCCATTGATACCGGTTTCATACGCGATCTGTATGTTGCCTTGGGGGAGCCTCTGGAGGATGGTGCTTGGGTCGTTCGGGTATACCACAAGCCCTTTGTTGACTGGATCTGGTTTGGTTGCTTGTTAATGGCCTTTGGCGGGATGCTTGCAGTGAGCGATCGGCGATACCGCCTGAAGATCAATACCAAGCCCATCGAAGCGGCGACCGAGGAGAAGGATGGGGGGAGAGCCCCTAGCGGCAATCGGTTAGCCACAGGGGGCAAGAAGGGATGATGCGTTTCCTGCTGCCCCTGGCAGCTTTTATTGTACTGGTGGGTTTTCTTGCTGTTGGACTTGGCCTCAAGCCTCGTGAGATACCATCCCCACTAGTTGGTAAGCCCGCACCGGTTTTTCAATCACCACGCCTCCATGAACCCGATCAGATTCTCTCATCCAAGGACAATCTGGGAAAGGTGTGGCTACTGAATGTGTGGGCATCGTGGTGCGTCTCCTGCCGTGAAGAGCATCCCCTCCTGGTAGAGCTATCCAAGTCTGGAATAGTGCCCATCTATGGATTGAATTATAAAGACAAGCCCGAACTAGCCCTGCAATGGCTCGGTCAGTATGGTGACCCCTATACCGTCAGCGTGGTCGATCCGGAAGGTCGGATCGGTATTGATTATGGTGTCTACGGCGTTCCCGAGACCTATGTCATCGACAAGGATGGCGTCATACGACACAAGCAGATCGGTCCGGTCACGATTGAGTCACTGGAGAAAAAAATTCTGCCACTCATTAAGGAACTTCAGGGATGATCCCGGATTTACTCAATACGCGCGGTAGAAAACAGATGATACTGCTGCTTATTCTTGCCCTACTCTCACCCCTGAACTGGGCCAAGGAAGCAGCTCCAGTCGCCGAAGACCCAGTGATCGAGAAGCGGATGCTGGCACTCTCTGAGGATTTACGATGCCTAGTCTGTCAGAACGAATCTCTGGCCGGCTCTCGTGCTGACTTTGCCAATGATCTTAGACGTGAAATTCGCGAACAGTTAAAAGAAGGCAAGAAAGATCAGGAGATCATTGATTTCCTAGTGGCACGTTACGGTGATTTTGTACTCTATAACCCTCCCATGAAGCCTACCACGTACCTATTATGGATTGGACCCTTTGCCTTTCTCCTGATAGGCGCTGCAATCCTATTCTTTTATCTAAAAATGCGACGCAGACAAATTGAAGAACCCTCACTAACAGATGATCAGCACCGTCATGCAGAGTCCCTGCTGAAGGACGACAAGGGTAACAACGCATGACATCATTTTGGGTTGTTGCTGGCATCCTGACCATCGGTGCCTTGCTATTCATCGTACCGACCCTTATAAGTAAGGGGACGAGTCGTACAGGGGTCATCCGTAAGGCTGCCAACGTAAGCATCTATCGCGATCAATTGGCCGAACTTGAGTCAGACCTCCGGAGTGATGTCTTGAGTAAGGAGCAGTACGATCAGAGTAAGCGTGAGTTACAGCAGAGAATGATTCAGGACGTCCCTGAGGGGGAGTCTCTCGCGACTATGGTCATAACGAGCAGCAATCGCGGCAATATTGCGACCATCACGGTCCTGATGCTGGCGATCCCACTCATGGCAGTTTCTCTTTATCTCTGGATCGGCAATACCAAGGGATTAACGCCACAACCTATATCTGAACAACAATCACCAATGTCGGGCTCAGGGCCGGAGTCGGAGTCTGGTCATCAGAACTTTTCATCGGTACTTGATAGCCTGATCGCGCGCCTCAGAGAACAACCAAACGATGTAGAGGGATGGATCATGCTTGGGCGGACTTATGCCATCATGCAACGGTTCAATGAGGCCAAGATCGCCTACGAACAAGTGATTGCGCTCTCACCTGAGAGTCCAGAGCTACTTGTCGATTATGCAGATATCGTCGCAATGACGAATGGTGGAAGCCTTCAAGGGGAACCGATGGAGCTGGTAAATAAGGCATTAAGTCTGAGCCCTAAAAACCCTAAAGCTCTGGCCCTGGCCGGTACAGCCGCCTTTGAGCAGAAGAATTTTAAACAGGCTGCGAGTTACTGGGAGAAGCTACTGGTGCAGATCCCCCCCGAGTCTAAACTCGCCCAGTCCGTTAAGGAGAGCATCACAGAGGCAAAGTCGTTGGCATCCGGTAAGGGCAGCACCATGGCTGGGATGCAGAACCAAGCAGCCACCAGCAATCAGAATAGTCCACCCCCTGCAAGCCAGGCTATCACAGCGAGTCCGAATGCGGACTCTGCCGGCGCAACAGGTGCCACCCTCACAGGGACTGTTACCCTGAGCGCGACGCTGGCTGGAAAGGTCTCACCTGATGATACACTCTTCATCTTTGCTCGCGCGACAGACGGTCCGCCCATGCCACGAGCTATATCGGTGAAGAAGGTCCGAGACTTGCCGGCTTCTTTCTTGCTGACAGATGGGATGGGAGCTCGGCCAGATTTAAAAATCTCCAACGTCCCTCAACTCATCATCAGCGCCAGAATTACAAAATCTGGCAAGGCCATGCCTGAGAGCGGAGACTTGCAAGGATTTAGTCAAAAAGTAAAACCAGGCGACAAGAATATTAATATCATGATTGATCAGCAGATTCCCTAACCCTCAAGCTACCCTGATCAGGCTAAAAAGGTAGCGATATACTGATCGACCGCAGCAAGCTCTTCCTCGAACTGAGGCAATAGCAGTGTCAGAGCTGCGGCGTCACCCCCCTTCCCCGCTATCTCCATCTGCTCACACAGATCACCCAACGCCGATGCTCCGACCGCGCGGGACGATGACTTGAGCTTGTGTGCTGCCGCACCCACTGCTAAGGACTGTCCTATCTGATTAGCCACGCGCAATTCAGTAGCTATCTTGGCTGAGCTCACACTAAAATCTCGCAGAAAATCATTAATCACTACCGGGTCACTGCCCACCAACTCCTCGAGGGTATGAACATCAACAGGCACTTTCTTTTTGACGGGAGTGCTACTAGAAACGTCTGCATGGGTACTTGGCACAATCGATTCAGTAACAGACTTAACTAGTGGCAACCACTTTTCCAAAATCGCTTTTAAATGGCTCAACCGTACCGGCTTACTCAGATAGTCATCCATCCCGATCTCCAAACAATGCTCGGCCTCGCCTTTCAGTGCATTGGCAGTGAACGCGATGATGGGTGAATGCATTTTTCCAGATTCTATTGCACGGATGGCGGTGGTGAGTTGATAGCCATCCATCTCCGGCATATGCAGATCCGTCAATAGCAATACATAATGACCACTCTCCCAGCGCGTTAAAGCTTCTAGACCATTGCTGGCGATGTCTGCTGCATATCCGAGCAGGGAGAGTTGCTGACGGATCACCTTCTGGTTTATTTCATTATCTTCTGCAACGAGTAGTAGTCTACCCTCCAGCAAGGCCTCTTCACGTGTGGGAGTAGTAACCCCTGCCTTGTCCAGTACCGTGTCTTTTCGACCAGCATTGATGAAGCTGAGAAGCCGAGTAGTAACCCCTGCCTTGTCCAGTACCGTGTCTTCCTCCTCATGCAACCGCCCTGCAGCCATGGCTGCCGCCTT
>JACDSH010000002.1 GCA_013450215.1 Nitrosospira sp.
GGCAGTATATTTTTTTGGAGAAATGCTATGGCACGGATTACTGTTGACGACTGTTTGAAAAGAATTCCAAACCGTTTTGAAATGACATTGGTCGCGACTATACGTGCAAGACAACTTTCGATCGGCAGTTCTCCCCTGGTGGAGTCAGCCCGTGATAAGCCCACAGTTATTGCTTTGCGAGAGCTGGCTCAGGGCAAGATAGGGATAGAAGTTCTCGATTCTCGGTATATCTAGTTTTGGTAGTTGTTGTAAAGCAGCCTCTGAAAGGCTGTGATGATCTATCAATGAGAGTAGGCGCAATTAAGGAGTGGACTACTGCCATCTCCTAGCTCGATCGTGTATCGATCATATTAAACCGAATAAAGGAAATTCTAATGCAGGCACGAGGCTTGCCGGATACTCCAGTCGCTCTATCCGAGCCAGAATCTCTGTTCAATGAATTATCTGGGTACCTTAAACCGGAAGATATTTCTCAGCTTAAGAACGCCTACCTCTTCAGTCAAAGTGCCCATTCAGGGCAGTTCAGAAAATCAGGTGAGCCCTACATCTCTCATCCGCTCGCGGTAACCAGCATACTCGGTAGACTTCACTTGGACATCCAGACGCTGACTGCTGCGCTGCTTCATGATGTGATGGAGGATACTCACATCACCAAAGCTGAGATCAGTGAAAGATTTGGCAAGTCAGTAGCCGATCTAGTGGACGGTGTTTCCAAACTTGACAAGATAGAGTTCCAGACTCGGGCAGATGCGCAGGCAGAAAATTTTCGTAAGATGCTGCTTGCGATGTCACAGGATGTCCGAGTTGTGCTCATTAAATTAGCGGATAGACTACATAACATGCGCACGCTAGCGGTGCTGGAACATGAGAAGCGCCGTCGCATCGCACGTGAAACTATGGAGATATATGCTCCAATTGCTCACCGATTGGGACTTAACGGTGTCTACCAGGAACTTCAGGAACTCAGTTTTCGTTATATTTTTCCAAAACGTTATCAGGTTCTGACCAAGGCTAGTAAAGCGGCACGTGGTAATCGCCGTGAGGTTGTAGATAAAATTCTTAACGATATCCGACAACGCCTTAAGGATTCGGGGTTAGAAGCAAAGATAAGTGGGCGAGAGAAACAGCTTTATAGCATTTATAAAAAGATGGTGGAGAAGCGCCTTTCATTTTCTGAAGTACTCGACATTTACGGTTTTCGCATCATCGTCAATGATATACCCGCCTGCTATCTCGCCCTTGGTGCGTTGCATAGCCTATACAAGCCCATTCCCGGAAAGTTCAAGGATTACATCG
Source organism: Nitrosospira sp. (assembly GCA_013450215.1). Lineage (GTDB taxonomy): Bacteria > Pseudomonadota > Gammaproteobacteria > Burkholderiales > Nitrosomonadaceae > VFJL01. The sequence continues at coordinate 1,297 of JACDSH010000002.1, forward strand.
CGATTCCTAAGGCGAATGGCTATCAGTCATTACACAATACCTTGTTTGGGCCTTATGGCACCCCCATCGAAATTCAAATTCGAACTTCTCAAATGCACAGGATTTCTGAGGCTGGGGTTGCCTCGCACTGGCTCTATAAGAGCCATGATATTAATCTTGATGATCTCCATACGAAGACGCACCAGTGGTTGCAAGGCTTACTGGAAACACTAAGCGACTCGACTGACTCACTAGAGTTTCTGGAGCATCTGAAGGTAGACTTATTTCCTGGGGAGGTTTACGTATTCACACCCCAAGGCAGGATATTGACGCTGCCAAAAGAATCAACTGCGGTAGACTTTGCCTATGCAGTACATACCGATATTGGCAACCGATGCATGGCAGTGAGAATCAATGGTGAGAATGCGCCATTACGCACTAAACTCAGAAGTGGGGACTATGTTGAGATTATTACCGCACCCCATGCGAAACCGAATCCTGCATGGCTTGCATATGTGGTTACAGGCAAGGCGCGGTCACATATCCGTCACTTTCTTAAAACAGTGCAGTATGATGAGTTGGCTAAATTGGGTGAGCGTTTGCTGAATCAGGCACTGTCGTCGCTTAAGATTGACCCAACGAGCATTAGCGACTTTCAGTGGCAGAAATTGGCTCGCGATAGTGGTGCCAAATCAAAAAAAGAATTGCTCGCGGATATGGTGTTGGGCAAGCATTTGCCGGCTGTATTGTCTAAGCGTTTGCTATCACCTGGAAACGTTGCATCCAAGGCAAACGGTATGAGTGAGGCGATTACTATAATGGGTACGGAGGGGATGGCCGTCCAGTTTTCCAAATGTTGCCGACCCATTCCGGGGGATCTCATCGTTGGTTTCATCAAGAAGGATCAGGGTTTAGTGATTCATGTACGTGATTGTTCGGTGATTGGCAAGATGCATGGTAATCCAGATAATTGGTTAGATGTAACGTGGGATAAGAACATCAGCAAGTTGTTCGAGGTCAGTATTAAGATGGTAGCGGAAAATCAACGCGGCGTACTGGCGAAGGTGGCGGCGGAAATTGCCAAGGCCGGTTCCAATATCGATAATGTCACTGTGGAAGGCGAGGGCGCCTACACTGCCATGCATTTTATTTTGCAAGTGAGTAACCGGTCTCATCTCGCACAGGTAATGCGAGGAGTCAGGCGCATCCGGGAGATCATAAGAATCAATCGGGAAAAGAGTTAGCCTCGAGGTAGTGCTGTGGGTTATCGCTCATATGCTAGCGTCGGCGCCAGCCACATTTCCGCTTCTTCCAGTGTCCAGCCCTTGCGCTTTGCGTAGTCCATCACTTGATCCTTATCGATCTTCCCAATGGCGAAGTAGTCTGCGTCAGGATGAGAAAAATAGAAGCCCGATACCGCTGCAGTTGGCATCATCGCGTAAGACTCAGTGATCGTAATGCCGGTATTCTCAGGAACCCTTAATATTTCAAATAAGGGCCCCTTCTCAGTGTGGTCTGGGCAAGCAGGATACCCGGGTGCGGGGCGCCTGCCTCGATATTCCTCAGCGACAAGTTGTTCGGTGTTGAGGTCTTCATCTTTAGCATAGCCCCAGAATTCACGACGTACCCGCCAGTGCATATGCTCGGCGAAGGCTTCAGCCAGACGGTCAGCTAATGCTTTTAGCATAATTGCACCGTAATCATCATGCGCCTCTTCATACGTTTTGACCCGTGCATCTATGCCGAATCCTGCCGAAACGGCAAATGCACCGATGGCGTCAAGAATGCCGGACTCTTTTGGAGCAATGTAGTCTGCCAGGCATAGGTTAGGACGGCCCCCAGGCTTTAGAGTCTGCTGCCGCAGGTTGTGGAATGTCATAGCGACTTTATTACGAGACTTATTGGTATAGATTTCGATGTCGTCATAACTCACAGAATTAGCGGGGAATAATCCGATTACTGCATTAGCAGAGAGCCATTTTTGTTCAATAATTTTCTTTAGCATGGATTGAGCATCGCGCAGCAGATTGCGAGCAGCCTCACCCACCACCTCATCCTGCAAGATTGCAGGATAGGGCCCAGACAATTCCCAAGCCTGGAAGAATGGGCCCCAATCGATATAAGGAACAAGCTTTTCTAGTGGATAGTTGCGGAGCGACTTTATACCTAAGAAATTAGGCTCAGGCGGGGTATAGTTCTGCCAATCTATTTTCAGTGCATTTCTACGCGCTTCTGAAATCGACAGCATCGGAGACTGTCCTTTCTTATTCTTGTGCTGGGTACGAACTTTCTCATATTCGGTCTGGATCTCCCGGACATAGTCCAAGTGTAGATCCTCAGATAGTAAATTGCTGCATACCCCTACGGCGCGGCTTGCATCCGGTACCCATACAGTTACGCCGCTGTAGTGCGGGGCGACCTTTACCGCGGTATGGACGCGTGAGGTGGTGGCACCACCGATCAGTAGGGGAATGGTGAATCCCTCACGTTGCATCTCCTTTGCCACATGCGTCATTTCCTCTAGGGATGGAGTGATCAGCCCAGATAGGCCAATGATATCGACCTGTTCCCTCCGTGCCATCTCCAAGATCTGCGCACACGGGACCATTACACCCATATTCACTACTTCATAATTATTACATTGCAGTACGACGGTGACAATATTCTTTCCAATGTCATGTACATCACCCTTAACCGTGGCGATGACAATCTTCCCCTTGGGCCTAGAGTCGCCGGAGCGTTTTTTTTCTGCCTCGATGTAAGGTAATAAATGTGCCACTGCTTGTTTCATTACCCGTGCTGACTTAACTACTTGTGGCAGAAACATTTTGCCGGAACCAAATAAATCGCCGACCACATTCATGCCATTCATCAGCGGCCCTTCAATCACCTGGATTGGGCGTCCGCCTTGAGCAGTTATTTCCAGACGTGCTGACTCGGTATCTTCAACGATGTAGGTATTGATGCCCCTGACTAGGGCATGTGTCAAACGCTGCTGAACCGGCTCGTTGCGCCAAGAGAGGTCTTCAACTCTCTCCTTGCTCTGACCCTTAAAGTTCTCGGCGAATTCCACCAGCCTCTCAGTGGCATCAGCGCGTCGATTGAGGAGTACATCCTCAACTCGTTCCAGTAAATCCGGTGAAATGTCAGAGTAAACGCCTAGCTGTCCCGCGTTAACGATGCCCATGGTCATACCTGCCCGGACAGCGTGATACAGGAAGGCTGTATGGATCGCCTCTCGTATTGGCTCGTTGCCGCGGAAAGAGAATGAGACATTGGACACACCACCACTCACCTTGGCATGAGGTAGAGTCTGCTTGATGATGCGAGTGGCCTCAATGAAATCGACACCATAATTGTTGTGCTCATCAATACCGGTGGCAACTGCGAAAATGTTCGGATCGAAAATTATATCTTCTGGAGGAAAGCCTACCTGGTCTACTAAGATGCGGTAGCAGCGCGTACAGATATCAACCTTACGTTCTTTGGTATCAGCCTGGCCAGATTCGTCGAAGGCCATCACAATCACAGCTGCTCCGTAGCGGCGCGCTAACCTAGCATGCTTAATGAATTCCTCCTCACCCTCCTTCATGCTGATGGAATTGATCACGGCCTTGCCTTGTACGCATTTCAGGCCAGCCTCAATTACTGACCACTTGCTCGAATCAATCATGACTGGTACGCGGCTGATATCCGGTTCAGCAGCGATCAGATTGAGGAATGTCACCATCGCTTTCTGCGAATCGAGCATCGCCTCATCCATATTGATGTCGATGATCTGAGCGCCGCTCTCTACCTGGCTGCGGGCGACGCTCAATGCCTCCGCATAATTATTGCTAAGTATCAAACGAGAAAAAATTTTCGATCCGGTGACATTCGTACGCTCCCCCACATTCACGAATAGCGAGTCATCATCAATATTTAGTGGCTCCAGTCCAGATAGCTGCAATTTCTTTGGAATATTGGGAATAATGCGTGGCGCAATGCCATTCACTGCAGCGGAGATGGTTCTGATATGCGCGGGCGTTGTACCGCAGCAGCCGCCCACAATATTGACGAAGCCTGAGACTGCGAAATCCTTGATCAGGTTGGCAGTGTAATCAGGCGATTCATCGTAGCCAGTCTCTGCCAGTGGATTGGGTAGGCCGGCATTGGGGTGCGCGCTAGTATAAACATCGGCAACTTTGGAGAGCTCTTCGATGTAAGGACGCATCAACTCCGCACCCAGTGCGCAATTTAATCCCACCGATAATGGCCTAGCGTGACTGACTGAATTCCAGAATGCTTCTGGGGTTTGTCCGGAGAGAGTACGTCCGGAGGCATCGGTAATAGTGACCGAGATCATGATTGGAACACGGACGCCATTAGCCTCGAAATATTGATCTATTGCGAACAGAGCCGCCTTAGCGTTGAGGGAGTCGAATATAGTCTCCACCAGCAGGATATCAGCGCCCCCTGCCAGAAGTCCACTGATGGCGATGGTGTAATCTGCAACCAGTTGGTCGAAGGTGATTCCACGAAAACCGGGGTCATTCACGTCCGGTGAGATTGATGCGGTCTTTGTGGTTGGTCCTAATACGCCGGCTACGAAGCGAGGTCTATTCGGTATTTTTTTTTCCATTGCCAGGGTCGCTTCCTTCGCCAACTTTGCCCCAGAAAAATTCAGTTCATATACCAAATCCTGCATGTGGTAATCAGCCATGGAGGCAGCCGTGGAATTGAAGGTATTGGTCTCGATAATATCCGAGCCTGCTTCAAGGTAGCTGCTATGGATTTCATGAATAATATGTGGTTGGGTTAGCGTCAGAAGATCGTTATTTCCCTTGAGGTCGTGTGGGAAATTAGCAAATCGAGCGCCACGATAATCCGTTTCATTAAGCTTGTAGCTTTGGATCATCGTCCCCATAGCCCCGTCTAGCAACAGGATTCGTTGGCTAAGAAGGCCCTCTAATAAAGCAGTGCGGTGACCTTTACTCATGGTCAGATTCTATGTCTGTTGGGGGGTGGAATTCTATCATGGCCCTCGACATCCCGTTGTCAGCAGTGATTATTAGTCATCTATCCTAGACAATATACATGTGCATACCCGGATTGTTGATATACACCAAGACTCGGGGGCCGATCCGTAACGCTGAAGAGGTTGTTGGAACTTCTCTTTAGGTTTTAATTTTTTGTCATATAACAAGTTGAATTAAAATGATATATTTATCTTAATTTGGATATTTTTTAATAAATAATTGTAATATTAATTTGGTGTGCTATAGAAGTTCGAGTGTTCAGATGAGGCGATCTTAATGGTCGATGATGCACATTTTAAATATCTATCCTCCATTTAGATGAAGATGGCCGTACCGTGATGGCCTGCTTCTCTCCAGAAGGTGATGTGGAAGAGGCTGCGCTCAGTAACTTTAGAAAGGCGATTGTGATCTCGATGGGGGTGCCTTACTCGAGGGTACAGGTAATTACAATGATCGAACTCCCTTTGAACTTGCCATAGGTGCTGCTTCGGATGGCGAGTTTTTCATCAAGATCGATGATGATCAGCTTAGTGCGTATCTGACCTGCTTTAATCCTCGCGGTGGGACTGCAGTGACACTCGAGAGCATCCTTCAGTAAGCGAAAGATAAAGAGATCACCGTAGTCTTGATATGGAAGCGATTAAACGTGCGATCAGTGAGGCCCTTATCAACTGAGATTTTCTGATCAGGCCCTCCTGAGCGAATTACTCTGATTGAGTAAGTTTGCTCGAAGGAGTCTATCTAGTTACAACGAATATACTCAAAGTGATCTGTGGATGTGAGTACTCAACTCTTCATTCTCTCCAGCCTTCGTGTGGTATGTGCCTCCGGTAGTGTAACCATGTAAATCAGTAAGCAACTGCGATCACCCTTGCCCTACTATACTGATGGGCTCGGTTCAGTGCATCCGGTGGGGTGCCGGCTATGCTTTGCGCCCGCTTACTACTGAGTATCTACAATCAGCTTATTTTTACTTTTCTTCTTCTCTCCAGCAGTCTCTAGTGCCGTCAACCGCTCTTCTAATGCGGTCAGTTGCTCGCGTGTGCGTCTTAGCACTTCTTGCTGTATGTCGAACTCCTCGCGTCCTACCAGATCTAGGCGAGCGAAGACCCCAGCCAACAATACGCGAAGATTCTTCTCCACATCTTTCACAGGGCTTTGTGTTATTAAATCATTGATCTTGCTGCTTATTTCATCTAATACCTTTTGATTCAGCATGGCTCTCTCCTTCATTGATGGTTCGTCAACCGGTCGGGTATCGTGTGATACTTGCATGATAAAATCTCATACTTTGGGTAATTAGGCAATCGTGGATTAGTGATGGAAAATTTACAACGTCTACAACTCCTTGAAAGTTGGGTCAAAACCCAGTCCTCTGGTAAGCCATTCACACTGTCAGCGGCCTCTTCAGACGCGAGTTCTCGTCGCTATTTCCGAGCGACTTTCAGTGATGGTGCGTTGATCATCATGGATGCGCCGCAGCAGTATGAGGATTGCGCTAATTTTTTAAGTATAGCTGAAACTTTTGCTAGGTCTGGGGTGAATGTTCCAGAGGTGCTAGCACAAGACCCGGAGAAGGGGTTTCTGCTGCTCACTGACTTTGGTGACACCACTTATTTACAGGCAATGACGGAGTCTCCCGAAAGAGCTAATCATCTCTATGGAGAGGCGGTGGATGCTCTAATTAAAATCCAAATAGCGAGTAATCCGGGTGTATTGCAAGATTATGATGAGGCGTTATTGTCAAGAGAGCTGAATCTTTTTCCAGACTGGTATATCGATAAGCATTTGAAGGTGGTCCTCAGCCCAGAACAGAGAGCTGACTTGGCCTCTGTCTTTAGCAAAATTCTGAAAAATAATCTATCGCAGTCGCGGGTATTCGTACACCGAGACTATCACTCACGCAATCTGATGGACACCCAGCCCAGCCCAGGCATTCTAGATTTTCAGGATGCGGTCTATGGCCCTGTGACCTACGATCTGGTGTCGCTCTTTAAGGATGCTTATATCTGCTGGGATGAGGAGCGTGTTATGGACTGGCTGATCCGTTATTGGGAGAAGGCTAAAAAAGTGGATCTGCCGGTATCCGCTGATTTTGCCGACTTCTACCGCGATTTCGAGTGGATGGGTGTTCAGCGCCACGTCAAGATCTTGGGTATCTTCGCACGTCTGTGTTACCGAGATGGTAAGGATGGATACCTCAAGAATATGCCGCTGGTGATGGATTATTTACGTAAGGCCTGCGAACGTTACCGCGAGCTTGGCCCGTTGCTGTTACTACTGGATACGCTGGCAGAAGATAAGCCAGATGCGACATTTGGCTATTCTTTCTAAAGAGGTGCCATTCAAGGCGATGATACTGGCAGCCGGGCGCGGCGAGCGTATGCGCCCGCTGACCGACACATTGCCTAAGCCCCTGCTGCAAGTGGGTGGTAAGAGACTGATCGAATATCATCTGGGGAATCTTGCGAATGCGGGATTCCATGAGATTGTCATCAATCATTCTTATCTTGGACAGATGATAGAGACCGAGTTAGGAGATGGTGAACGTTACGGGGTTAGTATCCATTATTCGCATGAACCCACTGCACTGGAGACCGCCGGGGGTATTGCCCAAGCATTGCCTCTATTACGAGATGGACTAGAGAATGGGCTAGATGGGAACCCATTCCTAGTAGTCAACGCCGATATTTATTGCGAGTTTAATTTTGCTAGGTTGCTGCCGAAACTCCGGCGAATGCGGGAAGATCCTGAAGAGATTCTTGCACATTTGGTACTGGTAGATAATCCATCACACCATATCGATGGAGACTTCACTCTCAACTCTGACAAGGTGGCACTCTCAGGAGAACATAGATTCACCTTCAGTGGAATTGGCATATACCAACCGCAGCTTTTTAGGGGAGTGGCTCCGGGTAGGGCCGCGAAGCTCTCGCCACTACTTCATCGAGTGATGGCTCTGGGTAAGGTAAGTGGTGAGCATTATCCAGGTTTGTGGATGGATGTCGGTACACCAGAACGACTGCACTTACTTAATGATCATTTGACCGCTCTGGGGCTCTCTTAAATCGTGAAATGTTTGCAGCGACACATCCAGCTATCTTTGCTTTATCCTATAAATACTGTGAAAATCTCTCTCCATGATTCCGACTAAATCTTTTATCGAACGTCGCAGGCATCTGGCATCAAAGATGCGCCACGGGGTGGCTATTATTCCAGCCTCGCCGGAGCGGGTGAGAAGTCGGGATTCGCATTATCCCTACCGGTTCGACAGTTATTTTTATTACTTAACTGGTTTTAGCGAACCGGGAGCTCTGCTGGTATTGGTAGCAGGATCAACTGAGGCTGACTTAGAGCAAATCCTTTTCTGTCGTGATAAAGATAGGGAGCGAGAGATCTGGGATGGATTCCGACATGGCCCGGATGCCGCACGCGAGGTCTTTGGTTTCGACGAGGCTTATTCCATCTCCCAGTTAGATGAAATTCTACCCAAGTTACTGGCAGACCAGCCCGCTGTGTATTGTTCATTGGGGCAGGATAAGGACTGGGATACCCGCTTGATTGGCTGGGTCGATCGGGTACGGGAACAGGCGCGTAGTGGTGCGGTCACGCCGGCGGCCATTCATGACATTCGACTGCTGCTGGATGAGATGCGATTGATCAAGAGTGAGGAGGAGCTGCAGGTCATGCGCCGTGCTGCAGAAATCTCTACCGGCGCTCACTGCCGTGCGATGCAGACAGCCCGGGCTGGATTACATGAATATGAGGTAGAGGCTGAGCTACTGCACGAGTTTCGACGCCATGGCGCGCAGGCGCCTGCCTATAACCCGATCGTTGCGGGCGGCGCCAATGCCTGTGTGTTGCACTATATTGAAAATAACTCAGAACTTAACTCTGGTGACCTGTTGTTAATTGATGCAGGGTGCGAGCTGGATGGGTATGCCGCTGACATTACGCGCACATTCCCGGTGAATGGAAAATTCAGCCCGGTGCAGAAGGATATATACCAGCTGGTTTTGGCGGCGCAGGGGGCGGCGATCTCCGTAGTGCGGCCCGGCACTCTCTGGAATGCGCCGCATGATGCGGCACTACAGGTGCTGGTCCAGGGATTTATTGATCTGGGGCTCTGCCATGGCAGCGTGGATGGGGTCATCCAATCGGAAGATTACAAGCGATTTTATATGCACCGGACCGGTCATTGGCTAGGTTTGGATGTGCACGATGTGGGTGGATACAAGGTTGATGGTCACTGGCGTCCATTGCAAACGGGGATGACGCTTACTGTTGAGCCTGGTTTCTATCTGCGTCCGGCAGATAACGTGCCTGAACACTTCTGGAATATCGGTGTGCGTATCGAGGATGATGTGGCGGTAACAGATACAGGATGTGATGTCTTGACTGCTGCCGCACCCAAGACTGTAGCTCAGATTGAACAATTGATGCAGCAATAATATCGTGGGCGAGAACAGTAAAATAATTATAAGACAAATATCTCCGGGGCCAGATATGGGAGCCTCAGAAGAGGGGTTCGTGCGTGTTTCTCCCATTAATCGCTGGTTACTTTATTTAGTCTTAGTTCCTGGAATCATCATTCTGGCGGCGCTTGGAATGTTCATTTTTGCGGTTTTTTTAGGGCTATTCGCCATTGCAGCTGCTGTATTTTGGTTGCGCCTATGGTGGATACGGCGAAAATTGGAAGGCCCCGCTGCAGCAGCGGTGGTAGAGAACGAATATCAGGAGATAGAGGTTGCGGAGATTATAGAAATAAAGACTAACAGGATGGGTAGAGATTAATTGGATTCAAAGGCCACGGATATGATGGTTCGAGAGCATTATGATCTCATCATTATTGGGGGAGGGCCGGTAGGTATGGCCTTGTCGCTGGCGTTACGCGAAAGTGGTATGTCGGTGCTTCTATTGGAGTCGCGTGAACTGCCTGAAAAGGCGGAAGATTTGCGCCCATTGGCACTATCTTATGGCAGTCACCTGATCCTTCACCGACTCGGTGTGTGGCAGGCTTTACCTGAAATTACCCCCATCACAAAGATACATGTGTCCAACCGAGGTGGTTTCGGCCGTGCCGTATTGGTCGCTGATGGGGTCGGTGTCCCGGCCCTAGGTTATGTGGTGAATCATCATGATGTATTTAGAGCGATGCATGGATCGATACAGGCTTGTGATATTGATTATTTAGAGGGCGCACAGGTAACACGATTGGAGACAAGTGCAGGACAGGGACAGGTTGAGTTTCAATATGGTGGAACAACGAAACGGATAACCGCGAAGCTGCTGGTGCTGGCTGATGGTGGGCGTCTCATCGAACAAGTCGAGGGAGTGACCCAGCATGTGCACGAGTATCATCAATGGGCGGTAGTTGCTCGTATCAAGACCGGGATTCCCCAAAGCGGCATCGCTTACGAGCGCTTTACTTCAGATGGTCCGGTGGCTTTGTTGCCAATGGGTGATTACTTTGCGCTGGTATGGACCGTCTCCCCGGCAGCGGCGAAGGAGATACTCAGTCTGGATGACGCAGGTTTTCTTGCACGGCTGCATGGGCATTTTGGTGACCGTCTTGGTAATCTCATCGATACCAGTAAACGTTCAGGCTTCCCACTTGCGCTCAAGTATGCAGACCCTGTCACGGCGCAGCGCATTGCATTGGTGGGTAATGCGGCACAGACGCTACACCCTGTCGCAGGGCAGGGCTTCAATCTGGGCCTGCGGGATGCATGGGAAATGGCTGATGAGATCATCATGTCAGAGACCGAGATCGGTGCACCTGCAATGCTCGCGAGATATGCTCACAGGCGCCGGATAGATAGTAAAGCGGGACGGGTATTCACCGATTCTTTGGTAAAACTTTTCTCCAATGATGATCCCATCTTGAGTGGCATGCGTAACCTAGGATTGAGCGTTCTTGATTGTTTGCCACCGGTCAAGCGCTTCGTTGCACGTCGCATGATGTTTGGTGCAAGGGGCTAGGGAGCCCCAAAGTAGAAATGAATACGATGGGGAATATTAAGAATGGTGCCTTCGATAAAATAAGTATGATCACTTCTACACCGATTCTTTTCCACATTTTCGTTGTGTAGTTTAGAATAACGTACTCTGCGTTTCTGCTCTATTTGATTCAATTTGCCTTATATTCAACGAACTAAAAACATGCAGATCGGGCCCTATACTCTTAATAATAATCTGATTGTGGCACCTATGGCGGGGGTAACTGATCGCCCTTTTCGACAATTGTGCAAGAGCATGGGTGCGGGTATGGCGGTATCTGAAATGGTGTCTAGCAATTCTCTGTTATGGGGCTCTGAAAAGACTCTCCGCCGTGCTGATCATACGGGTGAAGTTGATCCGATATCGGTGCAGATTGCGGGTGCAGACCCGTTAATGATGGCCGAAGCGGCTCGATACAATGTCGAGAGGGGTGCGCAAATAATTGATATTAATATGGGCTGTCCCGCCAAAAAAATTTGCAACGTGATGGCCGGTTCTGCTTTATTGCAGAATGAGATGCTGGTTGGGAGAATACTTGATGCAGTGGTCAGTGCTGTGGACGTCCCCGTCACCCTGAAAATTCGAACCGGTTGGGACAAGCAGCATAGGAATGCGCTCAGTGTGGCGCGTATCGCTGAGAGTGCGGGTGTCAGTGCGATTGCCATTCATGGGCGTACCCGTGCATGTGCATATACCGGTAATGCTGAATACGATACCATCGCAGCGGTGAAGTCCGAGGTGAGGATACCCGTCATCGCCAATGGCGATATCACCACCCCCGAGAAGGTCAAGCAAGTACTCGAATACACTAGCGCGGATGCCGTCATGATCGGTCGTGCTGCACAGGGCAGACCCTGGATCTTTCGCGAGATCAGTCATTATCTTGCTACCGGTCAGCACCTGCCGCTGCCGGATGTGAGCGAGATCCACCGTGTCCTGATTAAGCATTTGCATGATCTCTACGATTTTTATGGTGAATACTCAGGGGTACGTATCGCTCGTAAGCATATTTCTTGGTATACCAAGGGTCTGGTTGGTTCAGCCGCGTTTCGTCATAATATGAACCAGTTACAAACGACTGATCAGCAGATGGTGGCAGCGAGCGAATTCTTTAGCGAACTCGCTAATTATGGACGACAACTGACTTATATTGAACACGAGGAACTTGCTGCATGATCAAAGAGAATGATATTGCTTACTGCGTCCGAAAGTCTGTGGAGAGCTATCTCAAAGACCTTGACGGAGAGAGGCCTCACCCCTTGCATGACATGGTGATCAGCAGTGTGGAGAAGCCATTGATTGAGATGGTATTGAAATATGCGGGGGGTAATCAGACCCGTGCCGCTGAATTGCTTGGTATTAATCGTAATACTCTTCGCAGTAAGATGAAACATTACCAGATCAACTAGATAGTCAAGAGTACAGGTGGTTAGGTAAGGAACGAATACATGAGCAATCCATTGCTCCGATCACACAGTAGATTGATTCACAGCCCTTCAGTTACACTTCAATAGATGATCATAAGGCAAGCCCTAATTAGCGTTTCCGACAAGAGCGGCATTGTCGAGTTTGCACTTGGATTGAAACAGTTTGGCGTGAACATACTTTCCACTGGCGGAAGTTCAAAGCTGCTGCAGGATGCTGGCGTGCAGGTGACTGAGGTCGGCGATTACACGGGCTTTCCAGAGATGCTCGACGGGAGGGTCAAGACTCTCCATCCGAAAGTTCATGCTGGCATCCTGGCGAGGAGGGACTTGCCGGAGCATATGGCGGCAATAGAGCGGGCAGCGATACCAACGATTGATTTGGTGGTGGTGAATCTGTACCCATTCAGCCAGACCGTGGCCAGAGATGATTGTAGCCTGGATGATGCGATTGAAAATATCGATATCGGTGGTCCGACCATGGTGCGTGCTGCAGCAAAAAATTGGAGACATGTGGCGGTAGTGATTGATCCGGCAGACTATGAGGCGATATTGGCAGAGATGCAGTCAAATAGCGGTGAGGTGGGGCAGAACTTTCGTTTTCGACTTGCACAAAAAACATTCTCACATACCGCTGCTTACGATAGTGCCATCAGTAACTATCTGACCTCCATTGATCTAGAGGGTCAGCGTACGTTCCCCGGTCAGCTCAATCTGAATTTCAGCATGGCTCAGCAATTACGTTATGGAGAGAATCCACATCAGCAAGCCTCATTCTATCGAGATCTTGTGTCAGTCCCCGGCAGTCTTGCGAGTTACCAGCAGGTACAGGGGAAGGAGCTGTCATATAACAACATCGCCGATGCGGATGCAGCGTGGGAGTGCGTCAAGACGTTTGATCTGCCAGCCTGCGTCATTATTAAGCATGCTAATCCATGTGGCGTGGCTATCGCTGCTACGGCGCTTGCCGCCTATCAGTTAGCGCTTGCCACTGATCCGAGCTCTGCCTTCGGTGGCATCATTGCCTTCAACTGTAGAATCGACGATTTAACGGCTGAGGCTGTGATTAAACAATTTGTTGAGGTAGTAATTGCCCCGGAAGTAACCGATTCGGCAAGAAAAATTCTTAGCCAGAAGACAAATGTCCGCGTATTGATCCTACCATTGCAGGCGGGAAGCAATGAGATGGATTTCAAGCGTGTGGGTGGAGGGTTGCTGGTACAGACTCCTGATAGTCTCAATATCACTTCTGCTCAATTGACGGTTGTGACTAAGGTTAAACCCACGCCGCAGCAGTTGCAGGACTTGTTGTTTGCTTGGCGAGTTGCGAAATTTGTCAAATCCAATGCGATCGTTTTCTGTGCTTCTGGCCAGACGCTGGGGGTGGGAGCGGGACAGATGAGTCGGGTAGATAGTGCGCGCATTGCGACCATCAAGGCACAGAATGCTGGGCTATCACTGGAAGGCTCAGTGGTCGCCTCGGATGCTTTCTTCCCCTTCCGTGATGGTCTGGATGTCGTGGTTCAGGCGGGTGCACGTGCAGTCATTCAACCCGGCGGCAGTATGAGAGATACGGAAGTGATCGCCGCTGCTGATGAGCAGGGCGTGGCGATGGTACTCACTGGGGTGCGGCATTTCAGGCACTGAGTATCTGTTGAGGTTATTAGTCCCGGGTGAGATTGTTTTATTTCTAGTAGTTGATGGCATAACGATATGATGAAACTACTTGTCATCGGCAGCGGCGGCAGAGAGCATGCGCTGGCCTGGAAATTACGCCAGTCGCCACGTGTCTTCAAGGTGTTTGTTGCACCTGGGAATGCTGGTGTGGCGATGGAGGATGGCCTAGAAAATCTTCCCATAACAGACATTCCAGGTCTAGTGGAGTTTGCTAAAAAAGAAGGTATTGCCTACACATTGGTCGGCCCAGAAGGGCTGCTGGCTGCCGGTATTGTGGATGCATTCCGTGCTGCTGGCCTGAAAATATTTGGGCCCACCAAGATGGCCGCGCAGTTGGAGGCATCTAAGGATTTCTCTAAGGCATTCATGCTACGCCACGGTATTCCAACCGCCGCGTATGCCGCATTCAGTGATCCTCTCGAAGCTCACCATTATATCGATCAAGTGGGTGCCCCCATCGTCATTAAGGCCGATGGCTTAGCTGCGGGTAAGGGGGTCGTAGTTGCAATGACGATGGCAGAAGCACATGACGCTGTGGATGCGATGCTGGTTGCAAATAAAATGGGAGACGCTGGCGCGAGGGTCGTCATTGAGGAATTTTTGGAGGGAGAGGAGGCCAGCTTCATCGTCATGGCGGATGGCCAGAATGTACTGCCACTTGCCACCAGCCAAGATCATAAACGCCTGCAAGACGGCGATCAGGGGCCAAATACCGGGGGCATGGGGGCCTACTCCCCTGCACCGGTAATCACCCCAGCACTGCATGCCAGAATCATGCACGAGGTGATTCAACCCGTGATGAAGGGGATGGCTCAGGAGGGGGAGTCTTACACCGGATTTCTATATGCTGGTCTGATGATTTCCAAGGATGGTTCTATCAAGGTATTAGAATTCAATTGCCGTATGGGAGATCCGGAAACAGAACCAATCATGCTGAGATTGAAGAGCGACCTACTGACACTGTTGGAACATGCGGTGAATGGCACACTGAACCAGGTCGAGGCCGAGTGGGATCGGCGTGTTGCGTTGGGGGTAGTGATGGCGGCTCATGGTTATCCTGTAACCCCGCGTCAGGGTGATGTGATTAAGGGTTTGCCCAGAAATGATCACAACTTAGCAGTGGTGGAAGATTTTTATGTGTTCCATGCGGCCACCCAATTAGGCGGTAAAGATGGCAAGGAAATAGTAACCGCGGGGGGGAGAGTGCTATGCGTTACCGCATTGGGTGATAGCGTCAAGATAGCCCATCGGAGAGCCTACGAAATCGCCGGACAAATTCACTTTGAAGGGTGTCAAATGCGGTGTGATATAGGGCATCTTGCTATCATTCCACGTTTCAAGTAGAGAATTTATTAACGACGCTGGCAGTGATTCTGAGTTGGAGTCTGGAGATCAATGAGTACTATCTTACAAGTTGAAGAATTTCTAGTCGGTCTGCAGGGGCGCATTGTTTCCGCGTTGGAGCAGGTCGATGGTAAGTCCTTCCACCGTGATCAGTGGAAGCGACCGGAAGGTGGTGGTGGTGTAAGTTGTGTTCTGGAGCAGGGTAACGTTTTTGAGCGTGGCGGGGTGAACTTCTCCCATGTTTCTGGCGGAGGACTGCCGGCATCGGCCACTGCAGCACGACCCGAATTATCCGGACGATCGTTCGAGGCAATGGGTGTGTCAGTGGTATTACATCCACGTAATCCGTATGCGCCCACAGTCCATATGAATGTACGATTTCTGGAAGCGCGTAAGGAGGGTAGCGACCCGGTATGGTGGTTCGGCGGGGGCATGGATCTGACCCCTTACTATGGTTTTGTAGAGGATGCGACTCATTTTCACCAGAACTGCAGGAACGCGCTTCAGCCATTTGGTGATGAATATCATCCACGATTCAAGAAGTGGTGCGATGAGTACTTTTACCTGAAACACCGTAAGGAGCCACGCGGTGTCGGTGGAATTTTTTTCGATGACCTCAGTCAACCAGATTTTGATACCTGCTTTAAACTGACTCAAAGTGTTGGTAATCACCTTCTACCTGCCTATGTGCCGATCTTGCAGCGGCGCTTGGATACTCCTTATGGAGAGAATGAGCGGGACTTCCAGGCATACCGCCGTGGGAGGTATGTAGAATTCAACCTAGTATGGGATCGTGGGACTTTGTTCGGCTTGCAATCAGGTGGGCGTACCGAGTCTATCTTGATGTCTCTGCCGCCAGTTGTGAAATGGCGTTACGATTGGAAGCCTGAATTAGGCAGTGCAGAGGATAAGCTCTATACAGACTTCCTGATCACCAAGGACTGGTTATAGGCGACTTCTTACTTCGGTTGAGTATTGTTTGACTCTTGATCAGCGCACCTGTCAAAACCAGAATGGTTAGTAGTCGGTATCCTCATACTGGAATCAGGCGTAAATAACAATCACTCGCCCAGGTATGCGTGGCGCACTTTCTCGTTACTCAATAGTGATTTTGCATCGTCGTGAAGTGTGATCAGACCGCTCTCCAGAACGTAACCTCGGTGGCTATTCTCGAGTGCGAGCTTGGCATTCTGTTCGACCAGTAGAATGGTCACTCCCTCAGCCGCAATGTCTCGGATGGTCTCAAAGATCTTCTGCACTATCAGCGGGGCCAGGCCCATACTGGGCTCATCCAATAACAATAGCTGTGGCCGAGACATCAATGCTCGGCCGATTGCGAGCATCTGCTGCTCGCCACCAGAAAGAGTCCCGCCGGCTTGATGACTTCGCTCTTGCAGGCGCGGGAATCGCGCATATACTTGATGCATATCGGATGCTATCTGTGACGTATCGTCATAGCAGTAAGCGCCCATGTAGAGGTTCTCTTCCACCGTCAGTCGTCCAAAAATACCCCGCCCTTCCGGCACCATTACCAACCCCTTCTTAACTAATTGATGTGTGGGCTGATGGGCGATTGAGTGACCTTGATAATGAATCGTTCCTCCTGACGGATGCTCCAGTCCTGCCAACGCACGCAGCGTAGTGGTCTTTCCAGCACCATTAGCACCGATCAGGGCAACCAGTTCACCCTTATGGATTTCTAGATTGATGCCCTTAACAGCATTAATGCCGCCGTAGGACACTTTCAGGTCGCGAACTTGCAGAAGGCTCATGCCATGGCCCCACCTAGGTAGGCTTCAACCACTGCAGGGTCGCGCTGGACCTCGGTGGGGATGCCTTCTGCAATTTTTTTGCCGTAATCCAAAACGGCTACCCGATCACACAGTCCCATCACCAGTTTCACGTCATGTTCAATCAGAAGGATGGTCACCCCACTGAGACGGATACTTTCAAGCAGTTTTCTTAACGAGGCTGTCTCGGTCGCATTCATTCCGGCAGCAGGCTCATCCAGCGCCAGAAGTTTAGGATCGGTGGCAAGTGCTCGAGCAATCTCAAGTCGACGCTGATCGCCGTAGGACATATTTTTTGCGAGCATCTGTGAGTGATGACCGATCCCGGTATAAATCAAAAGTTCCTTTGCACGATGTCTGATGGCGCGCTCTTCGTCACGTGTTTTTTGATTGAGTAGGATCGCCCCAAATACACCGGCATGGGTACGTACACTCCTACCCACCATGACATTCT
The DNA here is from genome assembly GCA_013450215.1 of Nitrosospira sp. Lineage (GTDB taxonomy): Bacteria > Pseudomonadota > Gammaproteobacteria > Burkholderiales > Nitrosomonadaceae > VFJL01. The sequence goes on from JACDSH010000002.1 coordinate 18,983, forward strand.
CCAGAGCGGTCATATTGGCGAACAGACGAATATTTTGAAAGGTACGAGCGATCCCCGCCTGAGTGACTTCGTGAGGCTGCTTGCCGGTGAGGTTGATTCCGTCAAATGTAATTGTGCCGGAATCGGCCGAGTAGAGGCCCGTGAGTAAATTAAATAGCGTTGTCTTGCCAGCGCCGTTCGGACCAATCAGGCCGTAGATCTCTTTATGATGGATGGTGAGAGAGACGTCCATCAGTGCCGCCAGACCCCCGAAATGCTTACTGATACCGGAGGCCTTTAGCAGCAGACCAGATTCAGTAGAGGGTGTCATGACTTATCATGGTGAGCAAACTCTCGTCTCTGTACCGGTGACGGCCACAACCCTGCGGGGCGTAGCAGCATGATCAGCACCATCGCCAGACCTAGAATCAGTAATCTTAAATCGGACGGATCCACAATCACACGACCAAACAAGGCCTCCTCCAAAGGTCCAATATAGCGCAGCGCCTCCGGCAGTACTGATAGCAATACCGCACCGAGAATAACGCCCGGGATATGACCCATGCCACCCAGTACCACCATGCAAAGAACCATAATTGATTCTGTCAGGTGGAAACTCTCCGGACTGACGAACCCCTGAAAGCCTGCGAACAGACCACCAGAAACGCCACCGAAACTCGCACCCATCGCGAATGCCAGTAGTTTGACATTGCGAGTATTAATCCCCATCGCTTGTGCTGCTACTTCATCCTCCCTAATCGCGACCCAGGCACGGCCGATACGTGAATTCTCGAGACGGATGGAGATGAAAATAATCAGGAGTGTTAGTGCTAGAAATAGGTAATAGTAGTTATGCACTGAAGAGAAGGTAATTCCTAGGATTTGTTGAGTACGGCTGAAAGAGAAATCGCCGAGCATGATCGGATCGATCATATTCAATCCCTGTGGGCCGTTGGTAATATTGACGGGCGCATTCAGGTTATTCAGAAAGATACGGATGATCTCTCCGAAACCGAGCGTTACGATGGCTAGGTAGTCACCCCGTAGGCGCAGCGTCGGCGCTCCAAGCAGCACTCCGAACATGCAGGCAACCAATGCTCCTAGCGGCAACAATGTCCAGAATGGTAGATGCAGGCCAAATTGAGGTGAGGCGAGCAGAGCATACAGGTAAGCGCCAACAGCAAAGAATGCGACATAGCCCAGATCCAGTAGCCCAGCAAATCCGACCACGATGTTAAGTCCTAGGGCTAGCATGATGTAGAGCAGGGTATGATCTAAAATCCTAACCCAGGAGCGACCCATTGCTGCATCGGTTGCGAAGGGCAGTAGCACCAAAGCGAAACCAATTAATGCAAATCCGAGCCATACAGCATAGGGTTCACGTTTGAATTTACGCCAGTGAGTCAGCAGATCATTCATCAAGGCCGCTCAGATGTTCGCTCGCCCAAGAGTCCGGACGGACGGAATATCAGTACTAGGATCAGTACAAAAAATGCGAATACATCCTGATAATGACTGCCGAGCACCCCTCCGGTAAGTGGTCCGATGTATCCCGCACCCAGACTTTCAATCACACCCAGAAGTAGCCCCCCCAACATCGCGCCACCGAGATTGCCGATACCACCGAGAACCGCCGCAGAGAAGGCCTTTAGCCCCAGCAGAAAGCCCATGTAGTAATGTGCCAGTCCATAGTAAGCGCTGACCATCAGGCCTGCCACTGCAGCCAATGCGGAGCCGATGATGAAGGTGGATGAGATGACGTTATTGACATTAACCCCCATCAGTCCTGCAACCTCTGGGTTTTGCGCGGTGGCTCGCATGGTGCGCCCCAGTCGGGTTTTCTGAACCAGAAAAATCAGCCCCGCCATGATTGCTGTTGCGAGTAGGAAGATGAAGATCTGTAAGAGGGTGATGCTTGCGCCGGCAATGGTATACGTATCCTCCGGCAGCAGGGGGGGGAAGGCAATGTATTGCCGACCCCAGATGATCATGGCAATATTTTGCAGTACGATCGATACGCCGATCGCAGTGATCAATGGGGCCAGACGGGGTGCACGACGTAGAGGACGGTAGGCAACCCTTTCGATTCCATAGCCGAGTAGCATGCAAGCTGGGATTGCGATCAGCAGTCCCATTAGTACGATGACCGGTCCCGGCAGAGCAAATCCAGTCATTGCCTGAATTGCTGCGAGAGAGATCATTGCGCCGATCATTACGATCTCGCCATGAGCAAAATTAATCAGACCGAGTATGCCGTAGACCATGGTATATCCGAGCGCGACCAAGGCATAGATGCTACCTAGGACTAGGCCATTAATGATCTGCTGAAGAAAGATATCCAAGTTTAAGAGTTGTTAGGTAGGGATGGGGTTGATTCCGTTCGTGCGAGTCAGAAGGGATATTCTAGGGATGTTATTCGGGTTTTTTCTTGTCTGACTGAGTTTCAGTCAGTGAGGATTGCAACGGTGTACTAGATAGCGTTTCAGCTACCTCCCACTTTCCGTTTCTTACGCGGTAAAATGTAATCGCACCCGCCTTCAAGTCACCCCTTTCATCGAACATAATCCTAGCGGTGACTCCGCTGTAATCAGTCTTTACCAGTTCTGGTAGGTATTTTTCTGGTTTTACTGAGTCAGCACGCTTCATTGCCTCGATCATGATGTTGACTGCATCGTAGCAGAATGGCGCATAGAGTTGAATGTCCCTATTGTACTTGGCCCTATATTTATCTCGGAAGGCCAGGCCGTTGGGCATCTTCTCTAGTGGGACACCGGGTAGTGAACTGTAAGCACCTTCCGAGGAGACCCCCGCGAGCTTGATGAATTCTGGAGTATATAACCCGTCCCCACTAAGAAACTGTGCGGTGATGCCGAGAGATCTGACCTGTCGCATCAGTGGGCCACCTTGTGGGTCCATTCCTCCGAAGAACAGTAAGTCTGGCTGATTGCCCTTGATCGCAGTCAGAATGGCACGAAAATCCGTTGACTTGTCGGTGGTGAATTCGCGTGCCACGATGATTCCCCCATTGGACTTGACGGATTTTTCAAATTCATCAGCAAGTCCTTGGCCATAGGCGGTACGGTCATCAATGATGGCGATTCTTTTTGCTAATAGGTGTTTAGTTGCGAACTGGCCAAGCAGTCTTCCCTGCTGTTCATCATTAGCCATGGTGCGAAATGCCGATTTGAAACCTTGCTGGGTGTACCGGGGATTGGTTGCGGAAGGCGAGATCTGTGGAATACCCGCATCATGATAAACACGAGATGCTGGGATCGTAGTGCCAGAATTAAGATGCCCGATCATGCCGTTGATTTCGGCATCTGCTAGCTTATGAGCGACGATGGTGCCATTCTTAGGATCAGCCTGATCGTCCTCACTTAGAAGCTGGAATATGATCTTCTTTCCGCCGATTGTGATACCTGCTGAATTTGCCTCTTCGATCGCTAGCCTGACCCCATTCTCATTATCCTTGCCGATATGAGCCTGGGTTCCGGTAAGGGGCGCTGCATGGCCGATCTTGACCAGTTGTTCGTCAGCCTTGAGGAGAGACGGCTCCTTGCAACCTGATAGTACGAGTATGATCGCCGTAAGAGAGAGGGAGAGTCGTCCGGAAAGTTTCATGAGATCCGCTAGTTTAAAGCACGGGCTCTTGCGAGGATGGGCGACAGTGATAGATGGCTTTGACAATGCTTATAATGGGCGCGTGGCTCGAGAGATTATCCGCAGCCGCTGTGGCAATGTCAATTTTACGCTACCTATTTTTGCGTATAAAATGAGCTATTCGGGGGACGTAGCTCAGTTGGGAGAGCGTCGCGTTCGCAATGCGAAGGTCGGG
>JACDSH010000022.1 GCA_013450215.1 Nitrosospira sp.
GCACCATCAAGTAGTCCAGAGTAGTCCTAAGAAGTCTAGATAATCTATTAAAAAATGCTTCCCGTAATTCAGAGGACAAATTTAATTTTTTTGAAGATTCCGTCTCTGTCAGATAAATCTAGCATGAGCAGGTTAGCCTTTGAATGTCTTTATGATGAGGTCGGTCTTTAGATCGGTAAGGCTAGTAAGAATCATACTCAGAATGTTCCCTCATCTGTATCAATTCACGAGTTGCTGTTAATACAGAGAGATCTTAACGGTAGAGCAAGTAAAAAAATTTAACAGAGGAAGGAATGGTTGAGCTGGCACCAGAGAGGCTATTTGGCATGGAAGCGAAGAAAGGGCGCTGGATATTTGTCATCCACGGTCTGCTGATCAATCTATCCTTAGGGTCGATCTATGCGTGGAGTGTCTTTGTCAAACCGCTCACAGAGTATTTTACGCACACGATGGGTCAGCAAGTAACGGCAACTGATATGCTTTTGCCGTTCTCATTCTTCTTGGCATTCTATGCTCTTGCAATGCCATTCACCGGTAAATATATAGAGCGGTATGGCCCACGTAATGTAACCATGTTTGGTGGTTTTTTAACTGGTCTCGGCTGGCTACTGGCATCGTTTGCAAGTTCAGTGCCGATGCTCTATGTCATGTACGGGGTCGTCGGTGGTGTCGGTGTCGGTATCGCTTATGGTGTGCCGATCTCAGTATCGGCTCGATGGTTTCCAGACCGGAGGGGGCTCGCAGTAGGTCTTACAGTCCTGGGGTTCGGGATCTCTGCTCTGGTCACGGCGAGTCTCGCAGGATACTTGATCGGTGTTTATGGTGTGATGAACACATTCCGGATCTTCGGAGTTGCAGTAATCGCACTGACGATGCTGCTCTCAATACCCCTAAAATTCCCGGAGGTTGGGTGGATACCCGCCGATTGGAATCCCCCAACACTTGTGACGGGCCAGCATCTCACTCGTGAATTTAACCGTTCACAGATGCTCAAGACGTCCTCTTTCTACGCACTCTGGATCTGCTACTTCATTGGCTGTTTGGCTGGCCTCATGGCCATATCAATTGCAAAACCGTTAGGTATTGATGTAGGTATCGAGACCGGACTTGCCACCATTCTGGTTGGGTTTTTTGCGATCTTCAATGGGGGGGGGCGGCCCGGCTTTGGTTTGTTGACTGATAATTTCACACCGAGAAGTGCAGCGATGCTTTCGTTTGCGCTCATCGCGTTGGCCTCTCTACTCATGTGGCAGGTTCAGTCCGTGATGGCCTATATCATTTCATTCGCGATACTCTGGGGATGCCTCGGGGGGTGGCTTGCTATCGCTCCAACCACCACCGGTAGTTATTTCGGAACAGGCGACTATCCCCGGTGTTATGGACTCGTTTTCCTTGCTTACGGTGCAGGGGCTATCGTTGGCCCTCAACTTGCAGGATTCATCAAGACCTCAACAGGGTCGTACCTCGGAGTGTTTCCCTATGTACTAGGACTTGCCGTCATCGGAATGGTGATTGCCTACACAACCTTGAAACCACCGCAATTGAAACCGACCTGAACTGCGGATGAGTGAGCGGCATACGATTAAAAATATGAGTACAGCTTGCGGAGTCATCTTGATGGTCATTCTGGTCATTGCAAGTACGAGCAGGCCGGCTCCAAGACTGACACCTTCAAAACTTTGAAGGGTTAAATAAGAGTCGAACCAGATACTGTCCTTTCTGTTTCGATCAAATAAAACTACGGAAGAGTCTACGGGATGTGCCGCAGCAAATTGGAGACGAGGGTATGGAAATACTTCTTTGAGTCCTGATCGTTGCCTGAGACTACTGCTGTCGCAGAGATCTTCTCGTCAGATACTTCCGAGTAAAAGAATCTGCAATAGCTTTCCCAATCCTTGTTGAAGTCCTTCAACTGATCTTGCGGGACATGCTGCCTAAAGTGCACAAAGGCTTTTTTCATTGCTGGCAACCGTGCATAAAGATGAGCCTCGATATCTTGTGGCCAATTGACAGGATCAGGGTATAAGCCGGCGAGTGATTCTAAAATAGTGTCACGGAGGTACTCCGCAGCATTGATCCTCCGCCTCCGATCGACCAATTCATTAATCCCGATACCGACGATGATCAGAGCCATAAGGCCTAACGGCCACATCGGCATGTGGCTTAAGTAGGCAGATATCTGTTCAGTAAATTCGTCCATATTCTTCCCAGTCTTCGGATGATTCTGCCAAATGTTAGTCTGAGACGGCAGAGATTATAGATCCTGTTAGGCCCCAGTCACAAACTGACTAACTTTACCACTATTTGTAACTACTCATCTCATCAACAACACTGGCTTGATCGCCAAAACCTGAGCAATTTTATTTGCAGCCTGCTGAGCTAGTGTCTGGTCAGCATAAGGACCAACGTGCACTCTGAATAAACCATCTCGCGAACTGATGCTAAGAGTATCGGCAACTGAAGAAAGTTCAGCGCGCATGCGCACAAGGAAGTTATCTGCATTGTCAAAGATGCTGAATGCACCTAGCTGCAGATAGATCCCACTGATATTATCGGCGGCAGCGGGTGAGGCCATGGTGCTCTTCACGACTGACGGCGTAGCTACAGCTTGCAAGACGGATTTTTTCCCAGGAAGGATGCTCTCTACCTCCACCCCGGCACTCCCCCCACCCAGCACACCGAGCTTGTAAGCAGCCGTATAGGAGAGATCGATCAGGCGATCGGAATGAAATGGGCCACGATCGTTGACACGCACCACCACCGACTTGCCATTCTTGATGTTAGTGACTCGGACATAACTGGGTAGCGGCAGAACGGGGTGAGCAGCGGTCATAGCGTACATATCGTAGACTTCCCCAGACGCGGTTTTCTGGCCATGGTAACGCCGCCCATACCAAGAAGCGATACCACGTTCCTTATAAGGCTCCAGCACAGTCATCGGTGTATAGGATTTTCCCAACGCGACATACGGTCTCATATTGGCCTTCCGCAAGGGCTCATCCCGAGGTACGGCATCAGGCAGGGCGACAAGATTGGGTGGTGGATTGTCGCCAGGACCGTCATCTAGATAGTAACCGCCCCCTCTTTTTGTTACACCGCCGGAAGTGCTCGAAGAAATCTGCTCCGAGGTATCCATTTTTGGAATGCTGCTACAGCCCGAAAGAATCAAGAGAGCTGTCAATGAGATAACTTGCATGACCGGTACCGATCCATGCAATATGCCGCCGACTTCAGAATTTTTTTTCCTCACGTCTTCACCAGTTTGGGATGAGTCTCTATACTCATTAAAATACCGAAACCCAGCAGCATTGTCACCATCGATGTACCCCCATAGCTGATCAGGGGGAGCGGCACCCCCACCACCGGTAAGATGCCCACGACCATGCCTATATTGACAAATATGTAAGTAAAGAAGGTCAGCGTGATTGATCCTGCAACAAGACGGGTAAACTGGGTCGAAGCATTGGCGGTGATCATCATCCCTCGACCTATCACCACCAGATACAATAGCAGCAGAGCCGCATTGCCAACCAGTCCGAATTCCTCAGAAAATACCGCAAATATAAAATCCGTACTTTTTTCAGGAAGAAAATCAAGGTGGGTCTGAGTTCCCTGCTGCCAACCCTTGCCGATGAGGCCTCCAGATCCGACGGCAATGGTCGACTGAATGGTGTGATAGCCCGCCCCAAGCGGGTCCTGGGTAGGGTCAAATAGTGTCATGACACGACGACGCTGGTAATCATGAAGCATCGCCCACAGAACTGGTAAGCTCCCCAAGCCGACAATCAACAGTCCCGCGATGATGCGCCAAGACAGTCCTGCGAGAAATAATACGTAGAAACCGCTTGAAGCAATCAGCAGCGTCGTGCCTAAGTCCGGCTGACGTAGAATCAGTAGAAGCGGCAGTATCAGCAGTAGTGTCGCTACCGCGTAATCACGCAACCTCAGTGTGACCTCGTGCTTATCGAAATACCATGCCATCATGAGCGGAACAGCCAGCTTCATTAGTTCAGAGGGCTGGATACGGGTCACACCAATATTAAGCCATCGACGGGCGCCATTTTGAATCTCACCAAACAGTGCTACCCCAATCAGCAGAATCAGTCCGATCATATAGAGCGGCACCGCTAATCGCATGATGTGCTGCAACGGGATATTGGCCACAAGCCACATGATTGCAAGTGCTACCAACATATTAATGAGCTGATTACTGACGCGACTAAGATTAGCGTCAGTGGCACTGTAGAGCACTAGCAGTCCGACTAGCATCAATAACAGTAACCCCACCAGCAGAAAGTTATCCACGTAGCGAGTGAGGTAGTGCCACAATCGTGCGGAGCTAGTCATGAACACCCTCCCCGTCATCTCCCGTTTCTAAAGCTGCGCCCGCAGGTAATTTTCCAAGCAGGAAGTAGTCCAGCACCAGTCGCGCAATCGGTGCGGCAGCAGAACCGCCATGCCCCCCGTTCTCGACAAGTACCGCAAGTGCAATCTTCGCCTTTTCAGCCGGTGCATAAGCAATGAAGAGGGCATGATCTCGATGACGCTCATTCACCTTACTCTCCACATACTTCTCCCCCTGCTTCATCCCAATTACCTGCGATGTTCCGGTCTTCCCGGCAAAACTATATGATGCGCCCGCCCCAGCGCGGGCTGCTGTACCACCGGGCCGAGTTACATCCACTAGTGCCTTATGTACGTGAGCCATGTTGTCTGGATTAAGATTCAGCGTATAAAGTGGCTCTGTAACTATATTCCGTATCTCCCCGGTCTTGCTGCTCGTAACTTGCTTCACCAGATGAGGGCGAAAGGCAGTTCCATTGCTAGCAAGTATGGCGGTAGCGAATGCCAGTTGTAACGGGGTCGTCAGATTATATCCTTGGCCGATGCCAACGGAAATTGTATCGCCTGCATACCATTTTTGCTGGTGACGTTTCATTTTCCATTCCTGCGAGGGTAGTAGTCCTGAAACTTCACCATCGATGTCGATCCCGGTAAGTTTACCCAATCCAAACTGGCTGATAAAACTAAAGATTTTATCGATGCCGAGATCATTGGCAAGTCCGTAGTAATAGGTGTCACAAGAGATGACCAGGGACTTGTGCAGGTCCACACTGCCATGGCCACCCTCCTTCCAGTCTCGATAGCGGTGTCTCGTGCCAGGCAGGCTGAAGAAACCGGCATCACTGATGGTGTACTGGGGGGTACGTCTTTTTAATTCCAAGCCCGCCAGCGCCATGAATGGCTTGAATGTGGAACCCGGGGGGTATAGACCTCTCAGCGCTCGATTATTAAGTGGTTTATCGATTGAATTATTCAGCAGATCCCAGTTCTCCGAATCAATGCCATCCACAAAAAGGTTGGGATCGAAACCAGGCTTGCTAACAAATGCAAGGACATCTCCGCTAGTGGGGTCGATCGCCACAAGAGCACCACGCCTTTCACCAAACGCCTGTTCCGCAACCTCCTGCAGCTTTGCATCGAGTGACAATTTTAGGTTGTTACCGGAGATCGGAGGGTTTCGAGACATCACCCTCACCGCCCGACCGGCTGCATCGGTTTCTACTTCCTCAGAACCGGTGATCCCGTGCAACTCCTTTTCATAGCTCTGCTCGATACCGATTTTGCCAATATAGTCGGAGCCACGGTAGTTAGCGAAATCCCCACTAGTCTCCAACAGCTTCAAGTCTTGAGTATTGATGCGACTGATATAACCCACCACATGGGACGCACCCTCTCCCTTCGGATACTGGCGAAACAAGCGTGCCTTGATTTCCACGCCAGGGAAGCGATATCGATTAGCCGCGAAGCGCGCTACCTCGACATCTGATAGACGGGTACGTATCGGCAGACTTTCAAATTTCCGGCTCTCCCCCAGTAATTTCTTGAAGCGCTTACGATCCCTCCCCGAGACCTCTACCACGCTTGCCAGTTCATTGATGGTGGCCTCAAGATTAGTAACCTTGCTCGGCATGATCTCCAGTGTATAGGCAGAATAGTTATGCGCTAGCACCTCGCCATGACGATCAAAGATTAGGCCTCGGTTGGGTACGACGGGGGATATGGATATACGATTAGCCTCCGCCAGGGTATGGTAGTGATCCCGTTGAGAGACCTGTAAATAAAAAAAACGGGCGAAAAGCAGGCAAAACAGAAGAGTCACAAAGCCGACACTGACGGCGAGTCTCCTCTGGAAATGATGTAGTTCACGCCCGTGGTTGCGAAGCTCAGCTGAACGCCTCATAGCACATTGGAATCAGGTCTTCGCCTCTGGGGTATCCTCACTAAAGTCGGGAGCAGTGGCCATAACAGCGCACCACTCACACTGGCAAGAAGGAAGTCCCATTCTGGTAGATTGGCATTGATCAATATCCCAGTTAATAGCATAACTAGTTGTGCCGAGAGTAGTAGTAGAGTGACCTGCGGTATCTGTTTATAAATGCTGAATATGCGCAGGCGACGGTGCATCAGCAGCGCAATAAAGGACATCACGCTATACGACAGCGCATGCTGTCCGAACATGCTGGCATCGCCCACATCCATCATTAGCCCCATGATGAAGGATGCACCCATACCAACCCGTTGAGGCTGATTGATGCTCCAGTAAAGTACCAACAAAGCAACGCAGTCCGGTCTCAGCGATAATGCAATACCCTGTAGCGGAAGCAGATTTAATACCAGTGCCACTATCAAACTGAGAACAATGAACCGATTCCCGACATTCGAGAGAGACTCATGCTTAGAAGAGTCAACGAAGGCCAATTTTTCCTCGTTTTTTGTCTTTCCGAATATTCTCCACAGGCTCCTCTGGCCTCTCCGGGATAGGCGGCAGTGGTGACAGGATCAATACCTGTCGGTTACGACTCACGCCGGCAGCGGGTATGCAGGTGATACGAGCAAAAGAATATGTGGTATCACTTTCTATTTTCGATACTGTAGCAACTGGCAATCCCGGAGGATAAATACCATCTATCCCCGAAGTGACTAGTAGGTCCCCACTCTGAATATCTGCATTAGCTGCCAGATAACGCAACTCCATTATCCCGTCTTGGCCAATGCCAACCACCATAGAACGTAACCCATTCCGTACCAACTGTACTGGCACTGAATGGTCCTTATCAGTGATCAGCGTCACCTCTGACATCCAAGGATAGATGCGCGTAATCTGTCCGATTACACCGACATCATCCACCACCACCTGACCAAGCTGAGTGCCACTCAGACTCCCCTTGTCGAGCGTGACCTTACGGCTAAAGGGATCATTCGGAATATAAAGAATCTCAGCAGTGGTGGATTGGACCTCCACCCTAAGTTCCATTTCCAGCAAGTTACGCAACTGGACGTTCTCAGCCTCCAGAGCCGATAACTCTAACAGCTTCCCCTGATCGGAGAGATGCCGCCCCCTCAGATGGGTAATCTCGTCGACCAGGCTCCGGCTGACGAATAGTCCACTCACCTGATCGAAGATTTCCGCTGGCAAATATGCCATCCTCTGCAGCGGGTTAAGTACCATAGCGATGGTCTGTCGGATTTCGGGGAGATATTTGAAGCGAGTATCCATCACCATCAGAAGTAGTGACAGCAATGCAAAAAACAGCAGGCGGGCTAGTGGGCCGGGGCCGTGTCTGAAAAACTGCGGGGCTGTTTCCATCACACCTAGTTTTCAGGTCTCAAGTTGTACCCAGTCCGGGCACCCTGATCTCGACACACAAAAACGTTCAATCACTTGAGAATATGCCAGCCAGCTGATCCATACTCTCCAACGCAATACCTGAACCACGCACCACACAAGTAAGCGGGTCCTCTGCGATGATCACCGAGAGACCAGTCTCTTCCATCAGAAGACGGTCAATATCACGCAGCAATGCACCACCACCGGTCAAAACCATGCCCTTTTCGGCGATATCTGCACCGAGTTCTGGCAGCGTGTGCTCCAGCGCAGACTTCACCGCGCTGATAATACTATTCAGGGGATCAGTCAGAGCTTCCAAGGTTTCGTTGCTGGAAATGGTAAAACTGCGCGGAATTCCTTCCGCTAGGTTACGTCCCTTAACTTCCATTTCACGTACTTCAGAACCGGGGAAGGCCGAACCAATTTCTTTTTTAATCTGTTCTGCGGTCACTTCACCGATCAGCATCCCATAGTTACGTCGTATGTAATTGATAATGGCCTCATCAAACTTGTCACCACCCACTCGTACTGAGCTTGAGTAAACTACCCCTCCAAGTGAAATCACACCGACCTCGGTAGTGCCGCCTCCAATATCCACCACCATTGATCCGGTCGCCTCCTCAACCGGGAGATTAGCACCAAGGGCCGCAGCCATTGGTTCCTCAATCAACTCCACCTTCCGAGCACCTGCACCATAAGCCGCTTCCCGGATGGCCCGACGCTCAACCTGAGTGGATCCACAAGGAACACAGATCACAATGCGCGGATTAGCAGAGAATAGGCGCGGTGGATTAACTTTCCTGATGAAGTGCTTCAGCATCTGCTCGGTCAAAGTAAAGTCAGCGATCACGCCATCCTTCATAGGTCGTATCGCGGTAATATTGCCCGGAGTACGGCCCAGCATCTGCTTAGCCGCAAGACCCACCTGCTGAATCACTTTCTTGCCACTGGGCCCGCCCTCCTGGCGTATTGCCACCACTGATGGCTCATTGAGTACAATACCTTGTCCGCGAACGTAAATCAGGGTATTGGCCGTTCCCAGATCAATCGCCATATCGGTCGAAAAATATCCTTTGAGGATATTATTATTTATGAAATTAAACATAGTGGAGAGCTTTGTTAGTCTCGTGTGAGTGTAAATAAATAAAAAAATGCCGGCACAGGCAGTAGCGCACAGAAAGGATAACGTCGCTTAACCGTACTATGATACCCTATATTATATAGGTGACTATAAGGGTTTGGGTAGCCGATGTCTCTGACTTTAGACGATATAAAGCGTGTTGCAAATCTTGCCTGCATTGAAACCAGTGAAACTGAGGCTACCAATGCGCTAATCCATCTATCCGATATTTTCAATCTGATCGAACAGATGCAGGCGGTAGATACATCCTCTGTCAATCCAATGTCCCATTCTCAAGATCTGGTGCAGAGGTTACGTGATGACATGGTAACGGAGTCGGATCAACGCGAATTATTCCAGTCGATAGCGCCCAAGACAGATTCTGGGCTCTATCTTGTCCCAAAGGTTCTTGAGTAATGCATCGGTATGGTATTAGAGTTCCACTCAGCCCTTCTACGATCTACCCCACCTCTCGACTAGCATGCTGAACTCTACCCTTCAACAACTCTCGACACTGATCGCAGAAAAAAAAATCTCCAGCGTTGAACTAACCAACGAATTTCTCAGCCGAGTGAAGGCACAGAACCCAGTCTACAATGCCTTTATCACTGTTAACGAGGAGATGAGCCTCTTTCAAGCGCATGCTGCCGATGCAATGATCGCGTCCGGACAGGGCCAGCCTCTGACAGGCATCCCAATCGCTCAAAAAGACATTTTTTGTGCCAAGGGGTGGCTGACCACCTGCGGCTCAAAAATGCTATCTAACTTTATTTCACCCTACGATGCCGGTGTAATTGAGCGTTTTAATACCGTCGGCGCAGTGAATATCGGCAAGACCAACATGGATGAATTTGCCATGGGATCGAGCAATGAAACCTCTTTTTATGGGCCGGTCAGAAACCCCTGGGACATCACAACGGTACCGGGTGGCAGTTCTGGTGGCTCGGCCTGTGCCGTGGCCGCACGCATGGCCCCTGCCGCTACCGGAACCGATACAGGCGGATCCATCCGGCAACCAGCAGCCTTATGCGGCATCTCAGGCATCAAACCGACCTACGGACTGGTGTCGCGTTACGGCATGATTGCATTCGCATCGAGTCTCGACCAAGGCGGGCCAATGGCAAAATCGGCTGAAGATCTTGCACTGATGATGAATGTTATGGTGGGATTTGATACCCGCGACTCGACCAGCCTACAACGCCCATCCGAGGACTACTCACGCGACCTAGCGAGACCACTGCAAGGGCTACGTATTGGATTGCCGAAAGAGTACTTCGTTGAGGGATTGAACGCTGATGTAGCCTCTGCAGTAGAATCTGCCATTGCTGAATATCGCAAATTGGGCGCAGAAACAGTAGACGTGTCACTACCTAACACCAAGCTTTCTATTCCTGTTTACTATGTACTAGCACCTGCTGAGGCATCAAGTAACCTATCCCGCTTTGATGGTGTTAGGTACGGGCACCGCGCCCCAGAATATATCGGCCTGAATGATATGTACCAGAAAAGCCGGGCGCAAGGATTTGGTGCAGAGGTAAAGCGTCGGATCCTGATCGGAACCTACGTTCTATCTCATGGCTATTACGATGCTTACTACATTCAGGCTCAAAAACTGCGGCGACTGATTGCTCAAGACTTCTCCGAAGCCTTCAAACGTTGCGACATCATCATGGGGCCGACCACTCCCACAACCTCATTCCCCCTGGGGGAAAAGAGCGGTAACCCGGTTCAGATGTATCTGTCAGATACTTATACCATCGCCACCAATCTGGCTGGACTGCCTGGCATGTCGATCCCTGCCGGGTTTGGTAATCATAACCGACCCGTGGGTCTACACATCATCGGCAATTACTTTGCCGAGGCGCAAATGCTCAATGTCGCACACCAGTATCAACAAGTGACGGATTGGCATATACGAATTCCTGACGCACTGACTGATCTATAGAAACACAACATAAAATGCAATGGGAAATCGTCATTGGTCTTGAGGTACATACACAACTCTCTACCCAATCAAAAATATTCTCTGGAGCACCGACTAGGTTTGGCGCCGCTCCTAATGCCCAAGCCTGCGCGGTCGATATTGCTTTACCAGGCGTATTACCGGTTCTGAATCATGGTGCAGTAGAGCGAGCGATCAGGTTTGGATTATCGGTCGGCGCAAAAATTAATTCTCCCTCTATCTTCGCTCGTAAGAATTATTTCTATCCGGACCTGCCTAAGGGATATCAGATAAGTCAGTATGAGTTGCCAGTGGTCGCTGGCGGTAGTGTGAAGATCCAAGTCGGTGGCGCTGGAAATCAGTACGAGAAGACCATCCGTCTCACCCGGGCCCACCTGGAAGAGGATGCGGGCAAGTCTCTGCATGAGGACTTTCAAGGCATGACCGGTATAGACCTAAACCGTGCCGGCACACCCTTGTTGGAGATCGTCTCAGAACCCGACATGCGCAGCAGCGATGAGGCGGTAGCCTTTGCGAAGTCTCTGCACTCGCTGGTCCGTTGGATTGATATCTGCGATGGCAATATGCAGGAAGGGTCCTTTCGTTGCGATGCCAATGTATCAGTCCGTCTCCTCGGCTCTGACAGGCTTGGTACCCGTTGCGAGATAAAGAATCTTAACTCATTCCGCTTTCTAGAGAAGGCCATCAACTACGAGGCTAGGCGACAGATAGAGATTCTGGAAGATGGTGGGACTATTCGCCAAGAGACCCGTCTCTACGACTCGGATAAGAATGAGACACGCACGATGCGCAGTAAAGAAGATGCGCAGGACTACCGCTACTTCCCCGACCCGGATCTACTACCACTCGCAATCTCTGAGGACTGGATCAATCATGTAAGAACAATGCTGCCCCAGTTACCTGAGGTTAGACGCAGTAACTATATTACTGAGTATGGCCTCTCCTCATACGATGCCGGGGTATTAACTTCGTCTAAAGAGATGGCAAGTTATTTTGAGAGAACGGTAGAGCTGTTACCAGCACAGGCTAAGCTCTGCGCTAACTGGATAATGAGCGAAGTAAACGGACGTCTGCATAAAGAGTCTCTTGATATTGCGCAGTGCCCTGTCACTCCTGCTCAGTTATCACTACTGCTGTTACGCGTCAGCGACGGAACGATCTCGGGGAAAACTGCCAAGGACGTGTTCGATGCCATGTGGCGAATCGAGTGTAATGGCGATGCTGACCTCATTATCGAGTCCAAGGGCCTAAAACAGATCTCGGATATGAGCGAGATCGAGAAACTTATAGATGACATTCTTGCGGCTAATCCGCAACAGGTGTCGGATTACCATAGTGGCAAAGAAAAGGCTTTCAATTCCCTTGTCGGTCAAGCGATGAAGGCTACAAAGGGTAAGGCCAACCCCTCGCAAGTTAATGACCTGCTGAAAAAGAAACTGGCCGGATGATCCAATTTGGGGAGAATCCCGAACCAGAATCAGTATTCTGATCTGGTCTCATGGGCAGTTCCTTTGCTAAACCCCGAAAAGCATGGGAGAATCCCGCCCCTGCCCATCTGCTGAACCCCAATATTCACTCCCATGCCACTCATTACTCTAGAAAAAGTCTGTCTCGCTTTTGGTCACCATGCTCTGCTCGATCATGTGGACCTGCAGCTTGATCCAGGCGAACGTATCGGCCTGATTGGCAGGAACGGCGGCGGCAAGTCCAGTCTGCTGCGTATCTTGGCCGGCGATATCAAGCTGGATGATGGCAAGGTATGGCGCGCCCCAGCATTAAAACTGGCCTATGTCCCGCAGGAACCGGAACTAGATGCTGCCAATACGGTGTTCCAAGAGGTATCCAATGGGCTCGGTACAGTCAGTCAGGTACTACTTGATTACCACGAGGTATCTCATGCCCTGAGTGATGGTGAAGGAGATACTGAAGAACTATTGGAGCGGTTGCAAGATCTGCAGAGCGCGCTGGAGGCTCAGGATGGTTGGCGCATTCAGGGCAAGGTGGAGACTGTCATTCACCAGCTTAACCTTCCGGAGGATGCCTTAATCGGCCACCTCTCAGGAGGACTGAAAAAACGGGCTGCATTGGCACGCGCGCTGGTCGTTTCCCCGGACGTTCTTCTACTAGATGAGCCCACCAATCACCTAGACTTTTCTTCTATTGAATGGCTAGAAGGACTGCTCAAGGATTTTGTCGGAAGTGTTCTCTTCGTCACACATGACCGTTGTTTTCTAGATAATGTAGCAACAAGAATTATTGAGTTAGATCGCGGAAACTTAGCGACATTTAACTGTAATTTCGCAGAATATCAGCTCAAAAAGGAGGAGATGCTCGAAGTTGAAGCCACTCATAACCAGAAATTTGACAAGGTGCTGGCTCAAGAAGAAGTCTGGATACGCAAGGGTATACAGGCTCGCCGCACTCGTAATGAGGGCAGGGTAAGGCAGCTAGAGGCACTCCGTCTGGCGCGAGCTGCCCGTCGCAACCGAGTCGGGACGGTTAATCTCAGCGTAGACGAGGGCGCACGATCCGGCCGAATGGTGGCTGAGTTAGAGCACGTCAGTAAGAGTTATGGCGACAAGGTCATTATCAAGGATTTCTCCTGCCGCATCATGCGCGGCGACCGGGTAGGGCTGCTAGGATCCAATGGCGCGGGGAAATCCACATTACTAAAATTAATATTGGGTGAATTGCAACCCGATAACGGCACAGTGAGGCAGGGGACCAAACTTGCAGTGGCTTATTTCGACCAGATGCGAGAGCAGCTAAACGAGGAGGCCACACTGATAGACACCATCAGCCAGGGATCAGATTTCATCGAGATCGGCGGCGCAAGAAAACATGTTATTAGCTATCTAGAGGACTTCTTGTTTGCTCCCGAGAGGGCTCGCTCACCCGTAAAATCACTCTCTGGCGGGGAGCGCAACCGGCTGCTGCTGGCGCGCCTATTCACTCGTCCTAGCAACGTACTGGTGCTCGATGAGCCAACCAACGATCTGGATATCGAGACGCTTGAGCTATTAGAAGTACTGCTTCAGAGCTACTCAGGCACGCTTTTCCTGGTCAGCCATGACCGCGCATTTCTCGACAATGTTGTGACCCAGGTGATCGCATTTGAAGGAGATGGCACACTAATGGAATATGTAGGCGGCTACGATGATTGGGTCCGGGCAAAGAACTTTTTAAAAACAACGATAAATCAGGAAACAATTCAGAAACAACCCCTAACCTCACCGACCAAGTCCCCCAAGCCAACTCCCCGCACAAAGTTAAGCTCTAATGAGCTCCGGGAACTGGAATCGCTCCCCGCAAAGATCGAGACTCTGGAACGGGAACAGGCTGACATTGCCCACCAACTCGCGGATCCAGCTATTTATCGTGATAAACAAAGTGCAGTCAAGGTGTTACAGTCACGTTCGACTGCAATTGAGGGGGAATTAACGGGCGCTCTTGCTCGGTGGGATGAACTAGAGGCAAAACAATCTATAACAACAACCTAGATGGACGAATAGTATTAAATTTCATTAATCAGGACCACTTTATCCATTGACCGAAAATGGCGCATCGTTTAAAGTGGCACCTTTTGAAGAAGGGGGTCCCCACAATGAAGCAATCAGCAATGATTAAACTACTTGCCGGAAGCCTACTCTTGGCAATTTCCAGTATAGCTCAGGCTCAGGCTGGGGGAGATGCCGCAGCAGGTAAGCAGAAAGCATCCATGTGTGCCGGTTGCCATGCTATAGAGGGTTACCGTACCGCCTTCCCTAAGGTCTACCATGTTCCCAAGCTCAAGGGGCAACATGGTGAATATATGCTCAAAGCACTTGAAGGCTATAAGGATGGCAGCCGGAGCCATCCCAGCATGAACGCCATCGCGGTCACACTCACCGCTCAGGATATGAAGGATTTGGTTGCCTATTACACCAGCGGTGGAAAATAGTTTAGTCATTCACGTAAGGATATAATCATGAAAAAAATGATCATTGCAGCAATGAGCGCATCATGGCTGCTAGTTTCTGGACAGGGAATCGCTGCCGATATCGAAGCCGGCAAGAAAAAAGCCTCCGAAGGATGTGCGGCCTGTCATGGCGCCGATGGCAATAGCCCGGCCCCAAACTTCCCAACGCTCGCCGGTCAGCATGCGGACTATCTGGAAAAGGCACTGAACGACTATAAATCTGGTGCCCGTAAAAACCCCATCATGGCCGGCATGTCGGCAGCTCTGAGCAAACAAGATGTTGAAAATCTAGCGGCCTACTATGCCACTCAGCCTGGCCTGAAGACAAAGTAGCACGACACAAAACGAACGGGGGATACTCCGCTCGAGATTTTAATGAATCAACAAAAAAGGGCCTATCGGCCCTTTTTTTATACCCACTGATCAGCTCTCTCGTCGATCTAAACAGTCAAAATAGATCGACGCATCCGGTGCAGACTGCCCACGTTGCGCTTGCCAGATCATTTCCGCCAAACACTCTATGACTTGATGCATGGCCTCGTGTTCATCTCCGCATCTTTTCAGCAGACGGTCAAAACGCTCGCATATACCCACCGGCTGATCGATAGAGAGTTGCTCCTTGATGGCGATATGCATACTCATATGCAGAAAAGGATTGGTATCCCCCATTTCTGGCGAGTAATCCTTGTCGCGATAACGTTCAATATCATCGAGTATTCGGTGGTATTCCGGGTGCAGCAGGATTACCCCCAGCGCCATATCCTCCATCCCAGAGAGCACTTCCCGATGGCGGTACTTATGCCAGGCATCGAAGAAGAGCTGGCGAGCTTGATCTCTTGAGGGGTTAAACATTCATCAGCCTGATACTTGTGTAGTGGAATTATTCTTCACTACCTTCTGCTTAAACTCGCATAAATCGTTGATCCCACATATGCCGCATTCTGGTTTGCGAGCCTTACACACGTAACGCCCGTGCAGGATCATCCAGTGATGAGCATCATGACGGAACTCCTCGGGGATGAACTTCAACAACTTTAGCTCCACCTCCAGCACATCCTTCCCGGGAGCGATTCCAGTCCGGTTGGCAACCCTAAAGATATGCGTATCCACGGCAATGGTCGGCTCTCCAAACGCGGTATTCAATACCACGTTTGCGGTCTTACGTCCCACACCAGGGAGCCTCTCTAACTCATCACGTGTCCGTGGAACTTGGCTGCCATGATCTTGGATTAGGATCTTGCAGGTAGCCAGGATGTTCTTCGCTTTAGTTTTAAATAGTCCAATGCTCTTGATGTTATCCCTTAATCCCGTCTCCCCCAACTCAAGGATTCTTTCTGGCGTATTAGCTATGGGGAACAGTCTCTTAGTCGCCAGATTCACGCTCTTGTCAGTCGCTTGAGCAGAGAGCACCACAGCCACCAGTAACTCGAATGACGTACTGTATTCCAGCTCGGTCGTGGGGTGGGGATTAGCCGTCCTGAAACGGGTGAAAATTTCGCGACGTTTAGTTATATTCATGGGTCGAACTAAGAAAAAAACTATTGTGCAATCTGTCTTCTATTAATCAGCCATCTGACTGATGCTGCGGAGTGCGCTTTAATATCGACAGTATTGAGGCTCTTTTAGAATCGCTGGAGGCCGATACCGTTTTCTGGGCAAATTTTTCTACTTGTTCTTGCTCCTCACGATTGAGTCTCTGTAACCTGAATTGATAGCGCTCTCGTGCGTGATCGGCCTCTCTCCTTTTCACTTCATTCTCGTTCAATGACCCATTCTCAATAGGAATGAAATGACTACTTTCTAGAGCGACGACTAGTTTAGTGAGAGGAATCATTCTGATACAGTCCACCGGGCAGGGGGCAAGGCAGAGCTCACAACCGGTGCACTCAGCCTCGATCACCGTATGCATCTGCTTAGCAGCTCCTACAATCGCATCCACCGGACAGGCATCGATGCAGAGTGTACATCCGATACAATCCCGCTCATCAATCAGCGCTACCGCCTTGGGCTTAGTCACACCATTCGCAGCATTCAACGGTATCGGATTGATCCCCAACAAATCAGCCAATTGTCGGATACCAGCCTCACCGCCCGGCGGGCACTGATTGATTCTTGCACTGCCTGCGGCAATCGCCTCTGCATAGGGCATGCACCCAGGAAATCCACACTGACGGCACTGAGTTTGGGGCAGGATGGAATCTATTCTCTCGATCAGAATATCTCTTCTCATCTGACGATAAAGCATTTCAGGGTGCACATACCGCTTGTACAGACTCGCGGATCAGATCAGGGCCGCGATAAATTAGGCCGGTATAAATCTGCACCAGACTTGCGCCCGCAGTTATTTTCTCTTTTACATCTGCTGCGCACATGATGCCTCCCACACCGATAATTGGGAGGGATCCTTGCAGCATGGTCTGTAACTGTTGGATGACCGCAGTAGCACGCTGTTTCAGCGGCGCGCCGCTTAGCCCACCTGTCTCGCTCGCATGTGGCAACCCCTCCACACCGATCCGTGAAAGGGTGGTATTTGTAGCGATTACACCGTCAATACGGTGCCTCATCAATAGTGCAGCGATGGCCTCAATCTGGAGGGGCTCCAGGTCCGGCGCAATCTTTACCACCAGAGGCTTATAGCTGCCGTATTTATCAGCCAACCTTTCTTGTTCAACTTTTAGAGTACTGAGTAATTGGTCAAGTTCTGCAGCATTTTGCAACTGCCGCAGATTCGGCGTATTGGGTGAAGAGATATTGGCCACGACATAGCTCGCATGAGGATAAACTTCACGCATGCACAGCAGGTAATCATCAATCGCCCTATCTGTGGGGGTATCAAAATTCTTGCCGATATTAATACCCAGTATGCCCCGGTAATTTGAAAGCTTGATATTCACGACCATTTTATCCACACCGTGATTATTAAATCCCAGACGATTGATAATGGCATTCGCCTGGGGGAGGCGGAATATTCTCGGCCGTGGATTCCCGGGCTGGGGGCGGGGTGTAACCGTGCCTATCTCGATGAAGCCAAAACCGAGATCGGCAAGTGCGTCGATATGCTCCCCATCCTTGTCCAGCCCTGCTGCCAATCCTACCGGGTTAGGGAAATCAATGCCCATGACCTTGCTCGACTGACAGGGGAATGGTTGGCCTGGAAGCAGCCCAAGCCGCCGAGCCTTCTCAATTGCATTGAATGTAAGGCAGTGAGCAGTCTCAGGGTCGAGACTGAATAGTAATGGACGGAGCATGGAATAAAGCATGGTCTGATTTTAACCCGGAAAAGACCCTGTATGCGCGGAGGATAACGAGCTAACCGGGCGTGAGGGCTCACATGCTCATGAATACTTAGCCTATTCGTTTTCTGTCATGAATGGACTGCCACAGCCTAAGTCTGATAGCCTCCGATTTAATTCATTCTTAGTGACTATGCATCAGGACCATGAAGATACTTTCCCTCCCCAATGCCTGGACTCTCGTCGCACTAGGGCTTGTAGTGAGTGCATATAGCCATTCCAGCGTACCTGAATGGACTGAACTCAACCGTCAGTCTGACCTTCTGTATCAACAGGGGCAATATACGCTGGCAATGGACAAGGCCAAACAAGCCCTTCAAATAGCTGAGCAGTCTCTCGGTCTGGATCACACTGATGTAGCCAGCAGTCTCAATCGGTTGGCGCTGCTGTACAGCGCTCAGGGACGTTATTCTCAAGCCGAGCCGCTTTATAAGCGCGCGTTATTGATTGATGAGAAGGCCCTCGGACCAGAGCACCTTGATATCGCCTCAGTTCTGAATAATCTAGCACAGCTCTACCATGCTCAAGAGCTGTATGAACTGGCCGAGCCTTTACATAAACGTGCACTCGCAATTTTGGAGAGGACATTCGGCAAAGACCATCCTAACGTGGCCATCAGTCTAAATAACCTCGCATTGATCTACCACGCACAAAAAAAATATTCGTTAGCTGAACCATTGTATAAGCGTGTCCTCGCACTATCGCAAAAAACTCTCGGTTCAGAGCACCCCACCGTAGCACTCGGTCTGAATAATTTAGCAGGACTGTACAGAGATCAAGCTAGGTATCCCAATGCTGAGCCGCTGTTCAGACGAGCACTGACAATATCAGAGAAGGCCTTTGGCCTAGATCATCCCAATGTAGCTATCTGCCTCGAAAATCTGGCCCAACTGTATCGGGATATTGGTTATGCAAACAAAGCATTGCCGCTGGAGAGGCGCGCTGCAGAGATACGGTCACTGAAACGATGAACTCAGTCAAAATTTAGATAGACGACTCGCTACAACCCAACAGAGATCCATCCAATCGACGCCATTGCCCATCTATCAAGGCTTGAATGGGTTGAAAATTGGCCTTGTAATCCATTTTCCGGCTTTGCTTGATCCAGTAACCAAGATAAAGATAAGGTAACCCAAGTTCACGGCATTGCTGGACTTGCCACAGGATGTTATGGGTACCAAAACTTGCACCCTCCACATCCGGATCGAAGAAGGTGTAGACAGGGGAAATGCCGTCCGGCAGCTCGTCAATGATACTGACCATGCGCAGCTGATAATTCTCATGAAACTCAACTAATTTGGAATTGACGTTGCTTTGTAAGAGGAAATGACGGTACTGCTCATCACTATCACCGTCCATGTCACCCCCGCAATGACGATGTTCCTGGTAGCGCCGATAGAGCTCATAGTGATGCGGATTATAGTGCAGCTCATGCCGGGTCGCAGTCAATTGATGATGCCGTTTCCAAGTCCGACGCTGATTACGGTTAGGAGCAAATTCATCAATGATAATTCGCACTGACACACAGGCCCGACAGTGATCGCAATTAGGGCGATAGATGATGCTGCCACTACGGCGAAAACCGAGCTGCACCAGCTCAGCATAGGCACCCATATCAATCAGATGGGCGGGTGTTGCTACCTCAGAACGAGCAACTCTCTCCGACAGATAACTGCACGGATAAGATGCCGTGGTATAGAACTCTAGCCTCGATGGAGGGGGATTATTCAACCGGCTGATCATCGAAATGCCATTCTCCCCCCCGATCTGGGTGGCCTATCAGTTCAGCCAATCTCTGACTGAACTCTATGCGCGGGATTTCACGCGCTCCAAAGGACGCCAGATGAGCGGTCTTCATTTGACAATCAACCATACCGAATCCCCACCTCTGCAACTGTCTCATCATCTGTACAAATGCAATTTTGGATGCATTCGGCCTGTGGGAAAACATGGACTCACCAAAAAACATCCCCCCCTGACTCACCCCGTATAGCCCTCCCACCAGCTCATCGTCCATCCAGGTCTCGACTGAGTGGGCCAGTCCGATTTCATGTAGCACAGTGTAAGCTGAGATCATCTCGGGGTTTATCCAGGTGCCAGATTGGCCCTTGCGCGGTGCGGCACAAGCCTGCATGACCCGGCTGAATGCATGATCCACCCGGATCTCGTAATCTCGTTTCTTCAGAATCTTATTCAACGATCGAGAGACTCGAAGCTCACTAGGAAGTATCACCATACGTGGATCAGGGCTCCACCAAAGAATAGGCTCACCCTCATTAAACCAGGGGAAGATTCCGCTGCGATAGGCCTCAATCAAACGATCCGGTGAAAGCTCTCCTCCGGCTGCGAGCAGTCCATTAGGCGTAGCAAGCGCAGTCTCAAGCGGAGGGAAAGGCGCGTGAGGAACTAACCATGGGATCATTTAGTGATGAATTAATAGTCATTAATGGAATACCAGTTGCCCCTTAAAATGAAAAATGTGATGGATGAGTCCACACCTTTACAGTTTTACAAAGCACTCATTTGGCATTAAGATAAAAACATCCTGTATGATCCTAAATTACGACTACCGCTGCCTAGTCGTGATTAAAATCACATAAGAGACTGTTCCCCACGGGCATGATGCCACGAGTGGGGAGAAATGATAGACCGGCACGGAGAATCTGGCCATGCTGTGCCCACGAACTACAAGCTACAAGCAAATATAAGAATAGCGAGCCTAGATGATTTTATCCCGTACAACTCAGTATGCCATTCAGGCGCTCATCTACATGGCGACACAGCCCCGTGGTGTAAAGATATTGAATCGTAACATTGCCGAAAGTCTAGGGGCACCCCCCACCTATCTGGCCAAGGTGCTACAGAACCTGTGCAGAGGAAATCTACTCTACTCATACCGCGGCAAGCAGGGCGGTTTCTGCCTGCAAGAAGACGGCGAGAAGATAACCTTGATGCAGATTGCCGTCATTACTGAAGGCCATGGATTCACTAAGGACTGCGTATTAGGACTTAAGGTTTGCAATGACGCTGTACCCTGCCCGATGCATAAACAGTGGCATCCCATCAAGCAAGAGATCGTTAAGCTACTAGAAAACCAGACCCTGGATACCCTCTCTACCGCAGTAATGAGCGGCAAATATCAACTGGCTGACCTACCCACGGCTCTTATGAGCGGGCTTAAGTCGCACGGGTAACTCCGCTTTATCCAGCCGGAAGGTTGGGTATAGATAACTATCCACCCCCTAGAGTTGCCTTCCCTAAGACTAGGGCTATACTGAAAAAGCTTCTAAGGCTATCCCGCGTGCGCTTTAGAAGGTGGCCTGAACGCAACCGCAAGATTTCCCAGCATGGCATTATCAACCAACCAGCTTGGCTAACGATTCAGATAGTCCAATATCATTTTTATTGACTTGTAGTAACAAAGTAATTTTGTGTTATTGTGGTCTAGTCATCAAATTTAATCTTAAGGGGAGAGACCATGAAAAATTTATTTATGATTATTGCAACACTATTTGCATTTACCGGCAGCGCCTACGCATATGTAAACATCAACACCGCCACCCAGGCTGAGCTTGAAACCCTGAAAAATTCAGGTATCACCTCCTTCAAAGCCAAAGCGATCATTGAATATCGTAAGAAGGCAGGCGCTTTCACGTCAACTGAGCATATAGAAAGAGTCGAGGGCGTCAATAATATGAGTGTCAATATGGAACAACTTCGCCGGGATATCACAATTTCAGGCCCCACCGTGCTAAAAACGGTTGCCCCTGCTAAATAGAGCAAGTCGGTCACAGTAGATGCCGCTCACAAAAGCCAGGGCGAGAATACCTGGCTGGCGGCCCTCCCGCTGAGAAATGTCGCCCATAAAAGCCCCCGTCTCAAACCCGGGGGTTTTTATTTGTACTCGTTCTTATGAAAAGATCAGATTCCCCTTAGAAAT
>JACDSH010000049.1 GCA_013450215.1 Nitrosospira sp.
AAGTCACCTGGGAAAATCTCAATATATATCGTGTAACCTCGTTGTCGTAATCCTTGTCTAGCGCTCCAGTAAAAATAATCAATACAAATCAAAAAATTGAACCTGCTCCGCAATTTCCCTGATCCTAATATTCCGCATCCCCACAGGATCCGTGACTACTTCATAGCGTCACTGACATTTATATGTGTGGCGATCAGCCTAGTTATCGACTCCGACGGAACCCTACAACAACAACAAACCATGGGGGTCATCGCCTGGACCTTCTTGGCATTATTGTTATTCGGTGAGAATAAAGAAGTTCGAACACAAGTAATCATTGCCGTCGCATTCGCCACAGCAGGGGAACACTTCGCGTCCATCTATATGGGCGGATATACCTACCGTCTTGAGAATGTGCCTGCCTATGTGCCGCCGGGTCACGGGATGGTCTACTTAACCGCCGTAGCACTCGCTCGATCTGGCTTCTTCATGCGGTATGCACGCGGTATCGCCATATTTGTGGTGGCAGTCTGCGGCGTTTGGTCAGCCTGGGGGATCAGCGGGTACCCCAGCCAAGGTGATCAGGTTGGAGCGCTACTCTTCTGCGTATTTCTGATCTACCTGTTTAAAGGTCGATCTCCGATGGTCTACCTCGCAGCCTTCTTTATTACCACATGGTTAGAGTTAATTGGTACTGCGGCTGGGACTTGGCAGTGGGCCACGATAGAACCCGTACTCGGTCTATCCCAAGGAAACCCGCCTAGCGGCGTTGCGGCTTGGTACTGTCTGGTTGATGCAGTCGCGATCGGTGGTGCGCCGCTCATACTAAATTGTTTCAGTAAGGCTAGAGAACGGCTCAAGCCAGGTAAGAAATCAAAGGGTATACAACAAGAAGTCGGAAATGACTAGTAGGAAACTGGCCGAGGCCTGTCTGTAAACAAGATATAGCGGCTCATATGATTTTCAGAGTTAATGCTGTATTATTCTGCTCTATGGTTGATTGGCGTAACTGTCCGGTCACAGCCGCAACCAGTCGTGTCTCATGATCGTATGCGATTATCTTCAATAATTGTTCTGCCTAGACCGGTCCCAACGCGTGTTGGTAGGTGGTTTAGGAGTGATGAAAATGTTGTTTGATCAGCTTGGTCTATCAGCCGAAATTCTACGTGCTGTTGTCGACCAGGGCTATACAGAGCCCACGCCCATCCAGTCTCAAGCGATTCCACTGATCCTTGAAGGTAAAGACATCATGGGAGGCGCCCAAACAGGTACAGGTAAGACAGCAGGATTTACCCTTCCCATGCTGCAAAGACTCCAGCCGCATGCCAATACCAGCGTCTCCCCAGCAAGACATCC
Organism: Nitrosospira sp.; assembly: GCA_013450215.1. Lineage (GTDB taxonomy): Bacteria > Pseudomonadota > Gammaproteobacteria > Burkholderiales > Nitrosomonadaceae > VFJL01. The sequence goes on from JACDSH010000049.1 coordinate 1,336, forward strand.
GATACGAGCTCTAGTCTTAGTCCCAACACGAGAACTCGCGGCTCAGGTCTATGAGAGCGTCAAGGCTTACGGAAAATACCTCCCTCTACGATGTGCGGTGGTTTATGGTGGTGTCAATATGGACCCCCAAGTCAAAGACTTGCGCGCTGGAATAGAAATCTTGGTGGCAACGCCCGGTCGGCTGTTAGATCATGTCCAACAGAAGACAATGAACCTTTCCAAGGTTGAGATCTTGATACTGGATGAGGCAGACCGGATGCTAGATATGGGCTTCCTACCTGATATCAAAAAGATCCTCGCACTAATGCCGGAAGAGCGTCAGAGTCTAATGTTCTCAGCCACATTTTCTGAAGAAATTAAGAAGCTTGCTGATAAATTATTAAAGCAACCAATGCTAATAGAGGTGGCAAGACGCAACTCGATTAGCGAGTTGGTCACCCATGTTGTTCACCCGGTCGAACGTGACCGTAAACGCGAGCTCTTGTCACATCTCATTAAAAAAACCGACCTGAAGCAGGTGCTGATATTTGTCCGAACCAAACATGGCGCTAGCCGCCTGGCACAACAACTTGAGAAGGATGGTATCACCGCCACCTCAATCCACGGAGACAAGAGTCAACCTCAACGTACTCAGGCCTTAGCAGAATTCAAGGATGGTACTGTACGCGCGCTCGTCGCAACCGATGTCGCGGCACGCGGGCTTGATATCGAGGACTTGCCTCACGTGGTGAATTTCGAATTGCCCACTACACCAGAAGACTATATTCACCGCATCGGGCGTACCGGTCGCGCAGGCACCAAGGGTGACGCAGTCTCGCTAGTATGTGAAGATGAGAACGAAATACTGGGGGGCATTGAAAAGCTTCTAAAGTTTAAGCTTAAAATAGAAATAGTCGCCGGATTTGAGTGCGGAACAACACAACAACGGACAGAAAAGGCTCGAGCTACTCCCATCGCGAAAAGGCATGAGTATGCAAAACCAGAACAGAGTCACAATCCAGAGCAGCATAATGGCCGAGGTAATGTAGCTCGCCCCTTCCCCCGTTCTGAGCCTCGTTCACATGGGGTTGTGCACTCCAAAGCGCCACAGGACCCCCTCTTCAGTCAGCCTTACACACCCTCGGCGCACACATCTGACAGCTCCAAGGCATCACCCCCCACACCGCAAAGCTCTTCAGTCCATACTCGACACGCCCAGATAAAAAAGCCACTGCCAGCTTTATTCATGCCGCCACCCATCCACAAGTCTGAGCAAGAAGAGTAAAACGAAATTCCTGCCAAAATACCTATTAATCCATAGCTGACTACCACCAAAACATGGCTAACCGCCTGACAAAAATATATACCCGGACCGGTGATGATGGCACCACCGGACTAGGGGACGGGACAAGATCAAGTAAGGATAGCGCTCGCATTGAGACCATCGGCTGCGTGGACGAGCTCAATAGCTGCCTCGGTCTACTTCTTGTCGAACAATTAGAGGAGGGTGTCCGCAGTCAGCTGGAGGACATACAACATGACCTATTTGATCTGGGCGGCGACTTAAGTATCCCCGGCCGTATCAGCATGAGTAACGAGCAGGTCATGCGTCTCGAGCGTCAGCTCGATCAGCACAACGCCAGCATGCCCGCACTGAAGGAGTTCATACTCCCAGGTGGGTCGAGAGCCGCAGCACTTTGCCATCTCGCACGCACCGTTTGCCGGCGCGCAGAGAGAGCTGTAGTCAAGCTCGTTCGAACCGAGGAGGTCGCCGCTTTAAATATCCAGTACCTTAACCGGTTATCCGACTTCTTATTCGTACTATGCCGTGCATTAAACCGTCAACAGAGCGTGGAGGATGTGCTGTGGCAACCTGGCAAGAATCACTCCACACGTACTGAGCAATAGTTACTGTCAACTCTCTTTGTGGCGGAAGCTCTCTACTATCAGGAACAGGGCCCCAAGAAAAATTGCAGAATCAGCCACATTGAATGCGGGCCAGTGATAGCCGCCGACATGAAAATCAAGAAAATCGACCACATGCCCCAAAGTAATCCGATCCCATAAATTACCCAATGCGCCGCCCAGAACCAGACTTAGCGCCAAACAGAATAGTTTCTCGGATGTGTGCTTGCGTAATAAATAGACCATCAGAATCGAGGCTGCAGCAGCAATTCCGCTGAAAAACCAGCGCTGCCAACCGGAAGCATCGCTCAAGAAACTAAAAGCGGCTCCAGCATTATAGGTCAGCACTAGATTAAAAAAATCCGTCAGGGGAATCTGTTGACCATGCAATAGTATGGACACTACCCAGTGTTTACTGACTAAGTCCAGCACCAACACGATCAGCGCCAGAGTCAAACTGATGTGCAGCTTCATCCTTCCCGGCGCTTGGTTGCATCACTTGAACGCCCGTTCCAAGTGCTATTCGGTCGTAAAATAAGAGCAGATGACACTGATAAAAAAACAACGCTGAAATTAAGCATACCTTCTCACCTCACCCGAACCAAAAAGATTGGACACGCAGCGACTGCATAGTGTTGGATGCTCAGCACTTCTGCCAATATCCTGTCGATAGTGCCAGCACCTTTCGCACTTCGGATGTACAGAGGGCGTCACAGTAATTAGTTCCTCCGCTGCATCTTGTACCTGCAATGCATATGCTTCAGAAGTAATCATGACGAATCGCAGATCATCCCCAATCGATTTAATTAGCGTGTAATCTTCTTCAATGACACGCATCTCCACAACGGCGGCAAGAGACGAGCCGATCTCTCCTTTGGCACGCGTGTCCTCCAATGATCTTTGTACTCGAGACCGCAGTTCACGCACCCTCGCCCATCGGCTTATCAATGCCCGCTCATCCGGTTGTGACGGAAAATCGTGCCAGAGATGAAGTAACACGCTATCTGGGGTATTTCCTGTTAGTTGCAGCCAGGCCTCCTCAGCGGTGAAGCTCAGGATCGGTGCAAATAACCGCACTAGACTATGTGCAATATGATGTATTGCGCTCTGTGCTGACCGTCGTGGGATGCCTTTGGTTGAAGCGGTATAGAGCCGGTCCTTGAGAATATCAAGGTAGAATCCGCCCAAGTCTTCCGAACAATAATTATGCAGTTTGTGCACCGCTAAGTGGAATTCATAACGAGAATAACCTTGCGTCAAATCGTTCTGCAGTTCCTTAGTGAAGGCCAGCATGTAACGGTCGATCTCAACCCAATCTTCTAGCGGGAGCATGTCCTTCTCAGCATCAAAATCTGCTAGGTTCGCCAATAGAAAGCGTAGTGTGTTACGTATCCGCCGATAACTCTCAACCACCCTCTTGAGTATTTCATCAGAGATAGTCAGTTCGCCAGAATAGTCTGTCGATGCCGCCCATAGTCGCAGAATATCCGCCCCGTACGTGTCCATCACCTTCTGAGGAGCAATCACATTGCCCTTAGATTTACTCATCTTGTGACCGGAGCCATCGACTACGAAACCATGGGTCAGTAGCGACTCATAAGGTGCCCGTCCGTCCATGGCGCATCCGGTCAGCAGTGAGGACTGGAACCAACCCCGGTGCTGGTCAGACCCTTCCAGATAAAGATCGGCGGGATACGTTAATTGATCCCTGCGTTTCAGAACAGAGTAATGAGTGACGCCTGAGTCGAACCACACATCCAGCGTATCAGTGACTTTTTTATATTGTGTGGCATCCACACCGGGGAAGCTCTCAATCTCTAGGCTGAACCATGCCTCAATGCCCCTCTCTTCCACCTGCTGTGCAATCCTCTCCAGCAGTGCCGATGTGTCAGGATGCAGCTCGCCGGTCTCCTTATGGATGAACAGCGGCATTGGCACGCCCCAATTCCGCTGCCGAGAGACGCACCAGTCAGGGCGCTTCTTAATCATGGCCTCCAGTCTTGCACGCCCCCATGCCGGGAAAAACTGCGTATGCTCCACTGCCGTGCTGGCAATCCCGCGTAATGTTCGCCCATCCTTCCCGTGCTGGCCCATTCCGATGAACCATTGATGGGTAGCACGAAAGATTACCGGCGATTTATGGCGCCAGCAGTGCGGGTAACTGTGGTTCAGTCGACCCGAAAAGAGCAAGTTGCCACTGTCAGCTAATCTCTCGATGACTGTCTTGTTGGCATCCCACACGCTCATGCCTCCCACCATTGGGATCCTTGCAAAGAATCGTCCTTTATCATCTACCGGGTTCTCAACCGGCAAGTCATAACGCATGCCGACCGCATAGTCTTCCAGCCCGTGTGCCGGAGCGGTATGTACTAGCCCTGTACCGGCATCTATCGTTACGTGATCGCCACAGATCACTGGTACCTGGTGAGGATAGAATGGATGCTGCAGCTTCAGGTGCTCAAGAGCGCCCCCCTTGCAGCTTGCGAGAGTTGTTGTATCTCCTTCGCTGTAACGAGCCAAGGCGCTCTCAACGAGTTCATGCACCAGAATCAGAAGGCCCTTACTTGTTTCAATCAAGTCATAGGTTAGTTCTGGGTGCACGCATACCGCCTGGTTCGCAGGTAGTGTCCAAGGCGTCGTTGTCCAGATCACGGCATAGACCGGGCCATTGATGTGCCCTATGCCAAATGCTTTCGCCAAGACCGCGGTATCCAGTACCTGAAAGCCCACATCGATGGCGGGGGAGTTCTTATCTTCGTATTCGACCTCAGCCTCAGCAAGTGCGGACCCACAATCTACGCACCAGTGAACCGGCTTGCTCCCTTGATACAAGTACCCGTTCTTATAGACCTCCCCCAGCGTACGCATGATATCTGCCTCAGTTTGGTAATCCATAGTGAGGTAAGGCTTGTCCCACTCACCCAGCACACCGAGCCTAATAAAATCAGCCTTCTGACGGTCAACCTGAACACTTGCATACTCACGACATAACTCTCGGAACTTAGCGGGGTCAATATTCTTTCCGTGGTTTTTTTCCACCACTAACTCAATCGGTAGTCCATGACAATCCCAACCTGGTACATAGGGCGCGTCAAAGCCCGACAAGGTCTTACTCTTGACGATGATGTCCTTCAGGATTTTATTGACTGCATGCCCGATATGGATATCTCCATTGGCATAGGGAGGACCGTCGTGCAGTACAAATTTGGGCCGTCCTTTGCTGACTTCGCGGATCTTCTGATAAAGTTTCCTTTCCTGCCAATCCTTAAGCATGACCGGCTCACGCTTAGCGAGATCGCCACGCATCGGAAAGGGTGTATCGGGCAGATTTAGAGTCTTCTTATAATCGGTCATGGGGTATTAATTCGGGTTATGCGGTTGTCTGCTTGGATCACGCCGTTGCAGATTGTGCGGTTTGAAAGTATTTCTTTGCATTTTCCACATCGAGTCTAATCTGTCTAATAAGTGCATCCAGATCGGAATACTTTTCTTCGTCCCGCAGTTTATGCAGAAAATCCATTCGCAAATGCCGTCCATAGATTTCTTGGTTAAAATCGAATAGATGGACCTCCAGCACCGGCTTACCGCCTTCATGTACCGTGGGTCGCACCCCTAGGCTCGCTACCCCGCGGATTACTTGCTGTGGAGATGTATCCAGAGCACCCCTCACCTCCACTGCAAAAATTCCTGACAGTGGCGGCCGATTATGCCGCAACTGCATATTGGCCGTGGGGAAACCAATCCTCTTGCCCAGTTTATCTCCATTCACTACCTTCCCACTGATACTGTAGGGCCGGCCAAGTAAGCGTCTCGCAAGACCGAGATCGTCGCTCGATAACGCTTTTCTCACTGCCGTGCTTGAAACCCGTAACCCATCGACGCTATAGGCTGACATTTCTGCCACTTCAAAACCATAGCTTGACGAGAGTGATCTCAACATCGCAAGGTCACCGGCGCGGCGCGCCCCAAAACGAAAGTCATCCCCCACCAGCACCCATTGTGCGGCAAGCCCCTGTTGGAGGATATGTGTTACAAATTCTTTTGCGCTTATCTTTGCAAAATCATAATTGAATCGGCATATCTGAACCTGGTCCACGCCATACTCAGCAAGCAACTCGAGTTTCTCCCTTAAGCTGGTCAGCCTGGTAGGCGCTTGATCCGGTGCAAAAAACTCCCTTGGGTGCGGCTCAAAGGTCATGACACAGGAGGCTAGGTTCAGCCGCTTTGAGGCCTCCTTCAATCGCGAAAGCATGGCCTGGTGACCCAGATGCACCCCATCAAAATTACCGATGACTAGGGCAACCGGTTTCTTAGCCTGAGTAGGAGTTCCGCGGTTAACTTGCACAGCGTAATGTTGTCTAAAAGCCTGAATTGTAACTTGTTTCCATTGGGCGGGTCTAGGCAGACCCTGACCTTTTTGGCGCCCTCAATTTAATGATAATGAGGTTATCTACTTATCACGGTACCCATTGCCGGTTTATGATAATAATAAATAGGGGGCGATTTTATTAACCTATCTTTAAATAATGGGGACGCCCTTCAGGGGTTAAAATGAAATCTTTATGAAGAGCGCCTCATATGTATGATTAGTTTCAGCAACGTCTCTAAACGTTACCCTAATAGTTATGATGCCCTAACCAAGGTCAGCTTCACCATTGACTCTGGTGAGATGGTCTTTGTGACCGGTCATTCCGGTGCCGGCAAGAGCACTCTTCTGAAACTTATCGGTGCAATTGAACGCCCCACTTCCGGTAGCGTTATCGTCAATGGCCAGAATGTTGGCGCACTTAAAGGTGGGGCCATCCCTATTCTGCGGCGGAATCTTGGCCTTGTTTTTCAAGATCACAAAATCTTATTTGACCGGAGCGTCTTTGACAATGTGTTACTCCCACTCCAGATTTGCGGATTTGACCCTAAGGAGGCGAGTGGGCGGGTGCGCGCAGCGCTTGATAAGGTTGGCCTCTTAAGTAAGGAGAAAGTAAAGCCCATTACTCTCTCTGGTGGCGAGCAGCAACGCTTGTGTATCGCTCGCGCTGTCGTCAATCGACCCTCTATCCTGATTGCAGACGAGCCTACTGGCAATCTAGATTCTGATTATGCCCATGAAATTATAGATATGTTCCGTTCGTTCCATCAAGTGGGGGTGACTGTTCTCATCGCTACCCACGACGCTGCCCGTCTGGGCGGCTCTCAAGACCGCATTCTGGCACTTGATCATGGGGCGCTTACTGTATGAGAGTCTGGCTATCACATCATTCCTATGCCCTTCTCTTGGCATTGAAACGTCTCTCTGGTAACCCGTTTCCCAGTCTTCTCAGCATTATCGTTATTGGTATTGCACTGAGCCTTCCCGCTGGGGGCTACATGCTCCTTGGAAATCTGCAAAGCCTTTCCGGACATATATCCGGAAGTCCGCAGCTGAGTCTATTTCTAGCGATGGATTCGAAACCAACTGACGTTTCTCAGATTGGATCCCGATTAAAGCAACACCCCCTAGTGTCGAGCTTTAAGTTCATCCCTAAGGATCACGCCTTAGAACAACTTAAACAGGGCAGCGGCCTTGCCGATGTTGTTGATAGCCTTTCTCAAAACCCGCTCCCTGATGCCTTCGTGATCAATGCTAAAAACACTGACCCTATCGTATTGGATCGTTTGCATGGCGAAATTCAAAAGTGGCCCAAGATCGACCATGTTCAGCTCGATTCTTCCTGGGCTAAGCGACTGGATTCACTGCTAACCCTCGGACGGCTGGCTGTGCTGATGCTCGCCATCTTACTGAGTTTTGCCTTAGTTGCCGTAACCTTTAACACCATTCGCTTACAAATCCTTACCCGGCTCGATGAAATTGAAGTGTCAAAATTGATTGGTGCCAGTAATGGATTCATCCGACGCCCCTTTCTCTACTTTGGTGCAATCCAGGGAATGACGGGTGGAATCATTGCCTGGCTCATCATCGCTCTTGGAATCTACCTCAGTAACAACGCCTTAGCCGATCTGGCAGCGCTCTACGCCCTCGATTTCCGTCTCCAGCATCTCTCATCGAGAGATTGCATGAGCCTCTTGTTATTCTCGACCTGGCTCGGCTGGATGGGTGCTTGGTTGTCAGTAACGAGTCAACTCTCTCAGATAGAAACACAATAATTCAGATGGTTATGCCTTTTTCTCAGAACTTTTAAAAAAAACTGGCACTCTAGGAGATAGACTGCTAATATTTTATTATGGCATTGAGAATCTAAGGAGGATGAGATGACTTTTTCTTTGAGCATACCCTCGACCAGCGACAGTATCGAGAGTTACATACACACTATCAGTCGACTTCCCATCCTCTCTCAGGAGGAAGAGACGGGGTTAGCGCGACGCTTGAGAGACGATGACGACATCGAAGCTGCTCGTCATTTGGTGCTGTCACACCTGCGGGTTGTTGTCTCTATCGCTCGCGGCTACAAGGGATATGGTCTCCCACAAGCCGATCTGATTCAGGAAGGCAATATCGGTCTGATGAAGGCGGTCAAGCATTATGATCCAGAGCGCGGGGTAAGGCTGATATCATTTGCCGTCTATTGGATTAAGGCCGAGATTCATGAGTTTGTTCTGCGTAACTGGAGGCTGGTAAAGATCGCCACCACCAAGGCCCAACGGAAACTGTTCTTTAGTCTTCGTAGCATGAGGCAGGGACTGGGTACCATGAGCCCAGAGGCGGTTGAGACTATGGCGAAACAACTGGGGGTTAAACCGGAGGAGGTAGTCGAGATGGAGACCCGATTTAGTGGTCGCGATATCTCACTTGAGCCCCTATCTGAGGATGAGGATGAGTCATATAGCCCTATCGCTTACCTCACAGACGGCTCTGAACCTTCCCAATTATTAGAGGCCAAGCAGACCAACCGACTGCACGGAGAAGGTCTAGAATTCGCTCTGTCCAGTCTAGATCCCCGTAGCAGACATATCATCGAGTCCCGCTGGCTGAGGGAGAAAGATACCGCGACACTTCACGACCTTGCAGATGAACTAGGGGTATCAGCAGAGCGTATCCGGCAGATCGAAGCAAGAGCGATGCAAAAAATGCGGGGCGCGCTAGCCACGGCCGCCTAGTTTTATCAGTCTAGTCTTTTCCTTGCCGTAACACGTGGTTGAGATAACAAGGGACTATCTATGATTTACATCTTTCCACTGTTCGGGCGTCAGTGTCTTCATCGATATCGCGTGGATCTCCTCCTTCATTCTATCTCCGAGCGCCCGATAAACTAGCTGGTGTTGCTGGACCATGTTCTTTCCCTGAAATTCAGCACTGACGATGATTGCATTGAAGTGATGCCCGTCACCCTCCACCTGTACCAGTTCACACTGCATGGCCGTTTCTATATGCGTTTGTATACTCTCTGCTGTGACCATTTCTTTTTCCTTTTTGGATGAATAATATTTGACCTAGATTCTCGCCTGCCAAGTGAGTCGATTGACATGAATGCAGGTGATCAATGTCGAAGTTTGTACCCTGTCCTCAGCATTTTCAGCGTCAGCCATGATACTGCCATATAGCAAGTCACCACAATTCCAAAACTTAAGTAGGGCGAAACATCTGACACCCCAAAGAAGCCGTATCGAAACCCATCGATCATATAAAAGAATGGATTGAGTTGTGACAGCCCCTGCCAAAAGGGAGGGAGCGAATGGATCGAATAAAATACACCCGATAGAAATGTCAGCGGCAGGATGATAAAATTTTGAAATGCAGCCAGCTGATCAAATTTTTCTGCCCAAATCCCAGCAATAATCCCTAATGCTCCTAGAAAAGCGCTCCCCAGTAGCGCAAATAGAAATACCCATGATAATGAACGTAACGGCACATCAAAAAAGTACCATGTCACTAGATATACTCCCACCCCTACAACGACCGCGCGCATTACTGATGCCAACACATATGCCATAAATATTTCACGGTAGGATAGTGGCGAGAGCAGTACAAATACGATATTGCCAGTGACTCGTGATTGAATAAGACTGGACGACGAATTTGCAAATGCATTTTGAAGTACCGCCATCATCACTAGGCCCGGGATTAAGAACACTGTATAGGGAACGCCGGGGTAAATTTGCACATGCTCTTCCAGCACGTGCGAGAATATTAGCAAGTAGAGTAGCGTTGTCAGGATGGGCGCGAGAATGGTCTGTAGACTGACCTTCCAGAACCGCTGCACCTCCTTATGGAAGAGCGTATAAAATCCGATCATAGATTATCCTAGTCCGACTTGCTGCCCACGATCTTGATGAAGACCTCTTCCAGATCTGGTTGCATTAATTTCATCTCCAGCACCTGCAATTCTGCCTTACGCAACGCACCCAATACCTGCTCAATTTCAGAGTATTCTTTTATTGTCAGTGTACAGTACCCCTCGCTTCTGCTGCTTATCAGAGACTCTATCGAGGCGGGCATCGGGCCGGGTGATAACCTTAGACGTATTGAGATGCCAGATATACTGTTAATGAAATTCTGAGTGCTATCAAGCGCGACGATCTTTCCCAGCTTCAGCATCGCCACCCGATTGCACAGAGCCTCAGCCTCATCTAGATGATGAGTTGTCAGTACGATGGTGTGTCCGTCCCGGTTCAATTCTTTGATAAAGCGCCACAGGCCCTGACGCAATTCCACGTCTACCCCTGCAGTTGGTTCATCCAAGACGATGACGGGGGGCTTATGTACCAGCGCTTGGGCCACCAGTACCCGCCTCTTCATACCTCCGGATAGCGCCCGCATATTTGTGTTCGATTTTTCGGTCAGGTCCAAGCGGTGAATTATTTCATCTATCCATGAATCGTTTTTCTTCAGTCCGTAATAGCCGGACTGAATGACTAATGTCTCTCTTACAGTAAAGAATGGATCAAACACCAGCTCCTGTGGTACTACACCGAGGAGACGGCGAGCCTCTTGATACCCGGTTACAACATCATGCCCCATAACCCTAGCATTTCCGCTGCTGGCTATGGTCAAGCCCGCCAAGATGTGGATGAGGGTGGTTTTACCTGCCCCATTAGGTCCGAGTAACGCAAAAAATTCCCCTTGGTCAATCTGAAGATCGACCCCCTCCAATGCGATCAACGATCCGAATCGCTTCTTTACCTGATTAACCTCAACTGCTGGGGTCATTTGAACGATCTAATTCACGTGGGAATGGATAAGGATAGATGCGACTGTTGATTTTACGTTAGTGATGACCCTTTTTCTGGTCACTTCCTATTATCTTTCGCAGCCACTCTCATTTTGAATTCGGATGACTGATAGCTCTTAGAATAAAAAGTTATCTGTGCCCTCAACTGGATTCTAGTACTACATTATCACCCGATCTGGATCCTTACACATTACAAGTCCGGATAATATTCTTTCTTAATTCGATCAACAAAATCGGTCAGATTGATCTTTGTTAATCCATGCTCTTTAATTGGAGACTCAATAGGACAACCGAATGTATTAATCAAAAATCCAAAGGCACTGGCGTCCAGTGTGGTCGGTTTGTTGCCGATGAAGTATTTTTTGTTACCGAGACAAGCCGAGAGAGCATCGATATCCTGATTTCCAAGTTCAAATATCTCTTCAGGTGCGTGTCTCCCCATTCCATGCCCATAGATTTGCTGCTTGATTAAGTGGCGCCAACTGTCTGCCAGCATGTCTTGAAGGGGGGGCGGCAATGCTCCAAAAATTGCCTGCTTATTGACTTGCCAATTTGCATCAGTGTACTGCCACCGCGTATACATGGTCGCCCAGAATAAATGCTCCTCTAGTAAACGCTGCATCGCCAGTGAGAGGGCCAGCTCAGATTCACTTAGATCCACATCCAGGTTCTTATACTTTGCTTTAAGATACTGCACGATAAAACCAGAGTCCCCTAATAGACTGCCGCCATCTTCAATATAGGGTACCTTGCCCTTGGGAGCATTTAATGGGAGGGCTGGAACAATTTCATACTCGATGCCCGCCATCCGCAAATACGTTTCTGTCTTGCAGCAAAAATGACTTAAGTTCGGGATTCCCTATGTACGTTCAAGTTGGTAGAGTTTCAGCATGACAAAGTACCCTTTCGTTAGAATGCATTAGCCGCTATCGGGAATTAATGTCCTCCCCAGAGGCAATCGCTTCCAACATTCTCGCTAATAGGCTGAAAAATTAGAATCTGCTGGCCTGATTGCCCGGGAGGCATACCAACTGAAACTCGCTCGTTACCGGTACTTTCTAACAGAGAAAGGGGAGAGCCTGAAGCCGGCATTAAGTGCGATACTCACGTGGGACCTGTCTCATTACCCGGGGACATCAGTATTTCCCCGCATCGACCTTTTCTCATCCTAGCGGGTAGCGGGATTTCCTCGCACTCGGACTTATCCCATCGGAATCAATTCAGAAACACCGTACAATTGAGCAAGACTTTTTAGCGCCTCTGGCAGATTGGCAAATTGAATTTGCCCATTCTGTCTGTGCGCCCTGCGCTGCCACTCGAGCAACATACTGACGGCAGACGAATCGACCTCCGTCACCTGCTGCATGTCAATCACCCAGTCCTCCTGGTTAAGCATGGCCGACCCCAGTTCGGTCAATTTGACAACATTTTCGATGGTGACGGCACCACTAACGATTAGGCGATTTCCATCACGCAAGATCATGTCTTTCATCACAGATGACTATTTTGTAGCTGTCTTATTCTCTTTATCTCTTGCCTCTAAACCCCGATTCTTTTCCTGCAAGGTCTTAAGTAACTTTGCAACCCCCCCATCTCGGATCTGAGTATTGAATGAGCCGCGATAATTAGTCACCAGACTGACTCCGGCCACAGTTACATCGTATACCTTCCAGCCATCAGCAGAATTCTCCATACTGTAATCAATCGGCACGTGGACCTGACCATGCTCCTCCATCACCTGAGTCTTAACCGTGACATCAGTGTCGCCCGGCTTGACTCTCGTTGGCTCTACCTTAATTTGGTGATCGCGATAACCGGCCAACGCATTGGAATAGGTTCGAACTAGCAGCATGCGGAACTCCTTCACCAGTTCTTGCTGCTGCTCAGGGGTGGCTATGTTCCAGTTTTTCCCCATCGATAAGCGGGTCATCCGCGTGAAATTGAAGTGTGGCAATACTTTGACCTCCACTAGATTAAGAATCTTGCCTGTATTTCCTGCCCGTATATCTTTATCTTGCCTGATTATGGCGAGCACCTCCTGAGCGGTAGTGTCGATCAAAGTATCGGGCGAAATCTCAGTCGCCGACACTGGGGACGCCAGTAACCATGCCGTCACAAGTATAGAAATGCCTAGATTTATCTTTTTCATTCTCCCCTCATTTAGTTCAAGTAACCGCACCACAGACCCTGGCCACGGGTTATACGCTTGAGCCCGTATTAATTATTCCCATCTTTACTCTCTGACGCCTTGTTGAACAAGAATCGTCCGATCATCTCCTCCAACACTATCGCCGAGTTGGTCTTCATAATTTTATCACCACCCTTCAACATCACCTCATCACCACCAGCTGCAAGGCCGATATACTGCTCACCCAACAGTCCGGACGTCAAAATACTGGCAAATGTATCCTTAGGGAATTGGTAACGAGTATCGATACTCATCGTGACTACTGCATCAAACGTTTCAGGGTTAAACTGAATATCCAGCACCCGACCTACCACAACCCCGGCACTCTTCACTGGCGCGCGAGGTTTTAAGCCCCCAATATTCTCAAAACTTCCCATCAGTGTATAGCTCTGTGCGGCACTATAAGTGCCCATATTTCCTACTTTCAGCGCGAGCACCAACAGCGCCCCAATCCCGGCCACAACAAATAGTCCCACCCATAAATCCATTGTTGTCCGCTGCATCAGCTCATCCCTCTAAACATGAATGCGGTCAAAACAAAATCCAAGCCAAGAATCGCCAAGGATGACGTCACCACCGTCCGCGTGGTTGCGCCGGACACTCCCGCCGCTGTCGGTGGCGCGTCATAACCTTCGAATACTGCGATTGCTGTCACCGCCACCCCAAACACACAGGTCTTGATGACGCCATTGACAATGTCATATCGAAAATCAACAGCGCTCTGCATCTGTGACCAGAAAGATCCTTCATCCACACCGATCAATACCACCGTTACCAAGTAACCACCAAACACACCGACCGATGAAAACATCGCCGCCAGAAATGGCATCGAGATTACCCCCGCCCAGAATCGGGGTGCAACCACGCGCGCGATCGGATCCACCGCCATCATCTCCATTGCAGCCAATTGCTCGGTGGCCTTCATCAGGCCAATCTCTGCAGTGATTGCAGAGCCAGCTCGACTTGCAAACAGCAGCGCTGCCACCACTGGGCCCAGCTCTCTTACTAAAGAGAGAGCAACCAGTGTCCCCACAGCAGACTCGGATCCATATTTTTGCAGGGTCTCATACCCCTGTAAGCCCAGCACCATGCCCACAAATAGGCCGGATACCACGATGATGATCAGGGATAGGACCCCTGTAAAGTAGATCTCCCTTATGATGAGACGAAACCGTCTCATGCTGGTACCCGACTTCATCAACATCAACATAAAAAAACGGCTGGCACGACCCAATCGCCAGACACTCTCTATCACTCGATGACCGACACCCTGGATGCCGAGAACAATCCTCCTAGGCAATTTCCCCCCTCATCCTCAGGTCACTTGCATATGAACTCGCAGGATAATGGAAGGGTACCGGACCATCCTCTTCTCCATGTACAAACTGATGAACGAATGGTGCAATTGATCCCCGGACCTCTGTCGGAGTTCCATGCGCCGCTATCACGCCCTCTGATATGAAGTAGACATAATCGACTATTTTCAGAGACTCCTGCACGTCATGGGTTACAATGATTGAAGTCATTCCCAAGGCATCTGTCAGTCGACGAATCAAATTCCCAATCACGCTCAATGAGATCGGATCGAGCCCTGTAAATGGCTCATCATACATGATGAGTAGTGGGTCAAGTGCAACTGACCTGGCTAATGCCACCCTTCTTGCCATCCCTCCGGAGAGTTCTGCAGGCATTAACTTATGTGCACCGCGCAGGCCAACAGCATGCAACTTCATAAGTACCAAATCACGAATTACCGCTTCCGGCAAGTCAGTATGCTCTCTCATCTGAAATGCCACATTGTCAAAGACAGAAAGATCGGTGAAGAGCGCGCCAAACTGGAAGAGCATACTCATCTTGCGGCGTATCTGAAACAACTCATCCCTGGTGAGATCATGCACCACCTGACCAGCGACTTTGACGTAACCAGATGAAGGCGTTACTGCGCCCCCGATCAAACGCAACAAAGTTGTCTTGCCACACCCACTCCCGCCCATAATGGCGATGACCTTGCCTCTATGCATGGTCATATTGATGCCCTTCAGAATGGCGCGGTTACCATAGGAAAAATTTAGGTCATTAATCTCGACCAGGTTTTCTGATTTCATTCTGCGAAAAGGGTCTGCACTTGGTTTGACAGGGTATAGATTCTAATCCAAATACGTTCTCTCCACAGCTCCATGATGACGCCTCTTAACGTGAATGTCGTCTTTTAAAGGCTCTATTATTTCTAGCGTTACAGCTAAGGGTAGAGTAAGAATAATTTGTATCCCACCGCATTTAAATCACCAGTATCTAAATATACCTTAACCTCGATTTCTTGCCCCGGTGCTATCGTCTGCTCTGATCTCATCTCTCTTCCGAGATATTCACTTGGCTTGAAGATATGACTTGCCAGCGTTTGTTCCTGAACATCGGTCAGAGTTAGTTCGAGCAAGGGGTAAGCTTGAGAGAATGGCGCATAGTTACGTAGTATTGCTGTCAGAATTGTGGCCTCGGGGCCCTCTGCAGAGTCTGACCTTAAATCGGATGATTCAATACTCAGCAGATCCGCTTGCTGTGATGGCGGGATCGTACAGCCCAGAAGCTCACAGTACTGTTCCAAGTAGAGACGTGCACTGGGCACTTGAACAGAAATCTCAGATCGGTATGAGTAGATCAACTGCCCCGTCAATAAGACACATAGAACGAGACTTGCGATGACCCAACCGCCTTGTTTCTTGTGTGGCTTTGAGAGTTCATAGTACTCCCGCTCAATTGTCAGGTTACCTGCGCTAGGAGTCTCCTCGATTATTTCTTGTGGAACCGCTAATTGGTTAGGATATAACAATTCATCCGCTCTTGCCTCCTCTGATGATTCATCGGCCCTCGTTTCTTGCACCGTGGCCAGGGTAGCGAATCCGTTAAACACATGAGCACAGCTTCCGCAACGCACATCCCCACCATGTGCTTTCAAGTGCTGAGCAGTCACGCGGAATGTAGTCTCGCAGTTCGGGCAGCGCGTTACTAGCGCCATATCCGAGTTCTTATACGTACCTTGGGCTTCATTCTCTTATCCCTGTTAACAGCACCCACCCCTCTCTCTCCCCTGAGATCTGCATCTTAAACCATTGCTGGTAGATTTTTTCAACCTCCTCAGACTGATCCTTAAGTATGCCAGAGAGAGCGATTTTTCCGCCCTTGCGCGTCATACTCATTAGTAATGGCGCTAGTACTTTGAGTGGGTTTGCTAAGATATTGGCGACGACCATATCTGCCCAGTCTGTCGTTGTCGTTTGTAGTTCGTTATGCGCTATGTAAAACTGCGCATTCTTTTGATCTATTTGGTTTCGGGTTGCATTCTCTTGGCTTGCCATGATCGCCTGAGGATCTATGTCTACCCCTATCGCGTTTCTCGCGCCCAACTTTAGGGCTGCTATTGCGAGGATGCCGGATCCGCAACCATAGTCTAGTACAGCTTCACCGCCTCTCAAATTTTCATCTAACCAGGCCAAGCATAACTGAGTGGTAGCATGACTCCCCGTCCCAAAAGCAAGTCCCGGGTCAAGAATCAGATTGATTGCCTTTGGATCGGGTGCTTTATGCCAGCTTGGCACAATCCACAGTCTCGATGAAATTTTAATCGGCGTGAATTGGTCCTGACTCATCCTGACCCAGTCCTTTTCTGGCAACTGATCTACATGGTATGCCGGTAGACTTGTAAGCTCTGCCGCTTGAGACGCATCTGTGACCACTTCTTCAACATCGGTGCCAGCCGTAAATATTGCTACAATCTTTGCTGACTGCCAAAATTTTTTTTCTGTAGGCTCTCCCGGTTCGCCAAATAACGGTTCCTCTAGGTCTGTGCCTGCCGCAGCATCCTGTATATCCACTGACAATGCCCCCATCTCGAGTAACACATCGCTGAGTACTTCGGCATGGGTAGAGTCTGTCTCTATGGTGATTGAGATCCAAGACATTATCTTGATTATTGATTACATCTAACGACGTGAAATTGATTTAGTAACTTGATGGTTGGGAGCGTATTTCTTTGCTGCACAGAAGAGAGTTTATGCTTTAAGCCAGCTTATTATGATTGGCGAGCTTTTGCTCGAGATAATGGATCGGGGTTCCACCACTTAGAAATGCTGCATCTGACAATAGATCGAGATGAAGTGGGATATTTGTCTTAATTCCGCCAACCCCCATCTCGGAAAGAGCAATACGCATACGTGCAATCGCCTGGTCCCGTGTATCTCCATAGGCGATTACCTTGCCGATCATAGAGTCGTAATATTGAGGCACCATGTAATGCTGATAAATGTGTGAATCCACTCGGATGCCTGGCCCGCCTGGCGCATGATACTGTGTAATTCGTCCCGCCGATGGCGTGAGCTTATAAGGATCCTCTGCATTTATTCGGCATTCGATCGCAAATCCTTTTATCACGATATTACGCTGGCGAAAACTTAGCTTCTCACCAGCAGCGACACGAATCTGCGCCTGTACCAGATCGATCCCCGTCACCGCCTCTGTAACTGGGTGCTCGACCTGCAACCTCGTATTCATCTCTATGAAGTAAAATTCGTTCTTCTCAAATAGAAATTCAAACGTTCCTACTCCCCGATAACCGATGCTTCGGCATGCGTCTGCGCAACGTGTCCCAATTTTATCCCTTTGCCGTGGGGTAATTCCAAATGCTGGCGCCTCTTCGATTATTTTCTGATGGCGTCTCTGCATCGAGCAGTCCCTCTCCCCTAGGTGTACCGCGTTCCTGTGCTCATCTACCAGCACCTGGAATTCGATATGGCGAGGACTCTCCAGAAATTTCTCAGCATAAACTATTGGATTGCCAAATGCTGCTTGGGCCTCATTACGGGTCATAATGACAGCGTTTAGTAACGCAGCCTCTGTATGTACTACCCGCATCCCGCGTCCACCACCTCCACCCGATGCCTTGATGATCACTGGGTATCCAATGCTTCGAACAATTTTTTTAATTTCTTCAGCTGACTCGGGTAGCGCACCGTCGAAACCAGGTACACAGGGTATACCCGCCCTTTTCATTGCATTTTTTGCGCTGATTTTATCCCCCATCAGTCGAATGGTCTCAGCACGAGGACCGATGAATACAAATCCACTTTTTTCGACTCTCTCGGCGAAGTCAGCATTCTCAGACAGAAATCCATAACCCGGATGGATCGCTTCTGCATCGGTTACCTCTGCCGCACTGATAATGGCTGGAATATTGAGATAGCTCTGAGCTGATGAAGCAGGCCCAATACACACGGATTCATCAGCAAGTTTGACGTACTTAGCCTCAGCGTCTGCCTCAGAATGCACCACCACCGTCTTAATTCCCATCTCGCGGCACGCCCTTTGTATGCGTAGGGCAATTTCACCGCGATTGGCTATCAGTATCTTTTCAAACATGTCTATCTATGGAGTATTTTTTAACTTACAGTGAAACTAACTTCAGGCCTGTTTTTATTGCATACTGCTGCCAATCCCTCTGCCATCACTCAATCTCAAATAACGGCTCGCCATACTCTACCGGCTGACCATTTTCTATCAGGATTGTCTTTATTACCCCAGTCTTATCAGACTCAATTTCATTAAGCAGTTTCATAGCCTCGATGATACAAAGAGTATCCCCCTCCTTAACTGATTGCCCCACCTCTACAAATGCATTGCCACCTGGTGCGGATGAACGGTAAAAAGTTCCTACCATTGGGGACTTAACCATATGTCCTTCTGGTAACGTCTCTTTTGCTGCAGTCTCTGTTTCTTGAGTGGCGGTTAATGGAACTACATGGGCTGCCTGTAGCGTCGCAGGTGAGTTCACGTAACTTTGCACTATCGATCCTGATTTGCTGATACGAACCTTTTCTTCACCCTCAGTTATTTCTAATTCGCCGATACCAGACTCTTCTACCAATTCAATCAGTTTTTTTAGCTTTCTTAAATCCATGTTAGTTCTCTCGTTATGAGTCTCTAAATTTTTGCTCTTCTAGCAATCAGCGTCTGTTGGGATGCTGGGTATTCATGCAGTTTGATTCTGGATATCCATGGCCAATCTATCTATAGTTTGGATATGCTTGGAACCGATGTCGTTTTAAACGTTGCGCTAACGGGCAGTTAATGCGTATTCCAAGGCCAGTTCATAGCCCCTGTAACCTAGGCCGCTAACGACACCCAATGCCAAGTCTGAGAAATATGATTCTTTGCGAAAACTCTCACGTGCAAAGATGTTGGAAAGATGAACCTCTATAAATGGTAACTTTACTGCTGCCAATGCATCTCGCAAAGCAACGCTGGTGTGGGTAAATGCCGCCGGATTAATTATAATAAAATCCGTTCCATCCCCAACTGTCTGCTGAATTCGACTTATTAAGTCTGCTTCCGAATTACTCTGAAAACTTTGCACAGAAGAGCCGGCTTCTTTCGCTATCTTACCTAAACTTCTGTCAATTTCGTCTAACGTGATGCGACCATAGATTTCTGGTTCACGAGTTCCTAACATATTTAGATTGGGTCCGTGCAAGACCAGAATTTTTCGGAAGGGATCATCTTGTGGCTTCATATTGACAATTATGCCAAAACTCGGCTCGGCTGTCTAGATGATTGAAGCTTTTCGCCGAATTTAGCCGAAAATGCTCTATTGCTAAACATTGCGAGGGTCTTTTCCCCCGCTCTTAGAAGCGTCTACTGCTCAATAAACCAATATGGCCGATCAATTTCCTTTTCTGACCTATCTACCCCCCCCCCCCCCCCCCCCCCACCCCCCCCCCCCCCCACCCCACCCCCCCCCCCCCCCCCCCCCCCACCCCCCCCCCCCACCCCCCCCCCCCCCCCACCCACCCCCCCCCCCCCCCCCCTCCACCCCCCCCCCCCCCCCCCAAAACCCCCCACACCTCCACTAAAACCCAAAAAACAAAAAAAACAACCCACCCCAGGCCCGGCCGACCAGACACA
>JACDSH010000021.1 GCA_013450215.1 Nitrosospira sp.
GCGCGTAGTGTGTTGGGGGCGTAGGCGCCTTCAAGGTGGGCCAAGAGTTCAAATAGTGTTGATTTTGGTGTATTCTTGTTCATGATTGTTCTCAACTCATAAAAGACACTATTAGTGTCACATAAGAATCTATAAATGTCAATAACCTCTGAGCAAATTCGCGCTGCTAAGGCCATGATTAGGTGGTCGGGGGAGGAGCTAGCGAATGCCGCAGGCGTGAGCTTGTCATCCATTCGACGTGTAGAGGCCTCTGTTGGAGTACCGCAAGCGCAAAATATGCGAACTGTTCTTGCAATCAAAGAGGCTCTTGAAACTGCAGGCGTTGAGTTCACTGGAACACCCGACGACTGGCCAGGCGTCCGGTTACGGACCAGCCCCAATGCCTCACTTAAGAAAGGCTAAGCCTTGAGCACCAAGAAGTCCGCCGGTAAGTCTTTTCAGGTGGTGTCATCCCCAATCAAACGGTGAATCGCACTGATAGATGAGGCTTTTCTACGAATGGTGGCGGTCTTGATTCCTTGAGAAACAGTTTGCATCAGAAAACTCGCCACCGTCGATGGTGGGGCCGGCAGCGCACAATCCTCCGTCTTTTCGCAGTAGGCGATGAATTCGAGCATGTCTGCGCGGTAGGCGCGCAGGGTGTTCGGAGCGTAGGCGCCCTCGAGGTGTGCAAGCAGTTTCATTAATTTATTTGTGGTTGTATGATGCATATATCAAAACTCCAATAAATGATCGTTAAAAGATCATAACAGATATTTAAAATGATTTCAACGGGTCAATTACGAGCTGCACGAGCCTTGCTGAGATGGACGGCGCAAAACTTAGCGGATGCTTCTGGTGTTGGAGTGGCTACTATCAGACGAATGGAGGTTCTTGATGGCGTCCCATCAGGCCAAATTCGATCGCTCTCAGCAATTCAGTCAGCCTTAGAGGCCGCAGGCATCGAATTCACTGGATCCGCAGAGGATCATCCAGGAGTGCGATTGCTGACAAATACCAAACAACCGCGCAAGATGAAAGATTCCCGCAAGAGTTAACAGATGAGCAATAAGCAAACCTCCGGCAAATCCCTTAAGGTGGCGTCATCCTCCGTCTCGGAGGTATTGGGCATCACGCCCGTACTGCCGGGAGAATCGATGGAGGTTTACCAGCGGGGACTGCTTGCCACGATTCAAGAGCTGGGGGCCACAACACCGCTACAGATTTACCTTGCAGAAAAAATCTACGAGTGCCTGTGGTGGATGCGACGTTACGAAAACCAAAAGCGTGCCACGCTGATCCATTCCATGGCAGGACTTCTCGACCCCAATCATTTTTCCAAAGCCGTTTCAGATGCAGCGGCCTGGGCCATGGAGGCCCTATTTTCCAATAGGATAGACGACGAGTTCACCAAGGTGCTGGATGGGCTCAACTTGACGATGGAGTCACTCACCCAGAAGGCGCTAGAGATCTGCCAATTCAAATTGGAGAGTCTTGACGAAATGATTGCCTTGAAGGCTAAGACGCTTGCAGGGTTTCAGGCGTCGTACGAGGCACTGGTCAATCGCTCAGTCTTGCAAGAGCGTTTGAAACTTCAAAACGATTTACTCAGGCGAGATCTTCAGACCATTGATGTCTCCGCATTAGAAAAGCCCGCTAAGGCCTATGACAAGCCCCAAACAAAGAGCGGCCAATAGGGCCAATGCGCTCAAGTCTACGGGGCCACGGTCTGAGGAGGGCAAACGCCATGCCAGCCTCAATGCCACAAGACATCGTCTCAGTTTGCCCGTCGATGAAAGAGTTTTTGCCAAAGAGATTGCGGAAATTTCTCTGCTGGTCCGCGAGGATTGCAGCAGTGATATCCAGGCCATTGAACTGGCCAAACGAATCATCGACTTTGAACGCAACGAGTCATTTCTCATGAATTTCAGCGATGAGGACGCTAAAAATGAGATCAAGTCCTGGGGACTAAACCCTCACCGGTCCGAATTGATTCAACTGGCGCAGATGCACCGCAATAAACAGCGCGTTTCTGTGACCTTCACCACGCCCAACAAGAAACCTAAAGGCAAAGAGTGCGCCGAGGAGATCAAGTTCATTGAAGCCTTTTTGAAACTCCAAGATAACGTGCTCCTGGGCAAACTACGCAGCGCTCAGCAAAGCCAGACCTCAGGTTTTCGATACCAAAAACGTGCGATCAATCAACTGATCAAGGGCGTGCAGGCGATCGCCAGGGGTGAAGATTTTTAATTTTTTACAAAACGAAGCCAATTTACAAAGCCAGCTTATCCGGGCCAAACAGGATAGGTGCCAGAAAGTAGTCCCGATATGGATTTTTAGCGGCTGTCATTAGCGTGATCGGTTAGACAGGTGATCTATAGTCGTTCTGGCTCCCGTTGCCCGTCTTTTCGCCATTCATTGCAGATGCCATGACTATGCTGGCAAGTTGGAACCTCCTCGGTGAAAAAGTTTGGCAGGCCCCCATTCAGCTCAGAACCATCATGGTATGCTGCGCAGCTTATCTGGTGATGGTATTCTCTTTTGACCGTTATTGGATTCGCCACTGCAGCGATCGACAGAATGCTTCGATATAACCTAAACCTACGCTCACTGATTGCAATGGCGCATGACCTCGCCGCAGTCGTTGCCGCATGGTGGTTAGCCTATTTATTCCGGTTTAATTTTGATATTCCTCCCTCTCATTTATCTTTTCTTCTATCAATCCTACCCTGGGTGGTTCTGAGCCAATTTGCATCATTCCAATTATTTGGTCTGTATCGCGGTCACTGGAAATATGCAAGTCTGCCTGACTTGCGGCGCATCCTACTGGCGATTCTGTTAGGAATCGCGGTGATACCACTTGGACTCTTCTTGCTGCAATTACATGCCGTAGTGCCCCGCTCTGTATTGCTACTCGATCCAATTCTGCTGTTACTCATCATGGGCGGCAGTCGTCTTAGCTATCGACTATGGAGAGAGGGGCATCTCTTTAACTTTAAAAAAACAAAAGGGAAGCCGGTGCTGATACTGGGTGCAGGGGATGCTGGGGCCAGCCTGGCGAAAGAGCTATCCAAAAGCAAGGAGTGGCAGATAGTCGGATTTATTGATGATAACCCGCAAAAGCACAACAGGCTATTGCATGGTTTTAAGGTGCTGGGGCGAATTGACCAGTTGCCTGCTATAGCAGAGAAGATGGGTGTCTCCAATGCCATCATCGCCATGCCGAATGTCACCGCTGCTAACCGCCGCCGAGCACACAAAATATGCATAGAGGCTTCTATTAAAGCACTGATTGTTCCCTCCTATGATGATCTTATCAGTGGCAAGGTCACTATCGCCCGAATTAGAGAGATCGAACTGGACGATCTGCTCGGGCGCAATCCAGTGAATCTCGACAACGAAGGTCTGAACAGCTTTCTGACAGGGAAAACTGTCCTAGTAACCGGAGCGGGCGGCTCGATCGGATCAGAACTTTGCCGGCAAATAGTTCGATTTGAACCGGCTTTGTTGGTGCTATTTGAACTGAACGAGCTCGCACTCTATAACATGGAGCAGGAATTCAGATCCTCTTATCCAAACATCTCTGCATCGTTTGTGATTGGCGATATTAAACACCCCGCCCGACTGAATCAGATATTTAAACAGTTCCGGCCGGAAGTGGTCTTCCATGCCGCAGCTTATAAGCATGTTCCGCTGATGGAGCAAGAGAATGCCTGGCAGGCAGTACAGAACAATGTCTTGGGAACTCATTGTCTGGCACAGGTCTCGATTGAATATGGGGTCGAGAAATTCGTATTGATCTCGACCGATAAGGCAGTTAATCCGACCAATGTCATGGGTGCCAGCAAACGTCTGGCGGAGATAATGTGTCAGTCGCAGCAGCAATCTATGCTCTCTACCCAGAACAGTGATCCTGAAGTTAAGAAATCAAGTACACACTTCGTGACGGTGCGTTTTGGTAATGTGCTGGGCAGCACCGGCAGCGTGATTCCGAAATTTCGTGAGCAAATTGCCAATGGTGGTCCAGTGACCGTCACCCACCCAGAGATCACGCGCTATTTCATGTCCATCCCAGAGGCTGCTCAGTTGGTATTGCAGGCGGGTTCTATGAGTGGAAATATGAACAGAAGTGAAATTTTTTTGTTGGATATGGGTGAGCCGGTCAAGATCGCTGATCTCGCTCGTGATCTCATCCGAATGTCAGGTTTCAGTGAAGAAGATATCAAAATCGTCTACAGTGGCTTGCGGGAAGGAGAGAAACTCTACGAAGAATTATGGGCGGATAGCGAGAGCACCCTATCCACCTCACACCCCAAGATACGCATTGTGCAGCCCCGCACGGTTGATACAGAGTGGCTAGCTAAGGTAATTCTATGGTTGAAAGAGCATGCTGTTTTAAGTGATTTGGAAGTCCGTCAGGGCCTGATGAGGTGGGTGCCAGAATATATACCCCCCAGCAAGTCCACCGAAACGGATTGACTGGTTCTTTCGTGCCTGACGCAACATGCGCCCATTACCCCACCCAAACAATACTGATGAGGTTTACTTCATTTCTTCAGACCAGCTCAGGCCTAAGTCTCCCCTACCATGGCACATGCGAATTAGTCAGATTTGTAAAGCTGCATAAGGATTACCGGGTGATGACACGAAGACGTATTAATCTGGCGAACCCCCACCCAGACTAGCTATGACATCATTATTTCACCACTTATAGATGTCCTGTCTATTCATGCCACTAAAGCTGTGTTGTGGGCCAAAATTAGAATCCTTAAGAAGGTTTTGAAGTAACCACTTCCCTCAATCTGGATTCGATGAATCCTTCGTGCCTAAAAATGCTCTAATCGTTATGCTGGTCCGGCCTTTCATTAGGCCTTCCAGCGCTACCTGCACCTGCCGACCAGATTTCTGATCCAACGCTGTAGCCCCCTCCTCCAGAATCAAAATGGATGGATCTTTCAGAAATGCCCGAGCAATGACAATATGAAGACGTAGCTCCTCAGAGAGATCAACACCCCCTTCTCCCACCACGGTCTGCAATCCTTGCGGCAGCTCTCGGATGAATTCTGCTGCATGAGAGGCATGCATTGCACTAATGATCTCCGCTTCTGTTGCATGCCCCGTGTCACCATAAGCGATATTCACCGCCACGGTGTCATTGAATAAGGTCAATTCGCGTGATATCCATGCAATATTGGCATGTAGGCTGGCTAGTGTAAGCGTTTCCAGATCGTGTCCATCCAGCAGAACCCTTCCATGACTAGGCTTAGAAAAACGCAGCACCAGATCCGCTAGCGCGGGATCCGCTAGTCGCATCCTCTCACCTGGGTGAAGTACTTGCGTAATCTCATCCACCACTCTGGAAGCGGGTGACTGCCCGCAAAGACCAACCTGTTCAAAGATTAACTCCCCTCGAGCGCGACCAACGTCAACTGTGCCGATATCTATCTCAGGCACCTCTTCCAGTAGTGCGAGTACCGATGTGGTGGCTTGCAGCCCTTGCTGTCGAGACAGATAGAAAAAGGTCATCCGCCTCACCGGCAGGATCAGCAGCAACATGGCTATACTGAGCGAGACAAAACTACCGATGCCTCCATCTGTAGCGGCTTGTTGGGCGGCGGGATAGATGACAATCGCTAGCATCACGCCGATGGTCAGATGTATCGCTGCTGTTCTGAAGGATTTATCTGCGGCCTGTTTTAAGTTGATACGTTGTACTCGGTCAGATTCGATCTTGAAGCGCTGTCTCTGATACTGTTGCCCTCCATCTAATTTAATGACTTTGTGGTTTCTGATCGACTCCTGGACTATTCTGTTCATGCCGTTGCGCAATGATGACGCATCTAGATCACTTGTCTGATGCGGCTCACTGGTCGATCGCACAATCAGCATAATCACTGGGATCATTGATAATGCGAGTAATGCGGATCTCCAGTCTAGATAGAGCATCCACGCCAGCAACGCGATGATGGTCAGCCCATCCCTTGCCAATAAAGTTACCGTAGTCGTAACGTTATCGACAGCCCGACTCGTGTCAGAAATAACCTTGGCAACAAGATCCTCACTTGGGTGATCCGCGTAATACCGTGTAGGTAGCATCAACAACCTCTCGAACAGGGCTACCCGCAAGTCTGCCACTAGTCTGCCATTTACCCATTGAATCGCATACCGATTGAAGTAGCTTGCACCACCCCGCATTGCAAAAAATGCCATGACCGCCGGCGGTACCAGCGGTAGCAAGTCATGTTCCGGTTTGACAGACGTACCATCCATTATCAGTTTCAATAAGATTGGTAGCGCCGGTTCGGTGACCGCCATCAGCACCATGCTCGGGACCCCTACTGCGATCATTCCCCAACAAGGCGCGAGATAGCCTGCCAAGTGTTTATAAAACCTACGTCCAGTCATGGCCTTTGTGTTCTGCATGGGGGCACAATATCAGAATCAGAGAGCGATGAGATAGGTACGCTATCTGAATTACCAGATGCAGCACTTAAAATATCTGAGTCCCGCTTTCTGCAACGCTGAGTTGGCAGCCAGAAACTCTCATTGGTAGAGGCTTGTACAGGATTTTGATCTTGCTTATACGCCACCCCTCCCCCATCTACCCTTAACGCCGCCCCAAACACCTTGAACCTTCGCTAGAAGGTATTGTGGATATATACTTCCTTTTGGTTCTATCCGACGATGTAAGCACTCGCTAATTATCTATTGTCAATCGGTCGAATAGTCATATTAAGGTTGGTAGATCAAAAGTTGTTCGGCATCCAGCAGTATCGAAGAAGCTGCTCTGACGGATCAACCGAACACACTGTCTTAGCCTGACAGACTACTTTAATTAACATTTAAACAATCCTGTTACCAGTTGACTCAATGGCAATTTTCAAACTATAGTGCGTTGATGGAAGCAGAGCTTAAATCGCTGGAAAATAAAATAAATTTATTCGTGCAGATGTGCCGCCGCCTACGGTCGGAGAATATTCAATTACGCCAGCAACTCGCCACCGCCACCAGTGAAAACAAACATCTATCCTCCAAAATTAGCGCTGCCACTAGCCGTTTGGAGGCTCTCCTGACCCAAATTCCAGAAAACGAAGCATGACCACCAGCAAGACCATAAACGTGACTATCACGGGGCGCGAATTCCGTGTTACCTGCCCCGACGACGAACGCGAAGAACTGCTCCAGTCGGTCTCCTATCTTGACAAAAAAATGCGCGAAATAAGGGATAGCGGCAAGGTCATCGGCTCAGAACGCGTGGCCATCATGGCGGCACTTAATATTACCCATGAACTGCTCACAACCAGAATTAGAGGTGGATTTGACATGGGTGAATTCAAGCGTAGAATTGATCGTATGCAGGAATCACTTGATACAGCGATGCCGGAACAGGACAAGTTGTTTTAGCCAGCGTTCCTCGGTTCCCAAGTCAATCCCACCCGTTTTCTATTTTGTACTGATCAAGCTTACTGATTAAATACAGAATGGACCAGAGTTGTTCCCTGCGGTGTTCGTTTAGGCCCATATTCTTTGAACCAATCTTTGAGTAATGGTTTCGAGCCAATGCGACACTGTTGCGCGCTTCCCTTGCGGAAGTGCCTGATGTGTCCGGCAAGAGACCACCTTGGACCCTACGGTTCAAGATAATGGCCTGACGGCATCTGCGGGGAGCTTTAATTGAAAGTTATAGACAGCATCCCATCCGCTTTTATGTCGCGGCCCTTACATTACATCACCTGAATTCAGAAACATGCGCTACTGGCTGATGAAGTCTGAACCTTCCGATGTAAGCATTGATGACCTCGCATCACTACCCGAGAAAACCATTGCATGGTATGGAGTACGCAACTATCAGGCACGCAACTTCATGCGTGACCAGATGAGCGTCGGGGACCCAGTTTTTTTCTATCATTCTAGCTGCTCTGAACCGGGTATCGCAGGTATCGCCGAGGTCTGCAAGCTTGCTTACCCAGATGCCACTCAGTTTGATCCCACCAGCAAATATTTCGATCCCAAGGCTACCTCACAGAACCCACGCTGGTTCAACGTAGAAGTGAAATTCATCAAAAAAACTCGTTTAGTGGGCATTAAGGAACTTCGGAGTTACTCAGGCCTATCTAGCCTACGTATTCTGCAGACAGGCAATCGCCTGTCCATTACCCCGGTTGACCCCTCAGAGTGGCAATTCATCATTGGGATCTTATGATAATCGGCCTGCAGTGCTAAATCGGAATCTCAACCGAGACCAAAAGTAATATGGAATGGTGGCCGGCCTACTTGGCCTTGGGTGCAGTGGTCGGTTTCTTCGCTGGTTTGTTAGGTATCGGCGGCGGCTTGATCATGGTGCCGGTACTCACCTTTATATTCAGCGCACAACACTTCCCTGCCGACCGGATTCTGCATCTTGCCCTTGGTAGCACCATGGCCACGATCATTTTTACCTCAGTCTTTAGCCTGCGTACCCATCACACCCATGGTGCTGTAAATTGGCAAGTAGTACAGTATCTGACCCCTGGAATAGTTATCGGCACGCTCGGCGGAGCAACTCTGGCAGGTGCATTACCCAGCCAACTCCTAAGCATCATCTTTGTTCTATTTATTTTTTTTGCTGCCACGCGAATGCTGCTCAAGGCTATTCCGAAACCCAGTCGCCAGCTTCCCGGAAAGTCAGGAATGTTTATGATTGGTAATTTAATCGGGGCGATTTCTAGTCTTGTTGCAATCGGTGGCGGTCTGCTGACCGTCCCATTCCTTTCGGCTTGCAATGTCAGACTACAGCAGGCAATCGGCACAGCCGCCGCCGTGGGTTTTCCTATTGCAGTGGCGGGGACGATCGGCTATATCGCCAACGGCATAATACAACCGCAAACGCTACCCCAATACAGCCTAGGATATGTCTATTTACCAGCAGTGGGATGGGTTGTGCTTGCCAGCGTACTGACCGCACCACTGGGTGCAAAAACTACCCACGTTATTCAGACAGATATGCTCAAGAAGATCTTTGTAGCAATACTTTATCTGTTAGGAATCAAGATGTTGATCTCGCTGTTATAGCAGCATCTTCGTGCAGGATGGTGTGCTTTAAAACTATGTCGTCAATCGTCGCAAGGCTTCCTGATATTTTTCCGTGGTTCTAACGAGCACTTCATTGGGCAACGCTGGTGCAGGCGATTTCTTGTCCCAGTCTTGCAGTTCCAGCCAGTCACGCACAAATTGCTTGTCATAACTAGGTGGATTTTTACCCGGTGCATATTGTTCGGCCGGCCAAAAACGGGATGAGTCAGGCGTGAGTGCCTCATCAATCAGATAAAGTCTACCCGCATCATCCTGACCGAATTCAAACTTAGTGTCGGCGATGATGATACCCTTGGTCGCAGCAAAATCCGCCGCCTCAGTATAAAGAGCAATGGCTGTATCACGGACTGTCACAGCCAACTCCTTGCCCAGTAGCTTCTCCGCCTCAGAAAAAGGAATATTTTCATCATGCGCACCCATGGCGGCTTTGGTTGAGGGTGTAAAAATCGCACCCCCGGGTAACTTTGCAGCCTCCTGAAGCCCGGTGGGGAGCGTAATACCACAGATCGCACCGGTCTTTTTATAATCCTTCCAGCCAGAACCAACCACGTATCCACGCACGATCGCCTCAATCGGCAGCGGCCGTAGCCGCTTCACCACGAATGCGCGCCCGGTGACCTGTCCACGTTCTTGCTCCCCCACAACTGACTCAGGCGCAATGCCGGTCAGATGATTGGGGATGATATGACTGAGCCTCTCGAACCAAAAATTGGACATTGCAGTGAGAATTCTACCCTTGTCTGGTACTGGGGTCGGCAGGATCATATCGAATGCCGACAATCGATCTGTCTGGACAATCAACAGCTTATCTACATCCAACGCGTAAATGTCCCGCACCTTACCTCGATGAAGAAACTTCAGGCTGGTTAGATTAGATTCAAATAATGGCATTTCTGCTGAGTTCAAGTTCATATCAATCCTATTCCAGTTCAGGAAGAGTCATTGCGCTCACTTTTTCAACCTGCACAGCACGGAAGGCCTCAAGTTGTCGAGCCATTGCCGGATCGGAGAGCGCAAGTAGGGCTACTGCAAACAGGCCAGCATTAGCAGCTCCCGCCTCGCCGATGGCGAAAGTGGCTACCGGAATACCTTTTGGCATCTGCACGATTGAAAGTAATGAATCAAGACCTTGCAGATGCTTGGATGGCACTGGCACGCCCAGTATCGGCAGGGTGGTCTTGGCGGCAAGAACGCCAGCGAGGTGTGCTGCACCGCCGGCGCCGGCGATGATACAACGTAGCCCTCTGTCAACGGCCGTCTGCGCATATTCAAATGCAATATCTGGGGTGCGGTGGGCGGAGATGACCCTCGCTTCGTAACTGACATCAAAATCACGCAACTGAATCGCGGCGTGCTGCATCACGCCCCAGTCGCTGTTACTGCCCATGACAATACCGACTAATGGTTTTTTCATTGAGTATCTCTCTTATTTAAGTTCATAAGCTCCTCACCCTTGGAAGCTCTTTAAATTTTGCTGCCATCAGTAAACGCTTAATAATTCTACCCGTTCCGTATGCTTGGTCCATCATGAATAACAATAGAAACTATAACAGTATTAGCTATTCAGTCGAGACAATGCACTCGCATTTATCAACCCCTCATTCTGTATATTTCCAGCCAATACCTCATACGGTTGCGACAACTCCCCCAAATCCGACAACACCAATCTTGCGCCGCTGAAATCCTGCCCATAGGTGTAACCGTTGACTGTAATCAGTGTATTCAGGCCCGCTGCTAGGGCAGCCTTCAACCCATTTTCAGAATCTTCCAACGCAAGACAATGCTGAGCCGATAATCCAAGTTGTTCCAGCACCCACAGATAAATATCTGGTGCAGGCTTTTTCCCGGGAACGATATCACCCGCACCAATGACTTCAAACCAGCTCGGAGAATCTTCCCCTAGCGTGGATTTTAAGAGTGCCGTCACATTCTCTGGAGAGGTAGTGGTCGCAATCGCCATCTTTATGTCTGTTGCGCGTAACTCATGAATCAGACGGGCAACACCCGGGCGCAGCGGAATCCGGCCGCATTCAAGCAATGCGATAAAATGCCTCGTCTTGGTCTGGTGTAAAGCAGCAATCCATCCATCGAGCCCACTCTTGCTTAACTTTTCTGGGGCATATCTCTCGATGTAATGACGAATGCGTTCCTTCCCACCCGTAATCGTTAACAACTCCCCATAGAGCTCTATACCCCAATTCCAATCAAGGCCAGACTCTTCGAATGCCGCATTGAAGGCGAGTCGGTGACCATCTCGCTCTGTATCTGCCAAGGTCCCGTCCACATCAAACAATACCGCATGCAATTGATTATTATCTATTTTCATTTGAATTCAAATTTATCGATGGGTCTACAGCTTGCACGCTGCAAACGGTCTGCAATTGCTAACCATGCCGGATTATCCGGCGGCGCCTCCACCAGTATCCGATCAAACTTTTCCTGATCATAACGACGCAGGGTTGCATACAACTCCCTAGCATAGCCTGTCGCCTCATGCGGCATAGAAAAATAAAGGGTGTTATTGTTTTCTGGGATGATCGCTCCCATTTCGGACCATCCCAGCACCACCGTCCTCAGTCCCTCTACTTCCAGCTCACGAACACGCCGCCACAACGTCTCGGTTTTCCACATCTCGAGCGGCGTTAGCGGAGCATAATGGGACGACAGTGAGCCCGATACACGTACGGTAGAATTATTTACTCGCGGGAAAACTACTTCTCCGTGCAGCACCTCTTCCAGTGCTACAAGTGAAATGCCACCGGGTCGCAGAATCGTAGCAGTATCACCACTGAAACCAACTATCGTACTCTCTAGGCCAACCTTGCAAGGACCTCCATCCAGAATCATATCTATAGCCCCCCCCAGCTCTTCACGAACATGTGCTGCTGTGGTCGGGCTCACCCGCCCGAAGCGATTAGCCGAGGGTGCGGCTAGCGCTTTTTTAGACCCCAACTCATTCAAGAGGGCAATGGCGACAGGATGATCTGGTATCCGTAATCCCACCAGATCTTGTCCTCCTGTCACGTCCCGTGGGACATGGCGGCTCCGTGGCAGTATCAAAGTCAGCGGCCCAGGCCAGAAACGTTCAGCTAACTTCCAAGCCGCATCCGGTATCTCCTGTGACCAATACGGCAGCAGCGCGATATCCGCGAAATGCACAATCAGAGGATGATTAAGTGGCCGCTCCTTGATTTCGAATATGCGCCTTACTGCAGACAGGTTTGAAATATCCGCACCTAGACCGTAGACGGTCTCTGTTGGGAAGGCGACGATCTCCCCTGCCCGCAATCTCGTTGCAGCAGCAGCAATATTTCTGCCAAATACTTCTGACGTCATTGCAAAATCTGCCGCATGCTTAATCGGTGCTTATAATTTACTATTTTCAGATCGAGTATCTTCCCAGCCATAGCCCATTAGACCCTGCAAATAACGTACCACATAATAGCTTGCCCAGTTCATTCCACGGAAGACCCAGAACTGTCTTTTCCAGTTCTCTCCCATCACCCTTAGCGAGCCCTCAACTATGGCCAGTTCTAGGCTTGAGCGTAACTCATCAGCGAATGCTGCATCCTCCACCACGACATTGGCCTCACGCGCTAATAGCAGGCTAAAGAGATCAATGTTGGAGGAGCCAACGGTCGCCCAATTCCGGTCTATCACCGCGACCTTTGCGTGCAGAAAGCTCTTGTGATACTCATAAATTTCGATGCCCGCCTCGAGCAGGCTACCGTACAACGCATGCGTAGCATAGTACTGTAGTCGATGATCGACTCTGCCTTGTAATAGAAGCACCACACGTACCCCGCGTCTGGAGGCATCACTCAGTGCACGACGAAAGTTGATACCCGGCAGAAAATACGCGCTGGCAATAATAATTTCACTCACTGCGCTGGCAATGGCATACAGGTAGGCTTGCTCAATATCATGCCGGTGACGCAAGTTATCACGTATGACGAAAGCCGCTCGTTGACTACCGCAGGGTTTTTCAGAAGGGTGCAAGATCGGAGAGTCTCTAAATCTATGATTAAAGTGCGCCCATGCCACCAACATCCATAAATGTCTGACCGCTGGATAGATGTCTGCCATCAGCGGACCCTGAATCGAGACCGCGTAATCAAAACGCGGTGGCAACGGCTCAGGGTTGTGCAGGTCATCGATGATGTTAATACCTCCGATAAAGGCAATGCTTGCATCCACTACCGCTAACTTACGATGCATTCGTCGTAAGCGATTACGTCGCAGACTAAATGTTGAAATTTTCTGCCGGAATATGAGTACCTGCACACCGGCATTAAGCATCTCCTGAATGACGCTTTGTGGCAGATCCTGTGAACCAAATCCATCCAACAGTAGATGTGTT
This sequence comes from Nitrosospira sp., assembly GCA_013450215.1. Lineage (GTDB taxonomy): Bacteria > Pseudomonadota > Gammaproteobacteria > Burkholderiales > Nitrosomonadaceae > VFJL01. The sequence continues at coordinate 13,412 of JACDSH010000021.1, forward strand.
GCTACACCTCTTTGCGCCGCGTTTTGTAATGCTCTAGCAATGCGTATCCCTGTGAAGTCGTGCTCGAATTTGTAAGTCTCAAGGTGCACCTCCTTTTGTGCCCGATTAATGGCATCCTCTAACGCCGGAAAGTATTCTGCACCGCTACGAAGCAGCGTAATACAGTTACCACCGACAATACCGGGCAAGATCATCTGAGGACTATTCTGGCCGATAGCACTGCATGATCAGAAATTTTAGACCACGGATGACCTTGATGTACTTCCGCATCCTCAATATGGAAACCACGAACATAGATACGATCCAGGCGAAACATCGGTGATGCAGAGGGATAGCTGCATGCAACCCTGCCCTTAGTCAATTCAAAAGCCTCGGTCAGATTAAGTCGGCCAACCAGAACATGGCTTGCTATTTCACGCCAGTCGTTGAAATCCCCAGCAATGACTAGCGGCGACTGTGGCGGAACCAGTTGTTCGATACGGCGCTCCAGCGCCAGTAATTGACGCTGCTGCCAACGCTTGAATAAGCCCATATGGACACAAATGCAGTGCAGATTTTCCTGCCAACTGGGTACATTTATCTCGCAGTGCAACATGCCTCGACTTTCGAAGGAGTGTGCTGAAATATCCTCGTTATCCCATCGCACAATCGGATATCGGCTCAGAATTGCATTGCCATGATGACCCCCATCATAGGCTGCGTTCTTCCCGTAGGCAAAATCAGTCCATATAGAGTCCGCCAGAAATTCGTACTGCGGCCTGCTCGGCCAATCCTTAAAGTTCGCGGCGTGGCCCTTATGCTGACCTATCACTTCCTGTAAAAAAACTATATCTGCGCCGAGCGTTCGTAAACTATCTCGTAACTCGTGCACCATCATGCGTTGATTGAAATGCGAGAATCCCTTGTGAATATTGTAAGTGGCGATATGCAGCTTGTTGGGCATATGATCAGCGGTAGAATAAGATGGATACAGTGACGAGGGAATCCCTAGGAAACCTCCAGCATCCGTTCCAATGCAAGCCTCGCCAGTTTTGCTTCAGCCTGAGGCACCTTGATTCGGTTAACCACTCTTCCTGCTAGCAGATTCTCCAACACCCACGCCAGATGCTGTGGATCGATACGAGCCATGGTAGAGCACATGCATATCGTTGATGCCATGAACTGCACTATCTTCCCCTGCAGCTTGAATTCCTCGGCGATTCGATTGACCAGATTCAACTCAGTCCCAACTAACCAACGGGTCCCCTCTTTTGCTGTGCGGATAGTATTAATAATGAAGTCGGTTGAGCCAACATAATCGGAGTTTTTGCACACCTCAAAACTGCATTCTGGATGTGAAATCACCAGACCATCCGGATGCTGATTACGAAATCTCAGAATGTGCTGCGGTTGAAACATCTGATGTACCGAGCAGTGCCCCTTCCACAGCAAGATTTTGGCCTTTCTGATCTGATCCGGAGTGAGTCCACCCATCGGCTCATCAAAATCCCATACCGGCATCTCGTCTATTGGAATTCCTAGTTGATGACCGCTCCATCGTCCCAGATGTTGGTCAGGGAAAAACAATACTTTCTCACGCCGCGAAAAAGACCATTGCAGAATTTTGACAGCATTACTAGACGTACACACAATACCGCCATGCTCACCGCAGAATGCTTTTAAATCGGCAGCGGAATTGATATAAGTCGCGGGGGTAACAGTTTGGTCTGGATTGAGTACTTCCTGCAATTCACGCCAAGCCCTCTCCACCTTTGAGAGGTTAGCCATATCGGCCATCGAACAACCAGCGGCAAGATCTGGAAGGATGGCGGTCTGCTCTGGTTTAGAAAGGACATCGGCAACCTCTGCCATGAAATGCACGCCGCAAAAAACCAGGTACTCAGCATCGGTCCCAGAGGCTAGACGCGACAGCTGTAATGAGTCACCAGTGAGATCGGCATGCTTATAGACATCCGCACGCTGGTAATGATGTGCAAGGATCACCGCACGCTTTCCTAATGCGGCCTTGGCTGCCACGATACGTTGCTCGCAATCGTCGTCCTGCAGCGCGTCAAACTGATCAAATGCAATAGCTTCTGCTTGCATACTCACCCCATCAGTTGCTCAAGAAAATATACTTAAATTTTAGAACAAGAATACCAGATACAACTTTATTCAAAGAGATTCTATAGCCGATGGCGGGAAGGGAGTTCGCGTATCGCAGTCGCGTTACTCGATGAAAAAACCTTTTCTGCCGCTTCTTGCCAAGGGAGCCACACAAAATTTAAATGCTCACGCACAGCCACCGTGACCGGAATGGATCCCGGCAATAGAAGTCCAAACACATGCTCGGTATTGTGCGTTTCCCCGGGCGGATATCGCCAACGCCACTCCTGATAAATTTCAAATTGACTCTGCATGTTCCAGTCAGCCAGCGGGTAGTGAGCCGCATCCAATCCGGTCTCTTCAGCCACCTCGCGTGCTGCCGTTTGTATCAGTGTTTCACCTTGATCTTGGCTTCCGGTAACCGATTGCCAGTATCCGGGATGATCGGCCCGCTCCAATAATAGAACTTGCAAATCGGTTGTGTGGATCACAACCAGAACAGAAATAGGAATTTTATATGTATCGTTCAAAGGTTCTTAAACGCAGAGGATACAAAAATGAAGACTGTATCTCCATCCCTTCTGCTACCCAAAGTCTGATTAAGTCTCCCATTCATCCCAAGCTTAGCAAAGAACCAGAATGTGTGGATTAAAACTCAAGCCATTAGATCCACTTATGAATCTATAGGTCGATCACGAGCAGACATAGTCAATTTGTAACCTAGACTAGAAGCTGTCACATCCCTTCTGTATTCTTAGGCATTTAAGCATCCACATGCCGCAGCCGGATATGCAATTCCCGTAGCTGCTTCTCATCTACCGCACTCGGTGCATGGGTCAGCAGGCACTGGGCCCGCTGAGTCTTGGGAAAGGCAATCACATCACGGATCGATTCTGCACCGGTCATCATCGTGACAACGCGATCAAGACCAAAGGCGATACCTCCGTGGGGAGGCGCGCCGTATTGCAGCGCTTCAAGTAAGAAACCGAATTTCTCTTGGGCCTCTTCGGCATCGATATTCAGCGCGCGAAAAACTTTTGATTGCACCTCCTGACGATGAATACGAACCGAACCACCCCCGATTTCAGACCCATTCAGCACCATATCGTATGCTTTAGATAACGCTTTTCCAGGCGCACTCTCCAATAAATTTTCATGGCCATCCGCCGGCGCCGTGAAAGGATGGTGCAACGCCTGCCAACGGCTTTCATCTTCGTTCCACTCGAACATCGGAAAATCTACCACCCAGACGGGCTTCCAGCCGGGCTCGCTGAGCCCCCGATCATGTCCAACCTTGGCCCGTAGCGCGCCCAATGCCTCATTGACTACCTTGGCCTTGTCCGCACCAAAGAATATAAGATCACCATTCTTGGCACAGGTACGGTCCAGGATGATCTTTACTACAGTCTCTGGCAAGAATTTCAGGATCGGAGACTGTAGCCCTTCCGAGCCTTTTTCTAGGGCATTAACCTTGACATAGGCCAACCCCTTGGCACCGTAAATAGAGACAAAACTAGTGTAATCATCTATCTCCTTGCGCGATAAACCACCGCCGCCCGGCACGCATAATGCTGCCACGCGTCCACCTGATTTTTGCGCGGCCTCGCGAAACACTTTGAAATCTACCGCCTGCATCACGTCGGTAAGTTCGGTCAATTCCAGTGACACACGTAAGTCCGGTTTGTCGGAGCCATAACGCAACATAGCCTCGGCATGGGTCAAGCGCGGAAATGGGTTCGGTAATTCAATCTTCATTACGCTACCGAATAAGCCACGAATCATTTCCTCCATCAGCGCCATGATTTCGTCTTCACCAAGAAAAGATGTCTCGATATCGATCTGTGTAAATTCAGGTTGGCGGTCAGCGCGCAGGTCTTCATCACGAAAGCATTTAGTGATTTGATAATAACGGTCAAACCCTGCCACCATCAATAATTGCTTGAATAACTGAGGAGACTGCGGGAGCGCAAAAAAATGTTTGGCATTGACGCGCGATGGCACCAGATAATCGCGCGCGCCCTCTGGGGTCGACTTGGTCAACATTGGCGTTTCTATATCAATAAAGCCATGCTGGTCGAGGAATATGCGAACTGCCATTGCTACCTTGTAGCGTAATCGCAAGTTTGCCTGCATCTGCGGTCGACGCAGATCAAGATACCGATGCTCCAACCGGACCGACTCACTCAAGTGCTCATCATCCATCATGAACGGTGGCGTCAGAGAGGCATTGAGAATTTCAATCGACTGGATCAATACCTCGACTTCACCGCTGACAAGATGTGGGTTGACAGTTCCTTCGGGTCGGTGCCGCACCTTACCAACAATTTTTAGTACAAATTCATTACGGATTTTTTCTGCACTCGAAAATGTGACTGCATTATCGGGATCGCATACCACCTGTACCAGACCCTCGCGGTCACGCAAGTCAATAAAAATCACTCCGCCGTGATCTCGGCGACGATGGACCCATCCATAGAGAGTGACGGTCTGACTTAGGTATTGAGTATCAATGAAACCGCAGTAATTCGTGCGCATGATGTATTGTCAGAGATGATTGGTAAATAAGGGGATCGGAATTAAGCTCTTAGCGTAACCGTGCACTCATTCCGAGGTGCTGCTCAGTTATTGTCCTGGATTTTTTCTACCGTTACCGCTGTCGGGCGATACGACACCCATGGAGATGATGTACTTCAGCGCTGCATCCACGCTCATGTCTAGTTCAATTACATCGCTCTTAGGCATCATTAGGAAAAAACCAGAAGTTGGGTTTGGCGTAGTCGGCACATAGACACTTACATACTCGCCCTTTAAATGGTTAGCTACATCACCTCCGGGTTGCCCGGTCATAAATGCGATAGTCCACGACCCTTGTCGTGGGTACTGCACTAGTAATGCCTTGCGAAAAGCCTCTCCCTGGCTGGAAAACAGCGTGTCGCTCACCTGCTTCACACCATAATAGATAGACTTCACAACCGGGATGCGCCAAAGAACCCCTTCCCAAAATATCAATAAACGCTGGCCAATGATATTGGTTGTCAATAAACCGGAGACAAATACCACTAGCAAGGTGAGTAGCGTGCCTATACCGGGGATATGTACCCCAAATAGAGCTTCAGGGTGAACACTGCTAGGTAACAGCAGCAATGATTGATCCATGGTGCCAATTAGAAACTTGAGTACCCATACGGTAATTCCTAGGGGAACCCAGATCAGTAGTCCGGTGATGAAATAGCGCTTCATATCGAGTAATACTGTTTCCTGGCGTTCATTGATTGGCGCTCGCTGGGCTTGCTTCTTTAGTGACGGCAGTCGCGGTGTCAGGCGCAGGGGTGGGGGTGGATGTGGCAGTGGGTGCTGAAATAGCCTCACTATCCGCTCCCGTCGCCTTGTCCAATTTCGGTTTTACGGGACTCTTGAAGTCAGTAGCATACCAACCACTACCTTTTAACTGAAAACCTGCTGCAGAGATAAGTTTAATATAACTATCGCTGCCACATGCGGGGCAGACCGCGATAGGCGCATCGCTTAACTTTTGCAGATGCTCATTTTCAGAACCGCAAGAGCTACAACGATATTCATAAATTGGCATGACAATCTCCAGCGATTCTTTCCAGTTAAGATTAGGATTATACCTTAACCATCTTATCTAACAGCTGGAATATGAGGGCGTTATGCGGACAAGAAATGACTGGAATTGACCAAAATCACGCACCTAAAAAGCAATTGTTGGTTCATCTGTCGCATGCAATAGGATCAATCAGCGACCCTTCCTCTCATGATCTTAGTCTGACCTCGCTTGATCTTACTATCGAGACGTTTCTGCTGTGAGCTATAGGTCGGCTTGGTTGGCTTACGTTTTTTAGGTAACTGAGCAACACTTTCAATAATCTCACGCAACCGCCTCAATGCCTCTTCTAAGTTCCTCACTTGGCTACGATACTCCTGCGCCTTTATAACGATGATACCTTCATCGGTTATACGTTGATCGCCCAGTTTTAGTAATCGTTCTTTATAACTATCTGGCAATGATGAAGCAACAAAGTCGAAACGTAGGTGAATCGCACTGGAAACTTTATTTATATTTTGCCCGCCCGCCCCCTGAGCACGGACTGCAGTGATCTCGATCTCGCTATCGGCAATGGATATATGGTCTGAAATTCGTAACATACAGTTGAATATACGCATGGAAAGCATTTCCTACCATTGCGGAACTGAGTAATTTATGTTAAATCTTTTATAATCAATATGATGCATATCTTTTCACCAAATCTTTACTTGAAAGACTCCTCAGATTTCGCCTCACCCTGAACCACTCCCCTCAAAGTATTTTCCTATAGCTATTGCTTTTTACTCATAGTTGAATATAATTACGAATCATTCTCATTAATTATCACAAAGAGGTGCGTACATGAGCACAATGCTGAGCGCCACACTAGAGCAGTCGAACACAGTCTCGGAGAACATTATCGATCAGCATAAGTTCGGAATGCCCGATCAAAGTAAGTTCATCTATAGCGAGACCCTATTCTCGCAAGGGGACGAGATATTTATCCAGCATCAGGGCGCGCAATACCGGCTACGCCGCACCCGTAACGGCAAACTAATTCTGACAAAATAGTGAACTTAGGACACTCATCATGTATATTTGTATCTGCAAAGGTGTAACTGATAGCGCAATCCGAGAAGCTGTGTGCCATAATGGAGTTGATCGGATGCGCGATTTAAAGGCCTGCTTGGGAGTTAGCGGACAGTGCGGAATATGTGCTTGCCACGCCAAGGAAGTGCTGGAACAAGCACTGATGCAGAAAAATCTGACTCAACACAGTTCCAAAACCCACTCGTTCATACGAGACTCAGCCTGAGGAGGCAGATATGAAAAGCAATCCAAATATCATCCAACTGTTGAACCACCAATTGCAGCTTGAATTGACCGCCGTCAACCAGTACTTTCTCCATGCCAGAATGTACAAAAACTGGGGGTTCAATAGCCTCGGTAAACATGAGTATGACGAATCTATTGAAGAGATGAAACATGCTGATGCACTGATTGAGCGCATCCTATTCCTCGAAGGGCTACCCAATCTGCAGGAACTTGGCAAGCTCCTGATCGGGGAAAAAGCTGAAGAGTGCGTGGCCTGTGATCTCAAGTTAGAAATGATCTCGCGTAAATCTCTTATCCCCGCCAT
>JACDSH010000038.1 GCA_013450215.1 Nitrosospira sp.
ATCCACCGAAGACTTTTAGGTGGCGCTCGATTATAGAGAATCGGCACTCCTTGCTGGACCTTACACGCAAACCGAGACAGGAGCTTAATCACATCCCCCACATCAGCGGGCTTCTCGCTGTGTTTAAACTGACCAGTCAGTTCAATCTCCGGGTGAAGTCTACCATCCTGGTATAGAGACCATATCTCAGAACCATAATCGGTCTGCCGAAGATCGGGCGCAAATCGGCCTAAGTAAGTCGTTAGGTTACCAATATCGCGCTTGAACATGCTGCCTGCATTATTGTTACCGGCAGCGTCAATCGCCTGTGGCAGATCGATAACCACCGGCCCTTCATTCCCGATCAGAACATTGTATTGCGATAGATCGCCATGAACAATCCCAGCGCAGAGCATCCTCACCGCCTGGCGGATCAGGGTCCGGTGATACTCGCGCGCTTGTTCCGCTGTTAATTTTAAATCGTGCATCTTCGGGGCAACATCTCCATTGACGTCGGTTATGAGCTCCATCAGTAACACCCCCCCAAAGAATGTATAGGGCTGTGGCACACGCACGCCGCCGCGAGCCAGACGGTAGAGCGCATCCAGCTCGACGCTTTGCCATTCATCTTCCCGCTCTTTCTGTCCATGCCGACTACCCCTCTCGATGGCACGTCCACGTCGACTACTCTTAATCCTACGACCATCAGTGTAATCAACGTTCTTATGAAAACTTCTCTGGTGGGTCTCTTTATAAACCTTCGCGCAGCGGAGAGAGTCTCCGCATCGGACCACATAGACCATGGCCTCTTTGCCACTCATGAGTTGGCAGATGACAGAATCAACAAGACCCTCTTCAATGAGCGATTCAATTCTTTGGGGTATTTTCATGGGCATTTATGTGGGGAGCTGACCCTGTTGTCAGCTTCCCATCTCTCCTTATCAAGGTTAATCGATAAAACTTAATTGCCGCCTTCTCTGGCTCTTTAAACATTTTCCGAGACGAGTCATCTCTCACCAGATGAATCAGATTGTAGGTAGGGAAAACCATCTTGTGAATGTGGCAAATTGTCGCACCCCCCTCGACCCCTTCGGATATCGAGAAGGAGAGATACTTCAACTGGGCTTTATGGGCCGCCGGATCAGCGGATGGACCACCGAATCTCGCTCGACCTTCCAAATGAGAATCTGTCCGTTTTGTAAAAGAGGTGTTTTATGAGCTTATGCTGCCCGATTCTGGCTGGGCGTAATGTCCATGATTATTACTTGTTGGCACCACTGAGGGCATTGATGCGGCGCCGGGAGAGTTTGAAAGAGGGTCACTCTTATGAATCGATTAATTCCTCCTCTATCCAAAGAGGTTGACCACTCCGTCTAGACCGATATGATTAAACGAGTAGGTGGCCTCCCGTTGCACGATCGGCTTGGCATGATAGGCAATACTAATACCTGCCTCTGCCAACATCTTCAGATCATTGGCCCCATCTCCGATGGCAATCACCTGACTCCTCTTCAGTCCTAGTTCGTCAGTCACGCGCGTCAGCACATCGGCCTTCCCTTGTGCACCGATGATCTCACCCAATACCTTGCCTGTGATTTTGCCATCGACGATTTCAAGTGTATTCGCAGCAGAATAATCAATCTCCAACCTCTCCCTTAAACGGTCTGTGAAGAAGGTGAACCCACCAGAAATAAGTAATGTTCTGATGCCCAACAATTTCATCCTTTGCAACATCCTTTCAGCGCCAGGATTAAGTTTCAATCTCTCATCGTAGACCTGCTGCAATGCAGACTGGTCCAGCCCTTGCAGCAAGGCTGTGCGTTGTGTGAGACTCTCCGCAAAATCAATCTCGCCTCGCATGGTGCTGGCAGTAATCTCTGCGACCTGAGGCTTGACCCCTTTTAAATCAGCGACCTCATCAATCGACTCGATGGAGACTAAGGTCGAGTCCATATCCATCGCTACCAAACCAAAGTCCATAAGACGCGCATCCTGGTCCACGAAAGCGAAATCAAGTCCGACCTCGGTGCAGTATTCAGCAACACCCTCCCGCCGGGCGGCCTCTCTCAGACGGAATGCCCGGCCATTGATGCGCTCGATCTGATTGGCCCCCGAAATCTTCGCGAGCTCCCTCAGGTCACTATTCCCAATCTCGATACCTTGGATGATGAGATTCATAAGACATTCCGGTTCATGATCAACTTCTATCGTGGTATTCACTGAACGCGTTTCAGCAGGTGACTATATCTTGTATTATCCGATAAACCAGAATAGAACGCTAAGGACCCCTTAACCGCTGTATTGGAAGTGCATAAGCCCTTCCGTAATTTTCTCTTGTGATGGACTATGGATAAAGAATTGATCATCGGCACCCCTCTCAGCCCTTCATCCACCCGGGTCATGCTGCTCGGCAGTGGCGAACTCGGCAAGGAGGTGATCATCGCACTCCAACGACTGGGGGTTGAAACCATCGCGGTGGATCGCTACCCCAATGCGCCGGGTCATCAGGTGGCCCACCGTTCTCATGTCATCAATATGGCCGATGGGGCAGCACTTCGTGAACTGATCGAGCGTGAGCGTCCGCATATCATCGTCCCGGAGATTGAGGCGATCGCAACCGACATGCTAGTGGAGATCGAGCAGATGGGATTGGCTCGGGTCATCCCCACCGCACGAGCGGCCCAGCTCACCATGCACCGAGAGGGCATACGACGCCTCGCTGCTGAAACGCTGGGACTACCCACCTCACCCTACTCATTTGCAGATAGCCCAGAAGAGTTGCGTGCGGCAATCGAAGGCGGGATCGGATACCCCTGCATCGTGAAGCCGGTGATGTCATCATCCGGCAAGGGGCAATCGAGAATTGACAGCGCATCTGAAGTCGCCGCGGCATGGGACTACGCAGCCAGTGGCAGTCGGGTCAACCAGGGACGTGTGATCGTTGAGGGTCTTATCCATTTCGATTATGAAATCACCCAGCTCACGTTACGTGCCTTGGGTCCGGGAGGGATCACGGAGACTCACTTCTGCGAGCCCATCGGTCACGTCCAGGTTCACGGCGATTACGTAGAGAGCTGGCAGCCTCAACCGATGTCGCCTCTAGCGCTGAAGCGTACTCGTGATATTGCTCAAACAATTACGGACAATCTGGGTGGGTTAGGTATCTTCGGTGTGGAGCTATTCATCAAGGGTGATGAGGTCTGGTTCAGCGAAGTGAGCCCACGTCCACACGATACCGGTATGGTCACGATGTGTAGTCAGGTTCAAAACGAGTTCGAACTACATGCCCGAGCTATACTTGGGTTACCGGTCGACACAAGCTTACGAGCGCCGGGGGCGAGTGCAGTCATCTACGGGCAGATGGACGAGAAGGGGATTTCATTTTCCGGGGTTGATGAGGCGCTGAGAGTGCCTCAGAGTGATCTACGCTTATTCGGCAAGCCAGAATCTTTTGTGCGGCGGCGTATGGGCGTAGCATTGGCGAACGGTTCTAATATCGAAGAAGCGAGATCTCGCGCGAAGCTTGCTGCAAGCAAAGTCTCTCCGGTCAAGATTTAATATCAAGACATAATCTGACCGGGGTCCGTATTGTGTATAGTGGCCAGAAGCAGAATCAGGAGATAACGAAATGGCAGACCTGTTAGCGCAACCGATTAAGACTCATGGGCCGCTCAGAACTTCCATCGCATGGATAGTGGCAGTTCTGATAGTAGTTAACATGGCGGGGTGCAACCTTCTTAAGTCGACCACGCGCCCAACCGCCTCGGTACCTGCACCTGTATCTGCATCTGCACCCACCCCGGTTAGCTCGTCTGCAACGACCCCGACTCCAACACCCGCACCCGCCACCGCAATTACATCTTCAGTAACAGACCCCTGCGTAGCGCTACAGCGGGAGGTCGAGAGACTGCAACAGTTACTGGCCGAGAAGGAGGCCCTGATCCGTAGCCAGCAGATTCGTCAGCGCGAACCTGCCAAGATGTCTCAAGAACCCATCAAAGCATCTGAAGTGCCTGCCACCCAACCCTCTCGAGTTCGGGTGGAGATTCGTAGACTGCCCGCACAGTGATGTATCAAGAGCAAACCACCTGAGAAGAGGCCCTTCATTAATTGCCCGCGCAGACCACACGATCTGAGTAGCCCTCTTCTCAAGTCCCTTTTAAGAGAGCTCCATCTTTTACTTACTCAGCTCGTTGAGTAGGCTCCTCACCCTAGCAACCCTTTGCTCCACCCCTGGAATCTGAACCTGAATCTTCAACCGATCGGGGCCGGAAAGTTTGTACTCTCTGCTCTTCTGAATGAGCGCGATAATTCTAGCTGCATCCACCGGCGGGTTCGGAATGAATTGAACCTGAATGCTGTCGCTGCTGGCATCTATGCGCATGATCCCGAGAGGCTTCGCAGCAGTCCTTAATCGGTGGCAGTAGAGCAGCGCCCTTGCGGGGTCCGGCATGAGCCCGAAGCGATCGATCAACTCCTGCTGCATATCGTCCAGCTGATCATCATTCTCACAAGAGGCCATCCGTTTATAAAGCACTAGCCGCTCATGAACGTCATTACAGTAACTATCCGGAAGTAGGGTTGGTACGTGTAGGTTGATCTCGGTGGCAACTCCCAGTGGATGCTGCATATCCGGCTCACGTCCCTCCTTCAAAGACCTAACCGCAGCATCAAGCATCGCGCTATACAGATTGAATCCGATCTCCTGCATCTCACCACTCTGAGAGTCGCCCAAGACCTCTCCTGCACCTCGTATCTCGAGATCATGCATCGCTAGATAGAAACCAGCCCCAAGCTCCTCCATCGTCTGGATCGCATCGAGACGCTTCCTGGCCTGAGCACCCAGAGTCTCTTCCTCTGGCACCAGCAGATACGCATATGCTTGGTGGTGTGACCGACCCACCCTCCCACGCAACTGGTGAAGTTGAGCGAGTCCAAACTTGTCAGCGCGGTTGATGATGATGGTATTGGAACTGGGGACATCAATCCCGGTCTCGATGATGGTGGTACACAACAAGAGATTGAACCTCTGCTGGTAAAAATCCCTCATCACGTGCTCAAGCTCTCGCTCTCGCATCTGACCATGAGCGATATAAATACGCGCCTCAGGCAATAGACGAGTCAGCCTGTCATACATCGACTGGATGGTATCGATCTCGTTATGCAGGAAGTATATCTGCCCACCCCGCTTCAGTTCTCTCAGACAGGCTTCCCTAATGATTCCATCCGAGAAACGACTGACGAAGGTCTTGATCGCGAGACGTCGATGAGGCGCGGTCGCGATCACAGAGAAATCTCTCAATCCCTCCAGAGACATGGCAAGGGTCCGCGGGATGGGGGTGGCGGTGAGTGTCAGCACATCCACCTCCGCCCGGATACTTTTCAGCTGCTCCTTCTGACGGACACCAAACCGGTGCTCCTCATCGATGATGATCAGTCCCAGATTTTTGAATTTGACACTCTTCTGGATCAGCTTGTGAGTGCCGATGACGATATCAATCTCACCCCTTGCCAACCTCTCCATTGACTGAGACTGCTCCTTGGCCGAACGGAATCTAGACAGCTCTGCAATCTTTACCGGCCACTGATCCGCGATCAGACCAAAACGATCAGAAAAATTCTGAAAATGCTGCTCAGCAAGGAGCGTGGTCGGGACCAGCACCGCAACCTGCTTACCATCCGCAACCGCCACAAAAGCTGCCCTGAGTGCCACCTCGGTCTTACCAAAACCTACGTCCCCGCAGACCAAACGGTCCATCGGCTTGCCAGAGGTCAGGTCCTCAATCACAGCACGGATGGCGGTGGCCTGATCGGGGGTTTCCTCAAAACCGAACCCTTCAGAAAATGCTTCATAATCGTGCTGCCTGAGGGTGAATGCATGACCCTTCCGGGTGGCACGCTGGGCGTAAAGGTTGAGTAACTCTGCAGCGGTATCTCGTACCTGCTGCATCGCCTTCCTCTTGGCCTTATCCCATTGTCCACTCCCGAGCTTATGAAGTGGCGCTGACTCGGGTGAGGACCCGCTATAACGTCCGATTAGATGGAGTTGCGATACCGGTACATAAAGCTTATCCCCCCCATCGTATTCAAGAGACATAAACTCCGCTGCACCCTCTCCCAAGTCCATACTCACCAAACCCAGGTACCGTCCGATCCCGTGCTGCTCATGTACAACCGGGTCACCGGCCTTGATCTCAGACAGGTCTCGTAGCATTGCATCCACAGACAGAGACTTCCGCGAATCACGCTCACTCTGCCGGTGACGCCCATGCATGTGTTTTGCATAGAGCTCATTCTCGGTGATGAATGCGAGCCCCTCTCCGGGTAGGATGAACCCGTTATAGAGCGGTGCCACACTAAGCATAAACGGCTGATCACTTGCCATAAACTCCGCATAGTCATCACAAGCAACTGGCCTAAGATCGTATTGACGCAGATAATCGAAGACCAGTTCGCGCCTACCAAGACTCTCTGCCAGTAGCAATACCCTCCCCCCATTTGATATGAACCCGTGAATGAAGTCTGCGAGTTTTTCCGTTGGATTGACCGCTCTTCGATCCACCTGAATAAAGGGCAATGGGCTGGTAAAGATCGGACCCTTAAGATCAGTGTCTGTGGCTAGGGCTTCAGCTTGGATTTCAATACGGGGGTAGGGCTTAACGGACCCGAAGAAGACATCCTCTGCGAGAAAGAGCTCGCTCGGTTGTAACAGTGGTCGGTCACTATCCCCTCTCATCAGCTGATACCTAGACTGAGTATCCTGCCAGAAGCCCGATATCACGGATGAGAGATCATGGTGCAGGCAGAGGGTCATGCTCTGTGGTAAGTAGTCGAACAGGGTCGCGGTCTGTTCAAAGAATAGCGGTAGGTAGTACTCAATCCCAGCGGGGGCTACGCCCTTGGTGACGCCCTTGTATATGCTGCTCCTGGATGGATCTCCCTCAAACTTTTCACGGAAGTTACCCCGGAATCGGGTACGACCCTCCTCATCAAGCGGAAACTCTCTCGCAGGCAGCAACCGTATCTCACCGACCGGATAGATGCTGCGCTGGGTATCCGCATCAAAGGTCCGGATGGTCTCGATCTCGTTATCCATCAGATCGATTCGGTAGGGCAATGGGCTCCCCATCGGGAACAGATCAATCAGCCCGCCACGTACGCTGTACTCTCCAGGCGCCAGGACTTGAGTGACATGTGTATACCCCGCCAGCGTCATCTGCCCGCGCAGCGCATTCAGGTCAAGAGATTCTCCTTGCTTCAAAAAGAAGGTATGCGCAGCGAGGTATTCCCTCGGCGAGAGACGGTAGAGTGTGGTTGTGACCGGAACGATCAATACATCGCAGGACCCACTCATGACTTGGTAGAGAGTGGCCAGGCGCTCAGAGATCAGGTCATGGTGGGGAGAGAAATTGTCGTAGGGCAGCGTCTCCCAGTCCGGCAGCAAATTAACCCTAAGCTCCGGTGCAAAAAAAGGAATCTCCTCCAACAGTCTCTGAGCAGCCAGTGCGCTGGCCGCGATGATCGCGATCGGCTTTGATTGCTGAGCAAGCCTTGCCAGTGCGAGCGTATCTCCAGACCCATTGGGGTGGGGATAACGCGTTATGGAACCGGGGGAGGGGGGGGTAATCTTAAATTGCATCCGGGGGTTCAGGGTGGGCCCAAAAAGATAAAAGTCCACCGATCCATATAAAAGGCGGACATTATATGTCAGTTAAAACCATTGAATCCCGCCACTAGCAATCCAGCTCATTGGACTTAAGGCGCAGTCCAATGGTCCAATACGAGTTGCAGGGTCGTGTTCCCGTTATATTCATTCACCTGTAGCCGGTAAACAACATCTATCAACCCAGGAATTGGGTCGCTATAAAAGAACAGCATCGCATCATGAATGTCACCCGCCACCGCTGACTCCGCCCTCTTCAGTTTTAATTTGAGATGCTTCTCACCGACCACCCTCTGACTCTCTACACGGAATCTCGCACTGAATGCAGGCTGGGGGAATCCCTGTCCCCATACCTGCTCCTTCAGATGCTGAGCCAGATCCAAATTCATCTCGAACTCATCTAAGTCACCATCAGTCTCGATGACTCGCGTAAGGTCGGCCGGGGTGAGGAGTGTTCTCGCGGCCTGTTCAAAGGCATCACGGAACTTCTCAAAGTCAGTTGCGCGAAGGGTCAGGCCTGCTGCTGCCGAGTGCCCACCAAACTTAAGCAGTAGATCGGGATGACGTTTTGACACTAGATCCAGGGCATCCCTCAGATGAAATCCTGGGATAGATCGTCCAGACCCCTTGATCTCACCCTCACTCCCGGGTGCGAATACGATCGATGGTCGGTGGAACTTATCCTTTATACGTGACGCAAGTATGCCGATCACGCCCTGATGCCAACCCTGATCGAATATGCTAAGACTATATCCCTCTTCAGGATTCACAGAATCAAGCCCGGCCAGCGCCTGCTCTTGCATGTCCACCTCGATTTCACGGCGATGCCGATTAAGCGTATCGAGCTGAAGGGCCATCTGTGAAGCCTTGATCTTGTCATCCGTGATCAAGCACTCGATCCCCAATGACATATCATCAAGCCGTCCGGCCGCATTTAGTCTTGGTCCCAACATAAAACCCAATTCGTAGGTGAATGTCTTTTGGAAGTCTTTCTGAGCCGCCTGAAGAAGAGCATTGATTCCCGCGCACCCACGTCCCGCTCGGATGCGTTTTAGCCCCTGCTGAACCAGTATCCGGTTATTGTCATCGAGCCTCACCACATCTGCAACGGTCCCCAGAGCCACCAGATCGAGCAGGCTTGCAAGATTAGGCTCCCGCCTGCTGGGACTAAATGCACCCCGGTCTCGTAGCTCCGCCCTCAGTGCCATCATCAGGTAGAACATCACACCCACCCCAGCAAGACTCTTGCTGGGAAATTCGCATCCGGATTGATTAGGGTTCACGATGGCCAAAGCATTTGGTAATTCATCCCCCGGCAGGTGGTGATCGGTGATAAGTACCTGCATGCCGAGACGGTTGGCCTCCTCCACCCCATCCACACTGGCGATTCCGTTATCGACCGTGATGAGTATGTCAGGACGAGGTTCTCTGGCAGAGGCCATTCTCACGATCTCTGGCGTCAGACCATACCCATACTCAAAACGGTTGGGGACAAGATAGTCCACCCTCGCACCGAATTCTCTCAATGCTCGAATACCGACTGCACAGGCGGTAGCACCATCGGAGTCATAGTCCGCTACGATCAGAAGACACTTCCCCGCAGAGATTGCATCTGCGAGGAGTGCTGCCATTATGGAAACATTTTTAAGACGACCGAACGGGATCAGGTGAGATAGATCGGTCTCAAGCTGGGCCGGCCTTCCAATCCCCCTGGCGGCATAGACACGAGCCAGAACGGGATGAACTCCGTGATTGATCAGCGCCTCAATATCGTGTGCGGCATAACTACGGACAGAGATAGTGGGCATGGGCTGGGGTTTAAAATTTTCGACTCGGTTAAAAGCTCGGAGAGGTTACTCAGTAAGATAAAATTCCCAGCCTGACTTAAAATTCGAGTGTTTCGTTTTTATGCTTCAGGGTCCGGCATCTTGTAGAACTCGACTAAAAACCTTACCCGTCCTAGGGGTTCGACACTGTGCAAGACTTCCGGAACAACCACCCCGATCCTGTCTCGAGATAACTCGACATCGATCAAAAGCGCATCCACTCGGTATCTGAGACTGCCATCGCTCACAATAATCTTTGCCCAGACACCGGTCTTGGTCGAGTGGTCTTTTTTCAAACCGGCCGGAACCGTATCCTCGGTAAAGAGAGGCGTCTTCTTGTAAGCAATAAAACTCGCCGGTAGTTCAGACCGATCGCACCTCACGCAATCGAGAGTCGCCCCCAACATACTGCTACGTCCTTGCTCTGTCATGACCCAGGGACGGTTAATGAATGGGGGGTTATGGCGCACGTGTTGAGGATGACCGCAACTCAGGATTGCGATCGCCCCCCCCTCCTCATCATGACCGAACCCGGTGATTGCTCTCTCCACGTCGGACCCCTTTCTAAGATGACTCTAAAATTGACAGGTCCGTGTGACAGCGATTACCCCATCACCGATGGCAGCTGCGAGGTGAGGGCGTTCTTTTCTTTAGTTGCCGCACCCATCAGCGCATAGCCTAAAAGACTCCCCCCCTCATCTTGGAATAGTGCCTTGAACCCATCCTGATCCTCGGTGACCTTCCAGTCCCCTCTCGCACCGATATCAGGTGGCGAGATGATGGTCGGGCAGGAGGGTGTCTTCACCAGCACGGGCATGGCGGGGTAGCATGCCGGGGTGGGATTCCCCGCCAGTGTCGCGGCAAGGGCTCGCGATGCATGCATGATCGGCATGACGAATGGTAAGACCCTACCCGCCACCTCCGCGCAATCTCCCAATGCATAGATACTCGGATCCTGAGTCCTCAATAATTGATCGACCACGATCCCACGATTGACCGCGATACCGGCCTCCTGAGCTAATGTGATTCGTGGCTTCAATCCCACCGCCGACAGCACCACATCGGCCTCTAGGCTCCCGCCCTTGGCAAGGGTCAGACGTAAGCGCTCACCCACTCGGTCCACATTATGAACAGAGTTGCTCAGGTGGAAGGTGACGCCGACAGACTCAAGCCTACTCTGTAGGAATGCGCCGCCAGACTGCGGCAGAAGACGCCCCAAGGGCCATTCCCCAATATCGACCAAGTGGACTCGGTACCCTGCCACCGCGAGGTCATTGGCAAACTCACAACCGATCAAACCTGCACCGAGAATGACCACCTTATTCTTGCCTTCCAGAGCGTCACGCAGATGCCGGTAATCGTCCAGATCATTCACGGATGATACTAACCCCGCCCCATTTCCCGCGAGCGGCAGACGGATCTGATCTGCTCCAAGAGCGAGGACTAACTGACGATAGGACAGATTCTCTCCATCCTGTAAGACGAGCGAGCTACTCGATCGATCGATCGCCATCACCCGGGTATGAGGGCGTACTGTCAACTTCAGTTGATCAGTCATCTTGACCGCGCTTGAATTTAGAATTACGTCTGGAGTCTTACCTGTGGCCAGTGCATTGGACAGCATGGGCTTCGAGTAGAAGCCCCCATGATCTGAGGAGAGGATCGTGACCGGAGAGTCCGCATTTAATTTACGAAATTCACGGGCGACGGTATACCCCGCCAAACCACTCCCAACAATAACGATACTCATCTGACCCGTCATCCGGGCTCGACCATTTCAAAGTCTGATTTATCGACACCACACTCTGGGCAGACCCAATCATCCGGAACATCTTCCCACACCGTACCGGCCGGAATGCCACTCTCTGGATCCCCGATCGCCTCGTCATAGATATGTGCACACACGGCGCATGCGAATTGTCTCATCACGACTCTCTCCTCAATATTGAACCGATGAATGATAAGTTATTTTGCTTTTATTTTGGCTAAAATTGCACGGATCCATCATAACAGGGGACGGAGCTCAATCCTCGACAGGCTATCCGTAACTGATCGACCAAAATTTTCACCCCGTCGAATAAAACTTACCGTTAGAATACATCCATCAGATTCTTCCCAGAGAGTTCACGCATGGCAATGATCGGTTTCATCGGACTCGGCGTCATGGGCAAGCCCATGGCAGGGAACCTTATCAGGGGTGGGCATACCTTGTTCTTACATTCCCGTAGCGGCGTACCCGAAGACTTGCTCCGACAGGGGGGTATCCCCTGTGACTCCCCCAGGAAGGTCACTCAAAATTCCGACATCATCATCACCATGCTCCCTGATACGCCTGATGTGGAGACCGTATTATTTGGACCTGACGGTATCGCAGATGCATTAACCCCCGGCAAGACTGTGGTCGACATGAGCTCCATCTCACCCATCCAGACCCGAGAGTTCGCTATCCGCATCAACCATCTTGGCTGTGATTATGCGGATGCGCCGGTATCGGGTGGGGAGGTCGGTGCGATGGATGCAACACTCACCATCATGGTCGGCGCGACGGAATTGGTGCTCGAGAGACTGGACTCGATCTTCAAACTGATGGGCAAGATCATCACCCTGATCGGGGGCAATGGTGCAGGCCAAACCTGTAAGATCGCGAATCAGATCATTGTTGCACTCACGATCGAGGCGGTTGGTGAGGCGCTCTTATTTGCTTCTAAGGCCGGGGTTGACCCCTCCAAGGTTCGCCAATCCTTAATGGGTGGGTTTGCCTCCTCGCGCGTACTTGAAGTCCATGGGGAACGTATGATCAATCGATCATTCGTTCCTGGATTTCGTGTCGATCTGCACCAAAAAGATTTATCGATTGCGCTATCCGGTGCGAACGCGCTTGGGATCAGCCTACCCAATACGGCGGCCACCCAAGAACTGCTGAATGATTGTATTGCGGAAGGCGGCGGCAAGCTGGATAGCTCGTCGTTGGTCTGTTCATTAGAAAGACTGGCCAATCACAAGATTCAATAACCCTTCCAACTCATGCAACCACTCGAACTTGTCTCCGAACTGAGCGCCTTTCTGCCGACCGAATCGGTGCTCTATGAAGGTGAGGATCTGAGGCCTTACGAGTGCGATGGTCTGTCTGCATACCGACAGACCCCCATGATCGTGGTCCTCCCTCAGACCGAGGATGAGGTCATCAAGATCCTGCAAATCTGCCACCGAACGAAAACTCCAGTCGTTCCTCGCGGGGCTGGGACCGGTCTATCCGGTGGCGCACTCCCTCATGAATCGGGTATCTTGCTATCACTTGCCAAGTTAAAGAGGATACTCGAACTCGACCCGGCATCTCGCACCGCACGGGTGCAGCCGGGTGTTCGCAACCTCGCGATCAGCGAGGCTGCGGCACCGTACGGATTATATTACGCACCCGATCCCTCCTCTCAGATCGCATGCTCGATCGGTGGCAATGTGGCCGAAAACTCGGGTGGGGTTCACTGCCTAAAGTATGGACTCACCGTTCATAATATTCTCGAGCTACGTGTAATCACCCTGTCTGGGGAGATCCTCGAGATCGGGGGCTCTGGTCTGGACGCCTCGGGTTATGATCTGCTCGCGCTCATGACCGGCAGTGAGGGGATGCTCGGCATCGTGACCGAGATTGTCGTCAAGCTCATCCCCAGTGCAGAGAAGGCCCAGGTCGTCATGGCTGCTTTTGATGATATCCGCGAGGCCGGTAATGCAGTGGCCAATGTAATCGGGGCGGGCATTATTCCCGCTGGAATGGAGATGATGGACAGGATCACCACACGTGCGGTTGAGGAGTATGTCCATGCCGGCTACAACCTGGAAGCGGCGGCCATCCTATTGTGCGAGTCCGATGGTACGGTTGAGGAGGTTGCCGATGAGGTCCTCCGGATTGGCGAGATCATGCGTCAGAGCGGCGCGATCGAAATCAAGACCTCCCGTGATGAGTCCGAGCGTCTTAGATTCTGGGCAGGCCGTAAGGCTGCATTCCCCGCAGCGGGTCGCGTCTCACCGGACTACTACTGTATGGATGGAACCATCCCTCGTAAGAGTTTAGCATTTGTATTGACGGGTATTGAGAGACTCTCATCGGAGTATGGACTCCGGTGCATGAATGTATTTCATGCAGGTGACGGCAACCTTCATCCACTGATTCTGTACGATGCCAATCAACCGGGTGAGCTTCAAAAGACCGAGGAATTCGGCGCGAAGATACTCGAGATGTGTATCGATGTAGGCGGGACCATTACCGGTGAGCATGGGGTCGGGATCGAGAAGATTAACCAGATGTGCTCACAATTCACACGCCATGAGCTAGAAATGTTTCATTCGGTCAAGGCGGCCTTTGATCCATCGGGACTGCTCAATCCCGGGAAGGCGATCCCGACACTTCGTCGTTGTGCTGAGCATGGTGCAATGCACGTCCACCGTGGCGAAGAAAAATTTCCGGATCTGCCGAGATTTTAAGCGGCTGATTAATTTATCTCACTCTCTTTCCAGAATCCTTTATGCAAGATGTGATTGATCGACTTGCCGATACCATTCGAGCCGCTCATCCCGAAAGCCCGTTATGTATACGGGGAGGCGCTAGCAAGGACTTCTATGGCAACTGCACTCCCGGTCGAGATAACAATCTGCTCGATACCCGCGCTTATCACGGGATCGTCTCTTATGATCCGACTGAACTGGTGGTGACCGCTCGTGCAGGCACCCGCCTCATTGATCTCGAGTCTGAGTTACTTGCAAACCGGCAGATGCTAGCCTTCGACCCTCCGCACTTTACCGAATCCGCTACGATCGGTGGATGTATTGCTGCCGGGCTATCGGGTCCGAGGCGATCATCGGCTGGTTCTGTCCGGGATTTTGTTTTAGGTGTTCGTATGATGGATGGAAAGGGGGATGACCTGCATTTTGGCGGACAGGTGATGAAGAATGTTGCCGGTTATGATGTCTCGCGTTTAATGGTCGGATCAATGGGGACGCTGGGACTTTTGCTCGAAATCTCTCTCAAGGTACTGCCACGTCCATCTGTCGAGATGACGGTCACTCTGCAGATGAACGAGTCTGATGCAATCGAACGGATGAACCATTGGGCCGGCAAGCCACTACCGATCTCTGCGACTTGTTTTTACAATCACACGCTCATGCTACGTCTTTCTGGCGCTGAACCAGCGGTACGTGCGGCCCATCTTAAACTGGGTGGTGAGAGGTTGGAGGATGGGGACGCCTTCTGGCGATCTGTGCGTGATCAGACCCACCCCTTCTTTCAGTCCAACCAATTCCTATGGAGGCTCTCTATCAAATCAACCACTCCCCAACTATCTTTGCCTGGCCAACAATTAATCGAGTGGGGAGGTTCATTGAGGTGGCTGATCACCGATCCAGACTTACCTCATGAGGATGTGCGCAAGATGTCAAAGGCTGCGGGGGGTCATGCCACCTTATTTCGCGGTTGCAAACCGTCTATGGATGCCTTCCACCCTCTTTCGCCAGAGATGATGCTCATCCACCGTCGTCTCAAAGAAAAGTTTGATCCCTTGCGGATACTCAATCCCGGCCGGCTGTTTCCGGAGCTATAAGAGTATGCAAACCAGTCTCGCTGACTTTATCAAGAACTCTCCCGAGGGACAGGAGGCAGAGTCTATCCTTCGGTCCTGTGTCCATTGTGGTTTCTGCTTGGCCACATGCCCGACCTATCAATTACTCGGTGATGAGCTCGACAGTCCTCGCGGTCGAATTTACTTGATGAAGCAGGTGATGGAGGGTCACCCCGTCACTCAGAAGACCCAGCTCCATCTTGACCGGTGCCTCACCTGCCGCGCTTGTGAAACAGCTTGCCCCTCCGGGGTCCGGTACGGACGTCTTGTTGATATCGGTCGTGCAATCGTCGAGAAGGAAGTTCCTCGGGGTGTTGTTGATCGTGTTAAGCGGTACGCGTTGCGACGATTGTTGCCCAATGCGAGCCTGTTCTCTTCTCTTTTAAAGTTGGGCCAGCTCTTCCGTCCATTGCTCCCGAACAGTCTTACCCGGTCACTTCCAGAGTCAACCCCAAACCCCAACCCCTGGCCGCCTGTGAGACATACTCGGACCATGCTGGTACTGGATGGCTGCGTTCAGCCCTCACTGTCACCCGGCATTAATGTTGCCGCCGCTCGGGTACTTGATCGACTGGGCATCTCGTTGATTAAGGCTATGGATGCGGGTTGTTGCGGCGCGGTTTCATATCACCTTAATGCTCAACAGGAGGGTCTGGACTATATGCGTCGCAATATCGATGCTTGGTGGCCTTATCTAGAAATTGCTCGCGACTCTGCCACTGAATCTGCGGTTGAAGCGATTGTCATGACCGCCAGTGGTTGCGGCGTGACCGTTAAGGAGTATGGCCACCTTCTTAAGGATGACCCCCTGTATGCCCAAAAAGCTACCCGTGTTTCGGCATTGACGAGGGATATCAGTGAAGTCATTTCCGCTGAATTCAGTCAGGGGAATAAGCTACCCACTAATCATTCATCACCCATTATTCCCAATCAAAGGCTGTCTTTCCACTCCCCCTGCACCCTTCAGCACGGCATGCAGATCCGAGGTTCTGTTGAGAAAATTTTACTGGATGCTGGATTCGATTTGGCCCTTGTTCCCGACTCTCATCTCTGCTGTGGATCGGCAGGCACCTACTCCCTCCTTCAGCCGGATCTGTCTCACCAACTTCTTACCAATAAAGTTAAATCACTTGAGTCTGGGCAGCCAAACCAGATTGTGACTGCTAATATTGGATGTCTAACTCATATACAGGGTGGCACTCAGATCTCTGTCCGTCACTGGATCGAGGTTCTTGATGAGCGTACTGAGATGTCTTACACATGATTTGATTTACTTGTTTCGATATGAAACCTTTGCCCTCCTCTTTTGACGTTCTCATGGGCCGCTCCTCTTGCCCGGTCTTTATCCGTCTTTTGTCTATATAATCAGCTCTTTTGTTCTAATCGAAAGATCCCATCCTATTCATGAGCTTCGTCAATAAGCCAATGGCGAAAAAGCCAGCAACGAACCCACTCCCACATCGGATTATTCGGCTCCTACGTGAGTCGAGTGGCTTAACTCTGATGGGTGTTGCTCTGTATCTTGTGCTCATTTTTTATGGGTATGACCGAAATGACGCAGGATGGTCACATAGCGGCAATGGTTCCATGGTGCATAATTCCGGAGGCCCGGTCGGCGCATGGATGGCCGATCTCTTACTCTCTCTTTTTGGCATCTCTTCTTGGTGGTGGGTCCTATTTTTCCTGTACCTGGCATCATGGAATTTCCGTCGACTCGATGTCTCAAGCATCTTTGACCGTCGCCCCTTAATTGTGTCCGCGATTGGTTTCGTTGTATTACTTGCATCAAGCAGCTCTTTCGAAGCTTTAAGACTCCACTCGATTAAGTTTCTTCTCCCTCAGAACCCGGGCGGGATGTTGGGTGAAATTTCAAGTAATGCCCTCTCTCATTCACTCGGATTTACTGGTGCAACGCTTCTATTGATGGTCCTGATGGCAATTGGTTTCAGTCTTTTCACAGGCCTATCCTGGATTCGTTTTATTGAAAAATTGGGCGGCGGTCTTGAGGGGTCTTTCTTCTTCGTTAAGCATCTTTGGCACCGCTGGCAAGACCGCCGTATCGGACTCGCATCCTCAATTAAACGTGATGAACTGGTTATTGTGAGTAAGAAGCGGTTCGATGAATATCCCCCTCTGCATATTGAGCCGGCTGCCGCTTCTATTCCCCAGTCACAGCGCATTATCAAGGAGTTGCAGACCCCCCTATTTGGCGATTTGCCAGACTCCCCCCTTCCGCCTCTTCATCTGTTAGACGAGGCCGCAATAGATATTGAGATGCCCTCACCCGAGACTCTTGAATTCACCTCCCGTTTGATTGAACACAAGTTAAATGATTTTGGCGTTCAGATTAAAGTTGTTGCGGCCTACCCTGGTCCGGTGATTACCCGTTACGAGATTGAACCTGCCATCGGTGTTAAGGGGAGCCAAGTCATTAACTTAGCGAAGGACCTGGCACGGGCACTCTCGGTGGTAAGTATACGGGTGGTCGAGACCATCCCTGGCAAGACGACCATGGGGTTAGAGATTCCCAATCCTAAACGTCAGGTGGTGCGCCTTCTTGAGATACTGAGCTCCCAAGTCTATGCGGACATGAGTTCCCCTCTGACGATTGCACTCGGCAAGGATATCGGGGGTTACCCGATCGTTGCAGACCTTGCCAAGATGCCCCATGTCTTGGTTGCTGGAACAACCGGTTCAGGTAAATCTGTCGCGATCAACGCGATGATTCTGAGCCTTCTATACAAGGCAACCCCGGAGAAGGTTAGACTGATACTGGTTGATCCCAAGATGTTGGAGCTGTCTGTTTATGAGGGCATCCCTCACCTTCTGGCGCCGGTGGTGACAGACATGCGTCAGGCGGCCAGTGCCCTCAGATGGTGTGTTGCCGAGATGGACCGGCGGTATAAGCTGATGTCATCCCTGGGTGTTCGTAATCTTGCCGGCTATAACCAACGAGTCCGTGATGCTCTTAAGAATGGTGAGCCTCTTAATAACCCCTTTAGCCTGACACCTGACTCCCCCGAACCGCTGGAAGAGATGCCTCTGATTGTGGTGGTTATTGATGAACTTGCTGATCTGATGATGGTCGTGGGCAAGAAGGTCGAGCAACTGATTGCGCGACTTGCTCAGAAGGCTCGAGCTGCGGGGGTGCATCTATTACTTGCTACTCAGCGTCCTTCGGTCGATGTGATTACCGGACTCATCAAGGCGAATATCCCGACCCGTATTGCCTTCCAGGTCTCAAGTAAAATTGATTCCCGTACCATCCTTGATCAGATGGGTGCTGAGGCGCTTCTAGGTCAGGGGGATATGCTCTATCTTCCACCCGGGAGCAGCTACCCACAGCGGGTTCATGGCGCATTTGTTGCAGATCATGAAGTCCACCGGGTGGTTCAGTATCTAAAGCAGCACGGTGAGCCGCGTTATGTTGAAGGGGTTCTTGACTCGGTTGAGGATGAGGGCGATCAGACTGAGGGGGGAGCGTTAGCCTCTTCAGAGGGCAGTGAATCTGACCCTCTCTACGATGATGCAGTCGCACTCGTCCTCAAGTCTCGCAGAGCCTCCATCTCACTCGTCCAGAGGCATCTACGCATCGGTTATAACCGTGCCGCTCGATTGATTGAGGAGATGGAACGCTCAGGTCTGGTCTCGACTATGCAAAGTAATGGCAACCGGGATGTCCTCGTCCCAGGACGTAGCGACCAGTAGGGACCCTCTTCCAATAAAAAAGCCCCACTCAAATGAGCGGGGCTTTTTTATTATAAGGTGCCTGGCGGTGACCTACTTTCACATGGGTAATCCACACTATCATCGGCGCAACTTCGTTTCACGACCCTGTTCGGGATGGGAAGGGGTGGGACCAAAGCGCTATAGCCGCCAAGCGTAACTTGTCATCATGACCCCTTTCAGGAATCAGGGAGTTTTTAGGTCCCCGTAATCCTGCTAACGGTCACAATATGGAAGAAGTAAATTTAGGGTGAGATTATATCAGGGCAAACACCATAACCCTTACTCAAGGTTATGGGATCAAGCCTCACGGTCAATTAGTATCAGTTAGCTTAACGCATTACTGCGCTTCCACACCTGACCTATCAA
>JACDSH010000040.1 GCA_013450215.1 Nitrosospira sp.
ATGGCCTATCGAATATTCTTGATGGGGGTAAGATTAAGGTAAAATGTCTGTTTTTTAGTGGACAGATGGTCATGCGCAGTACCGCAATAAGGGGCAGTCTAGTCGCCATTGTGACGCCCATGCAGGAGTCAGGCGAGCTTGATCTTGAGCGTTTTCGGGATCTGATTGATTTCCATGTGCAGCAGGGTACCGACGGCATCGTGGTCGCGGGTACTACGGGCGAGTCCCCCACAGTTGATTTCGATGAGCATCATCTGCTAATCCGTATCGCGGTGGAGCATGCTGCTGGGCGGGTTCCTGTACTCGCTGGTACAGGCGCTAACTCGACTCGTGAAGCGATAGATCTATCGATCTATGCGAAGGATGCTGGGGCGGATGCCAGTCTGTCGGTGGTCCCCTACTACAACAAGCCCACACAAGAGGGACTGTATCAACACTTCAAGGCGGTGGCAGAAGCGGTTGATATCCCCCAAATCCTCTATAACGTTCCCGGCAGGACGGTGGCCGATATTGCCAACGATACCACGCTGCGGTTATCACAGATCCCCAATATTATTGGTATCAAGGATGCGACCGGTGATATCGGTCGGGGTTCCGATTTACTGCGTCGTTCCCCGTCAGATTTTGCGATTTATAGCGGAGATGATGCCAGCGCGCTGGCGCTGATGTTGCTCGGGGGGCATGGTGTGATCTCGGTCACGGCCAATGTTGCGCCTAAGTTGATGCATGAGATGTGCGATGCGGCATTCTCGGGTGATTTGGTTGCTGCTCGATCGGCCAATAACAAGCTACTGGGACTGCATCAGTACCTATTCATTGAAGCGAATCCTATTCCGGTGAAATGGGCCCTCTCACAGATGGGCCTGATAGGCCCCAGTCTGAGACTGCCACTGACCCCACTATCGGCAAACTATCATCAGACTGTTAGGGAATCCATGAAACAAGCCGGGATACTTCCGGCAGAGGGAGTGGATGCCTAATTTAAATTGGCGCAGAACGCGCTTACCCTGCCTCGTTTTTTTAGTGATGGTTGGGGTGACGGGGTGCAGCCTGATGTCCTTTCTGCCTGAAAGTAAGAAGATGGACTATAAGACGGCGGGCGGTAAGAAGCTACCACCCTTAGAGATTCCGCCTGACTTAACAGCACCCAGCACGGATGAGCGGTATATCGTTCCAGATATTAATCCGTCAGGAAGTGCTACCTACTCAGCCTATAGTAAAGACCGTGCGTCCAACAAGCCCGGTGCGGGGTCCACGCTACTGCCTTCATCAGATGAGTCTGGTGCGCGTATCGAGCGCTCTGGAACTCAGCGTTGGTTGGTAGTGAATGGTGAGCCTGAGTTAGTGTGGCCGGTCGTCAAAGAATTTTGGCAGGAATTAGGCTTTATCATCAACGTGGAAACGCCTACCGCTGGGGTGATGGAAACCGATTGGGCTGAAAACCGTGCCAATATCCCACAGGACCTGATAAGGAGCATACTTTCCAAGGTGCTGGATACGCTCTACTCGACCGGTCAACGAGATAAGTTCCGTACCCGTCTGGAAAGAGGAGGGGATGGGACGACTGAAGTCTATATCAGTCACCGTGGAATGGACGAAGTGCTGGAAGGCAACACCAGGACCGTCTGGCAACCTCGACCCGCTGACCAGAGTCTGGAGGCTGAGATGCTGGCCCGTTTGATGATGCGCTTTGGGGTTGAAGAGGCTCGTGCTAGGACAGCTGTTGGGAGTCCGAGTATTACCCAGCTGCGTGCCCGTATCGATCGAGAACGTGGTGGAATTCTTGCGCTGAATGAACCGTTTGACCGTTCATGGAGACGGGTCGGACTGGCATTGGACCGGGTCGGGTTTACTGTGGAAGATCGTGATCGTTCACAGGGTATTTACTTCGTTCGGTATGTGAACCCCGATAAAGATAATCAGACGGGCGTTAAGGAAGGAGTTATATCAAAACTTCTATTCTGGCGTGGAGATGCGAGTGCAGCCGATACTAAGCCTGCGCAGTATCGTATTCAGGTGAGTGACGCAGAGGAGGGGGGTAGTGAGGTCAGAGTGCTGAATCTAGAGGGTGCTCCAGAGAAGTCTGCAACAGCGACTAAAATACTGAACCTGCTTTACGATCAGCTTAAGTAGTTCGAACCCTTTAAGTCAGTCTTGGCAGGCGACAATCCATTTAAGGGGAGACCCCTTAAAGATAATAATCCAATAAAAAACCATCCCGCGGGATGGTTTTTTATTTTATAGCATTGGTTGATCTAGAAATCGATAAGACTCCTAACTATTTCGGTACGCTGGATAAGTCGGTGCTGCCATCTGCACGTGCACTAGGGAGAAAAGTTGGGCCGCCCATATCTGCATCCGCAGGGATGGGTGATGGAGTAACTTCGGGGGAGGTATCAACAGGTATCTTTGATATTTGTTCAAAACGACCCTTCTCCTGCTCTGGGAGGGCTTGGTCTGGCCTGCCACAGGCAACCAGAGTGAGTGCTGCTAGGGTAATGGCGAGGACTGATATTTTCATTGTTCAGTTTCCTTGGTGATTGGTTTCAGACAGAAAATATTATAACAATAATACTTGTTCTTGGCATCACTTTGATGCCCGTAGTGTAGTTCTTAGTTTCAATTTTTAGACAATAAAAAACCATCCTTCCGGATGGTCTTTTATCGCTAACGGACTAACTACTTTAGTGAAGTTGGTTAGGCTTGTGAGCCTCTTGACCGGGCTTAAGCGGGTTACCATTGCCGTCAACAGTCACTGGTGGGAGTGCACCCTCAGCTGAGCCGGACATATCTTCATCGGCGTCGATCACAACGCCGACATCTGTAGGAAGGCCCATCGATTCACGCTCGGCCCCTAGTGTGCTACCGTCTTCCATGTTGGTGCCGTATGTGTCTGAACCTGCTTGTTCAGCTTGAATCGGTCTTTTGCCATCGCAAGCGGTGAATGTCAGTGCTACCAGAGCAGCAACTAGAAGCGGAAGTTTCATGGAGATATCCCTAAGTTAGTTAAGTAAAATTGTTTGCAACGGGCCATATAGCTTTTGCAGGCAACGTACTATACATCAAAATAATCAAATTGTGAGCGAATTGTGAAAATAATTTACTGCTTGATATGATTGGATATTGTTCGTGGCTGATTCAGGCCGATGCACAAACTTTTGTACGGGTATTAGGGGGTTATTCGATCTGCTGAACCTCTTCAAAGTTTGCCGATGAGATTCAGGTGGCCATCTTTAGATCAACGGGCGGTAATGATGAACGTCTTCTGTGGTGCAGTCGGATGGTTAATCACGGTTAAACTATCTTCCCCGCATGAACATCTTGTCAAGATCAGCCAGCGTCATTTCAAACCAGGTCGGTCTTCCGTGATTGCACTGATCAGACCGCTCGGTCATCTCCATCTCCCTTAGCAGCCCATTCATTTCCGGTACGGTCAGTATCCGGTTTGCGCGGACTGCGGTATGGCATGCCATGGTCGAGAGTAATTCATTCCGGCGACCGGTCATGACTTGGCTGGCACCAAATTCACGGATCTCACTCAGTACGGCACGAGCAAGCTGTGTTGCATCGGCATCCTTGAGGGTGGCCGGTAGGGCACGGACTGCCAATGCGGTGGGTGAGATCGCAACGATTTCAAAACCAAGCTCGCGCAGGATCGCATCATTCTCCTCGGCAGTGGCTATTTCCAAGCTATCTGCTCTGAATGTGACCGGTATCAGCAGCGGTTGCATCGATACCGAACGACTGTCCAGTGCGGATTTTAGCTTCTCATAAACAACCCTCTCATGAGCGGCGTGCATGTCCACGATGATTAGGCCCAGACTATTCTGCGCAAGGATGTAAACACCTAAGAGTTGCCCCAGAGCGAATCCTAGGGGTGGGATCTCTGACTCGGCCTCAATCGGTGCAGTTGCTACCGGTGTGGGGGATACGGTATTCGCACCAAATAGAGCCTGGTAAAAGGCTGGTGCCTGGCTGGTTGTAGCCAGAGGCATGCTGTTTTGCCGTGAATATAGAGGGTATGGCGTAAACACTCTCGGACTTGCATCCTCCAGATTTCTCGGCGTAAGCGTTTGTTGGGGTGCAGATAGGGACTTATTGATTGCATGGAAAATGAATTGATGGAGTGCGCGAGAATCATGAAACCGAACCTCGGTCTTGGTGGGGTGTACATTAACATCCACCCCATCTGGGCTCATTTCAAGGTACAGCACAAAGGCGGGGTGTCGTTCCAGATGGAGAACATCTCGATAGGCCTCTCGAAGTGCGTGTGCGATCAACCTGTCACGCACAAAACGTCCATTAACAAAGAAGTACTGGGTATCGCGTGAGGAGCGTGAGTAGGTGGGTAATGCTGCCGCACCCCACAGTCGTAAATCTGCCGCTTGTTCATCAATGAATACCGATGTCTGTATGAAATCCTGACCGAGTACCGCTGCCATGCGCTGCCTTGCATCGGCAGGAGGCAGGTGGTGCCGTACCTTTCCATTATGTTGTAGCGTGAATCCGATCGAGGATCGTGATAACGCGAGGCGCAGAAAGATCTCCTCACAATGGGCAAACTCAGTCGCTTCAGTTTTTAGAAATTTCCGTCTGGCAGGGGTGTTGAAGTAGAGATCCTGTACCTCCACTACAGTGCCAGAGGTTAATGCCGCTGGTTCGGGTTGTGAGAAATGTTCGCCCTCTCCCTGTATCTGCCAGGCATGACTCTCGTTAGCCGTGCGACTCGTCATCATCAAACGCGAAACAGCAGCAATGCTCGCCAGTGCCTCACCTCGAAATCCTAAACTTGCCACCCTTTGTAAATCTTCAAGTGATGTGATCTTGCTGGTGGCATGACGTGAAAGGGCTAGGGCCAAGTCATCCTTAGTGATTCCACTGCCGTCATCGGTCACCCGGATTGACTTAATTCCGCCCTGGATAAGTTGCACAGTTATTCCGGTTGATCCTGCGTCCAGACTATTCTCTAGAATTTCCTTGAGTGCCGATGCGGGTCGTTCCACCACCTCGCCAGCAGCGATCTGATTGATGAGCAGTTCGGGGAGTAGTCTGATTGAGGCCATGGGAATGGAAGTTTGGGGTGATCCTCAAATTATACGGTGGCGAATCGTAAATTGTAGTACCAGATTCTAGGTAGACTCCATCGCAGTAGTGATCACAGTCCGGTCAAGGTGTGGAGCGAACATGCCAATAAAGTCGTATACATATCCGCGAAGGTAACTGTTGCGGGTGATGCCGATCCGAGTAGTGCTCGGCTCAAACAAGTGGCTGGCATCTATCGAGCGGAGGTGCTTATCACGATTCGGTTCAAAGGCCATCTGCGCCAGAATACCGATTCCAAGTCCCAGTTCTACGTAGGTCTTGATGACATCGGCATCGATCGCGGTCAGTACCACATTAGGGGTGAGACCCTTGGCGGCGAATGCCTGATTAATTTTTGTGCGACCGGTGAAGGCGAAGTCGTAGGTGATGATGGGGTACTTAACAATATCCTCCAGCGTTAGCTTCGCTAGCTTGAGCAAGGGATGTCGCGGCTGAGTGATGATGCATCGGTTCCACTGATAGCAGGGCAGCATGACCAATTCATCAAATAACTCAATCGCCTCGGTAGCGATTGCGATATCAGCCTCGCCTGAGGTGACCAGTTTTGCGATCTGAGTTGGACTGCCCTGTCTCAGTATCAGCTTCACATTGGGATAGCGTAGGGTAAAACGTTTAATCGCAGGGGGGAGTGCATACCGAGCCTGGGTATGGGTAGTCGCGATGGTTAAGGATCCACTGGCCTCATTAGTAAACTCCTGTCCAACCTGTTTTAGATTCTTGGCATCCCTGAGCATTCTCTCAGCAATTTCTATAATGGCCTCACCGGGTGGGGTGATTTTGACCACACGCTTACCATTCCGAACAAAGATATCCACCCCGAGCTCGTCTTCCAGAAGACTGATCTGTTTACTGATCCCAGGTTGAGAGGTATGAAGAGTCTTTGCGGCCTTAGATAGGTTCAGTCCTTGGCTGGCAACCTCGCACAAATAACGCAGTTGTTGTAATTTCATGATCTTCGTTTCGAAATAAGATAGACTTATAACAATCTAACACAATATTCTTTTGAGACATATACACCTATTGTTATCATGCTGCACTTGGGGTGGGGTCGGCTGCCGATCGTGCTGAGGGCGGTGCATCATATTTTGCGATTGCTTCCGGTCGCGGTATTAGGATAAATAAATTCTGGAGAATGAGGATGGAGCACTTAACGGATCTCGCTAACGACGAGGAAATAAATTCATTTGATCAGGCCTTGCAAGACTACCAGGGTCTGCGCATGGATGCCGATCGTTTCACCGCTACCCGGTTGCAAATGGGGATCTACGGACAGCGCCAGGAAGGCGTCAATATGGTCCGTATCAAGCTTCCGGGCGGTCGGATGACTGCACCACAATTAACGGTCATCGCTGATGTTCTGGAAAAGTATGTTCGCCATGATGTGGTTCATATCACCACACGTCAGGATATCCAGATTCATTATGTGCCACTCGAGCATACGCCGACGGTGCTGCGACACCTAGCCACCGCTGGTCTGACTACGCGTGAGGCTTGCGGTAATACAATCCGTAACATTACCGCCTGCTCTTTGTCTGGGGTATGCCCACGTCAACATGTCGATGTGAACCAGCATCTCGACGGTGCTGTTCAGCATTTCTTACGCAATCCTCTGAACCAGCAAATGCCACGCAAGTTCAAGATCAGCTTCTCTGCGTGTGAGTCCGACTGCGCCCAGGCGATGATGCACGATATGGGCATCGTCGCAGTTCATAATGGCGGACGTTTTGGTTTCAAGGTCTTGGCTGGGGGCGGTCTGGGTCATAAGCCGCATGAGGCCATCGTGGTTGAAGAGTTTGTTGAGGAGAAGGATCTTCTGCTGGTGATGGAAGCGATTATATCGTTGCATAATCGTTATTCAGACCGAGTTAAAAGGGCCAAGGCACGGATCAAGTTCTTGGTTGATAAGTTCGGTGTAGAGGGATTCATCGAGAAGTACCGTGAAGAATTGACACGGACTCGGGCAGCCTTGGCACAACAGGACTATCCACAAGGTACTTGGAGTGTGGGTGACGATAGCGAACCTCCCGGTATCGGCGCACCTCGCCGCCTGTTTAGCCAGAAGCAGTCGGGTCATTATGTTTTCCCGGTCAGCGTTCCTATGGGTAATCTGTCTGTGGTGCAACTCCGCGGCCTTGCTGCCGTTGCAGAGAGTCAGGGTCTGCACGATATCCGAGTCACCCAAGATCAGAACATGGTGCTGACGAATGTGACCCCTGAAAAAGTTGACTCGATTCGTGCGGGCTTGGCCAAATTGGGATTGGGTGAGCCGAAATCGGGAGATGATGTGGTGGCCTGTCCAGGTACCTCGACCTGCCGTCTTGGTATTACATCCAGTCCGATTGTTGCGCCTAAGTTAAGTGGTGGTGAACATGACCTGAAGATTCGTGTTTCTGGCTGTCACAACGGATGTGCGCAGCCAGAGACGGGTGATATCGGTATGTATGGAGAGGGCAGGAGGATGCACGGTAAGCTGGTGCCGCATTATCAGATGTACTTCGGCGGCAATGGCATGTCTTGTGGGGCGCTAGCTATCAAGGGCCCATCGGTCCCTGCAGCGCGCATCGAATCGGCAGTGGAACGGGTGCGATCGGCCTATGCATCCAACCGTGCTGGGGAAGAGACATTCTTCTCTTGGACACGCCGAGTCACTGCGACCTATTTCAGTGAATTGCTGGCAGATCTGACTGACGTGAAGCCAGAGCAATTGGAATCAGTCTTACGTGACCATGGTACGGTCAGCGATTTTAAGGTGCTGCAACTAGGCGGGGGTGAGTGCGCAGGGATGAGCCAAGTGAAGATAGGGTCAAGCTTTTTTGATGCGGCCCATGAACGAAATTATCGCGATGCGCTCAAATTTCAGCGTAAATTTGAAGATTCAGTTCGGTGTGCCGAGGAGATTGCACGTCTTATTAGCCGGGGCTTGACCGAGCTCTTGGGCGGACAAAAGCGTGACAGCCTAGCAGAGCAGGCGGAGGAGCTACGTCTGGTATTGCCGACCAAGCCACACCTATCCAAAAATCTGATCAAGTTTGCAGAGTATTTTGCTTGCCCGGTTGAAGACTTGGACGACGTTCTTCTGACCGGGTGGTTTTCTGAACTGGACTCTTGGACGCTGGAGGTCGCAGAATTCTGTCTTGGTTTTGATCGTCAACTTGATTTGACCGGCGCATTGCCTCGGACCATTGCGGGTCGACTGATAAGTGGGAAGCAGTCCGGGCAGACGTTCATGGTCGCATGATGGACTTGGACGCTGAGGAATATAGCGGCATGAGCTTAGAATCTAGGGTCCAGCAGGTGAGAAGCCTGCTGGATCGGGTTCAAGAAGACTACTCCCCAGTCGTTTTCGCCAATAGTTTCGGGGCGGAGGACATGGTCCTGACCGATCTGATTGGGCGGCATTATCCGGGTATTGAGATGTTCACCCTGGATACTGGTCGCCTACCAGAAGAGACTTATACCCTGATGCAGGAGGTGAGGGATGGCTACCATATCAATGTTAAGCCGTATTTCCCGGAGTCTGCATCGGTTGAGAAATACCTTTCAGATTATGGCCCGAACGGTCTCTATGACAGTGTGGACTTGCGTAAGGCCTGCTGTCATATGCGTAAGGTGGAGCCTCTAAAGCGTGCATTGAATGGGAAGCGTGCCTGGATCACCGGATTACGCCGGGATCAGGCTCCGACTAGGAAAGATCTGGCAGAGGTGGAGTTTGATGCTGATAACGGGTTGCAAAAGATTAACCCCTTATTGGATTGGGAGTTGACCGATGTATGGGACTATCTCAAGAAGTACTCAGTGACGTATAACCTGCTGCATGACAGGGGCTACAGCAGTATCGGGTGTGCGCCCTGTACGCGTGCCATCACTCCCGGTGAGGATGTCCGTGCTGGACGTTGGTGGTGGGAAAATCCAACGACTAAAGAGTGCGGTCTACATCCCCCAGGGGAGCGTGCCGTCACTTCGAATTCTACCGACTCGGCTTCAAATCGGAGTCGGTGAAATTAGGCCCATGAGCCGAGCCGTATTGTAGGTAATTAGGATTGGAATGATTATAGGATGAGTCGATGGATATCATGCTGAGTGATATGCAAGAGTTTATTACCCCTGTACCAAATTTTGTGATGAAGAGTGAACCGATAATGATAAAACGCCGAACGGCGAAGCAATTGAGTCACCTAGACGCATTGGAAAGCGAGTCCATGCATATACTGCGGGAGGTTGCTGCAGAGTGCGCCAATCCTGCTCTATTATTCTCTGGGGGAAAAGATTCTATTGTGCTATTGAGATTGGCGGAAAAGGCCTTTCGACCAGGACGTTTTCCTTTCCCCTTGCTGCATATTGATACCGGTCATAACTTTCCTGAGGTGATCGAGTTTCGTGACCGCCGTGCCCAGCAACTCGGTGAACGCCTGATCGTGCGTAGCATGGAAGATTCTATCCGTCTGGGGAGGGTGGTGCTGCGATCTGAGAATCAGAGTCGTAATGCATTTCAATCGGTGACCCTGCTCGATGCTATTGCCGAGTTTCGTTTTGATGCTTGTATCGGCGGTGCAAGACGTGATGAGGAGAAGGCGCGTGCTAAGGAGCGCATTTTTTCATTTCGTGATGAGTTCGGTCAGTGGGACCCGAAGAATCAACGGCCAGAGTTATGGGATATATACAATACACGGGTTCATGCGGGTGAGAATATCCGTGTATTCCCGATCAGCAATTGGACCGAGCTTGATGTCTGGGAGTACATTGCCCGTGAACAATTAGAGGTGCCACACATCTACTTCGCTCATACCCGCAAGGTGATCCGGCGAGGTAGTGGCTTGCTGCCGATATCCCCCCTAGTACAACCTAAAGATGGTGAGCAGTCGGAGAGTATTGTGGTCCGTTTTCGTACTGTAGGAGATATGAGTTGTACCTGCCCAGTCGAGTCCACCGCCTCTAGTGTCGACGAAATTATTGCCGAGACTGCGGTGACGCGTATCACCGAGCGAGGTGCTACACGGATGGATGATCAGACTTCGGACGCGTCTATGGAGTTACGCAAAAAAGAAGGGTACTTCTAAAGTAATGATACCCCGTCAACCCAAATCAGAGGCACGTAATTTTTGTATCGAGCAAAACTCCCAGAAGGCTTGTAAATGTCAGTAACCGAACGTGCTTCATTAGATAGCATTGAGCTATTGCGATTCATCACTGCCGGTAGTGTGGATGATGGCAAGAGCACCCTGATCGGACGTTTGCTATACGACTCGAAATCAATTTTCGAAGATCAGTTGAGCGCCATCACCAATACCACCAGCAAGCGCGGGATGAAGGGTGTCGATCTCTCGTTACTTACGGATGGATTACAGGCGGAGCGCGAGCAAGGTATTACCATTGACGTGGCTTATCGTTATTTTGCTACTCCCAAACGCAAATTCATCATAGCCGATACGCCGGGTCACGAGCAGTACACACGTAACATGGTGACCGGAGCGTCTACCGCGAACTTAGCGATTATCCTGATTGATGCTCGTAAGGGTGTTCTGGTTCAGTCGCGTCGGCATACCTATTTGGCTAGTCTGGTGGGTATTCCGCACCTAATCGTGGCGGTCAATAAGATGGACCTGATGGACTATTCGCGCGAAATATTTGATGATATTTGCCGCGATTTCTCTGCTTTTGCTGAGGAACTTAAACTAGATAATATTACTTACATCCCAATGTCTGCATTGAATGGAGATATGGTGGTCGAGCGGGGTGACAATCTCCCTTGGTATGAAGGTGTAACACTGATGGATCTTCTGGAGAACATCCCGATCGATCGTGACATCAATCTCGATGATTTTCGTTTTCCGGTGCAGTGGGTGTGCCGTCCACAGATAGAAGAGTTACACGATTTCCGTGGGTATATGGGCCGGATTGAATCTGGCTCGATTCAGGTTGGTGATGCTGTAACAGTGCTTCCATCTGGGTTGAATTCTCGCATCAAGGAGATTGTCACTTATGATGGCCTCATCGATCATGCAATCGCACCTCAATCGGTAACACTGACCATTGAAGATCATCTGGATATTTCCCGAGGAGATATGCTGGTCAAGGCCGATCAGAAACCGAAGGTTCTCAAGGAGTTTGATGCGATGCTGTGCTGGTTATCAGAGCAGGCCCTCGACTTGAAGCGCAAATACCTGATTAAGCACACCACCCGAACTGTAAAGGCGTTAGTGAGTCAGATAGACTATCGTGTCGACGTTAATACGTTGAGGCGTGAATCGGTGGATATTTTTAAAATGAATGATATCGGCCGGGTAAAATTTAAAGTGCAACAACCCATATCGTGTGATGATTATCAGCGTAACCATGCCACCGGTAGTTTCATTGTGATTGACGAGGCCAGCAACAATACGGTCGCCGCCGGTATGATATGCCCGCCAGAAGGATGATCTGTAAATTTTATGAGCGCGACTGACAATCCGGAGAAAATCTCGGATGAATTGCAAAGCGACAAGGCGAGCGACCTTGCCGCTTTTGTATTTTTTGGCATTGCCTTAGCCTGACGGTTGGTAGGAGTATAACAATCTGAATCAGAATAGACCGTAGACTATTCACCCGCTGTTTTTTTATTCATTAAGACAACAAATTATCATGACAACTCTTGAATCGGCATCGCATTCGGCTGTTAGACCTAACGCGGCAACTCCTGTCTTGGCATTTGGTATGGCCTTTGCAGATCTTTATCGCCGAGACGGCCTCGTAAAGCTCGATCAAGCATTCTTAGATTTTCTGAGAGGGGGGGATGCAGGTCTTCGTATCCGACTAGATCATGCCCGCATTCATCCCGATGAGCTTGACCCTAAGGATGACTCTGCTCTACTGATTGAGATTGCACCCTGGATGGAGGATTTTGTTGCCAAACTCTTCAGCATTGAGCCTGAAGTCTGCGCACTTGCAGCTCGCCATTACGAATTAGCACCCCTGTATTCTTGTAAGCGACAGTTCGTCCAGCGGCGAGCGATGAACAAGGTGAATGAGGAGGATGTTCTGGCAGCTGATGGCATCGCACTGGAACAAAGGCTGGTGAGTGAATTTGGAGTGCCTTTCTCTGAGCTGGTATTCGCAACCAAGGTGACACAGTGGTTAGAAAACGAGGCTGAGAATGAAGACCGTCTCAAGGTGGCTCTGTTGTATGCGGCATGGGCATTGAGAACACTGGCAGGTCGTGAACATAGTCGTGACGGGGTTCTGTTCAAATCCCCTGCCAAGCTCGATCATCTTCATCTTCTAGCTACGGTCACAGATCAGACCGCCGGTTATACCCTTCACCGTCTGAATCATTTACGCCGCCGTGAGGGCTTTGCGCTGACCGATCAAGGTACAAATCTGATCGGTGCTCTGGATGAAGCAAACTATTGCATCTGGTGCCACGAGCAAGGAAAAGACTCCTGTTCTAAAGGGTTAAAAGAAAAGCAGAAGATTCCTGGAGAGATTCCGGCTTTTAAGAAGAGTCAGCTCGGGGCTTTACTCGCGGGGTGTCCATTAGAAGAGCGTATATCCGAGTTTCAGAAGCTCAAGACACAAGGAATCTCCATCGGCAGTCTGGCGATGATTGTGCTGGATAATCCAATGTGTGCAGGCACTGGCCACCGCATCTGTAACGATTGCATGAAGTCCTGCATCTACCAGAAGCAGGAGCCCGTAAATATTCCAGAGGCGGAGACGCGTACCCTCAAAGATGTGCTCGAACTGCCATGGGGCTATGAAATTTATAGCCTACTCACTCGCTGGAATCCGCTTGATCTGCGCAGACCTGTGCCGAAACCGCCAACGGGGCGTAAAGTGCTGGTGGTGGGGATGGGGCCTGCTGGGTATACCCTGGCTCATCATCTAATGAATGATGGTCACACGGTAGTAGGTATCGACGGTCTCAAGATCGAGCCCTTGCCAGCATATCTTTCTGGAACGGATCAACATGGACAGCGGCCCCCGTTCAATCCTATACAGCATGCATCTGAACTCGATGAGAATCTGGATGAACGTGAACCAACTGGTTTTGGTGGTGTCGCCGAATACGGTATCACCGTTCGGTGGAACAAGAATTTTCTTAAGTTGATAAGACTCCTACTCGAACGGCGGGATGAGTTCGCCCTATTTGGAGGGGTTCGTTTCGGTGGAACCCTGACCGCCGATGATGCATTTAAGATGGGGTTTGATCATGTGGCACTGGCTGCAGGTGCAGGGCGACCCACTGTGCTCGATCTGCCAAATGGACTGGCGAGAGGTGTTCGTGCTGCATCTGATTTCCTCATGGCGTTGCAGCTATCCGGTGCTGCCCAGGCTAATTCTGTTGCTAATATGCAGTTGCGACTTCCGGTGGTGGTGATTGGTGGCGGTCTGACTGCGATTGATACAGCGACCGAAGCTCTTGCTTACTACCCGGTACAGGTTGAAAAGTTTTTACGCCGTTACGAAGCTCTCTTTGTTGAGCAAGGTGAGTCAGTTATTCGTGGCTCTTGGGATGAGGAAGAGCGTGAGATTGCAGAAGAATTTCTAAACCATGCACGCACCATCCGTGCTGAACGAGAGGCTTCGAAGCAAGAGGGGAGGGATCCGCGAATCGTTGAACTCCTCCAGTCTTGGGGAGGGGCGACGATTGCTTACCGTAAACGCATGATTGATAGCCCATCCTATACACTCAATCATGAAGAAGTTGAGAAGGCCTTAGAAGAGGGTATTTGGTTTGCTGAGGGATTGACGCCTGTGAGGGTCAATACTGATCAGTGGGAGCATGCGCGGTCTGTAGGGTTCATGATCCAGTCGTTAGATGAGACTGGATCATGGCAAAAAACTGGGGAGGTAGAGTTGCCTGCGCGTGCTATTTTAGTTGCAGCAGGTACTCAACCAAATACGGTACTCGCGAGGGAAGATGAGAAGAATTTTAAACTGAATGGACGTTATTTTGCTGCTTGTGATGATGAGGGTCTGCCGGTTAATCCGCCCCATGCAAATCCAAAGCCAGAATCCTCAATGGTACTTCTGAGTCGTTGTGAGGATGGACGCTTTATCAGTTTCTTCGGTGATTTGCACCCATCTTATTCCGGCAATGTAGTAAAGGCCATGTCCAGCGCCAAGCAGGGATATCCAGTGGTCAGTCGGGTGCTAGGGCGTGTTGATCCATCCTCCAAGAAATCAACTGGACAGTTCTTCTCTGAATTAAATGGACAGCTGCGGCCCACAGTCCACAAGGTCGAGAGGCTCGCGCCTAACATTATCGAAGTAGTGGTGCACGCGCCAATGGCAGCGGAGCGCTTTCATCCTGGTCAGTTCTACCGTTTTCAGAATTTCTCGGCCCTTGCGACTACAGAAGGCGATACCAAGTTGGCGATGGAGGGCATCGCACTTACCGGTGCATCGGTGGATGTTGAGCGAGGATTGGTGTCTCTGATCGTGCTGGAGATGGGGGGATCAGCAGACCTATGCGCCAAGCTTAAGCCTGGTGAGCCAGTCGTATTGATGGGACCCACCGGTACCCCGACTGAGATTCTGCCGGGTGAAACAGTGGTTCTAGTAGGAGGCGGACTCGGTAATGCAGTATTGTTCTCCATTGGGGCGGCGGCTCGAGCAGCGGGATCGAAGGTCCTATATTTTGCAGGTTACAAGAAGCTAGTCGACCGTTACAAGGTATCAGAGATTGAGGCTGCGGCAGATATGGTAGTGTGGTGTTGCGATGAGTCCCCCGGTTTCAAGCCTTCCCGTCCGGGTGATCTGAGTTATGTCGGCAATATTGTACAGGCCATGGCGGCTTATGGTAGCGGTGCGTTGGGTGCTCAGCCGGTGACAATGCTAACTGCCGATCGCATCATTGCCATTGGTTCTGACCGGATGATGGCGGCAGTCGGTGCCGCCCGGCATACACTGTTAAAGCCTTATTTGAAAGCAGATCATTTCGCCATTGGATCGATCAACTCCCCGATGCAATGCATGATGAAAGAAATTTGTGCTCAGTGTTTGCAGCCTCACAAGGATCCAGAAACTGGTGAAGTTACTTACGTATTCTCGTGCTTCGATCAGGATCAACCGCTGGATCAGGTTGATTTTGGTGGTCTGGCATCTCGATTGCGCCAGAATAGCGTACAGGAAAAATTGACCACTAGTTGGATCAGTCACTGCCTAAAAGTATCTAATCAGACTGGAATTTAAGCTCAGATCTATAACGCTTGGTTCGAGTTAATTCCTCAATCCAGATAATGCATCATGCCCAAGTTCATTTATAATCTGGGGTTTGTTGCTGGTGGGTATGGTGAGCAATGTATTTGCAAGGTCGCCGCAATGATGCCGGATATTGAAAGATAGGAGAGATAGTCAATGCATATAGGAATACCCGTAGAGATACGTGGTGGAGAGACCCGCGTTGCGGCAACGCCGGA
The DNA here is from genome assembly GCA_013450215.1 of Nitrosospira sp. GTDB lineage: Bacteria > Pseudomonadota > Gammaproteobacteria > Burkholderiales > Nitrosomonadaceae > VFJL01. The sequence continues at coordinate 15,501 of JACDSH010000040.1, forward strand.
GACGGTAAAAAAATATACTGACAAGGGCTTTCATGTTGTCCTAGTTCAGTCCGGTGCTGGTGCGGGTGCGAGTATTGCTGATGAGGCCTACAGCGCTGCAGGTGCGACTATCGTGAAGAGTGCAGCAGAGCTATATAGTCAGTCACAGATCGTACTCAAGGTACGTGGCCCAGATGCCAATGAACTCACCATGATGCGGAAGGATGCCGTATTGCTAGGACTGCTTGTGCCTCATCAGGCAGACGGTATAGCAGCCTTGGCGACGCATGGACTGACAGCATTTGCGATGGAAAAGTTGCCGCGAATCTCTCGTGCTCAGAGCATGGATGTGCTTTCATCGCAGGCCAATATCGCTGGTTATAAGGCAGTATTGATGGCTGCTAATATTTATCAGAAATTCTTTCCCATGTTAATGACCGCAGCGGGTACTGTGAAGGCTGCACGTGTATTAATCTTGGGAGCAGGTGTTGCGGGATTGCAAGCAATTGCTACCGCTAAGAGATTGGGCGCAGTGGTAGAGGCATCAGATGTTCGTCCAGCAGTAAAGGAGCAAATTGAGTCACTGGGAGCAAAATTTCTTGACGTGCCTTACATCACGGATGAGGAGCGTGAGATCGCGCAAGGTGTTGGGGGTTATGCTCGGCCGATGCCTGCGGATTGGATGCGCCGTCAGGCAGAATTGGTGCATGATCGCGCGGTGCAAGCTGACGTTGTAATCACCACTGCGCTGATTCCAGGGCGTCCAGCACCTGTTCTGATTAAAGAGGAAACTGTCCGTGCAATGAAGCCTGGATCGGTGATTGTGGATATGGCAGTCGAGGCGGGTGGTAACTGTCCGCTATCTGAACTGGATAAGATTGTTATCAAGCATGGCATACACCTTATTGGAATCTCAAACCTGCCGGGATTGGTAGCAGCCGATTCCAGTGCTCTGTATGCACGCAATCTGATGAATTTTCTGAATCTGATGCTTGATGCAAAGAGTGGTGAATTTAAGATAGACCGAGAAGATGAAATTGTCGACGGAACTATAGTCTGTACAGATGGGGAAATAATTAAGAAGGCATAGAGTATTTACTCGACCTAATTTTGAGCGAATAAATTTTATGTCACATTTTTTGCGGTTTAATTCATAGCTTATGTTAATCGAATCAAGAAGGAGCAATTATGATCGGCGAAGTTGACCCAACCATCATCAATCTCACGGTATTTGTGTTAGCGGTGTTCGTGGGTTACCACGTGGTATGGAATGTGACCCCAGCACTACATACCCCACTGATGTCAGTGACGAATGCGATATCAGGCATCATTTTGGTGGGTGCGATGCTGGCCGCCGGCCCGCTCGAAAGTGATTGGGGTGTATGGCTGGGTGCAGTGGCAGTAACGTTGGCTTCGATCAATGTGTTTGGTGGGTTTCTCGTTACGCAGCGGATGCTGGAAATGTTCAGAAAAAAAGATAAAAAAGGAAGCGCGTAAATGTCTGCAAATTTGGTTGCATTCGCGTATCTAGTCGCATCAGTTTTCTTTATTCTGGCGCTGAAGGGTCTAAGCTCGCCGCTCACATCTCGGCGCGGTAATTTGTTTGGCATGGTGGGGATGACCATCGCAGTTATCACCACGCTCACTGTCACTAAGAACTGGGCACTGATACTCGGCTGCATCGCAGTGGGGGGTGGTATTGGCGCGGTGGTAGCTCGGCGAGTAGAAATGACAGCGATGCCGGAACTGGTTGCATTCATGCACTCATTGGTAGGTCTGGCGGCTGTATTTATCGCCATCGCTGCAGTTAACAATCCGGTCTCGTTTGGTTTACCCGCAATACTCCCGATGGGTAGCAAGCTGGAGCTATTCCTCGGTACATTCATCGGCGCTATGACTTGGTCAGGTTCGGTGATTGCGTTCCTAAAGCTATCTGGCCGAATGAGCGGTGCCCCCATCACATTTAGTGGTCAGCATACGGTCAATCTCATATTGGCACTCATCATGTTTGGTTGTGGGCTGTGGTTCTTCTTTAGTGAAGCTACAAACTGGACAGCCTTTGCGAGTATGGCAGTAATTGCTTTCGTACTTGGTTTCCTCATCATCATTCCAATCGGCGGTGCAGATATGCCGGTGGTGATTTCCATGCTCAATTCTTATTCTGGTTGGGCTGCAGCAGGGATCGGCTTCTCGCTCGGAAACCCGATGCTGATTATTGCGGGCTCACTGGTTGGAAGCTCTGGTGCAATTCTGTCCTACATCATGTGTAAGGCCATGAACCGACCATTTCTATCGGTTATCCTCGGAGGATTCGGTAGTGAAGGTGGAACTGCAGCGGCCGATGATGGCATCCAGAGAACATATCGTAGTGGCAGTGCTGATGATGCTGCATTCTTATTGGGAAATGCAGACAGCGTAATCATCGTTCCAGGATATGGGCTGGCGGTAGCGCGAGCACAGCACTCAGTCAAGGAACTGGCTGAGAAGCTCCATGCAAAAGGGGTCAATGTGCGATTTGCCATTCATCCGGTCGCAGGCCGTATGCCAGGACACATGAACGTACTGTTAGCGGAAGCTGAGATTCCTTACGAGCAGGTATTGGAGATGGACGAGATCAACAGTGATTTTTCTAATACCGATGTGGTTCTGGTGTTAGGAGCTAATGATGTGGTCAACCCAGCGGCGAATGTCCCTGGAAGCCCCATCTATGGCATGCCCATTCTGGATGCCTATAAAGCCCGCACGGTAATGGTAGTTAAGCGCAGCATGGCTGCAGGCTACGCTGGTCTCGATAATGACCTGTTCTATATGGATAAGACTATGATGGTATTCGGCGATGCTAAGAAGGTAAT
>JACDSH010000036.1 GCA_013450215.1 Nitrosospira sp.
ATAAGGCATAGGGACCGGTCTGATTCAGCTGCCACGAGTGATACAATTCCTGTAGTCTAAAATTTCAATACTGGAGAATGAACATGCCGGCAATCAAATCCATTCTACATAGAAGAAAGACCTTCCCTCCGGATGCGGCATTCGTGGAACAATCTAATCTGGCCGGTCTGGCTTCTTATCAGGCACTGTGCGCCGAGGCCGAAAGAGATTATGAGAATTTCTGGGGGAACTTAGCAAAAGAACAGATTCTATGGCACAAGCCATTCACTCGTGTACTGGACGAGAGTAATCACCCATTCTTTAAGTGGTTCGATGATGGACAACTGAATATTTCATACAACTGCCTTGATCGGCATCTCGTTACTCAGCCCGATAAAGTCGCCATCATTTTCGAGGCAGACGATGGCAAGGTTACTCGGTCCACTTATAGGGATCTTCACCGCCGTGTATGCCAGTTTGCCAACGGCCTCAAGTCTCTCGATGTTGGCAAGGGTGACCGTGTCATCATCTATATGCCTATGAGCATTGAGGCGGTCGTAGCAATGCAGGCCTGCGCCCGGATCGGTGCAATTCATTCTGTCGTGTTTGGCGGCTTCTCTGCTAAAAGCTTACATGAACGCATTATCGATGCCGGTGCAGTAGCCGTGATCTCTGCCGACGAACAAATCCGAGGTGGTAAGAGTATCTCCCTAAAATCTGCCGTAGATGAGGCTCTTTCTATGGGAGGGACAGACTCTGTGGGATCCGTAGTGATCTATCAACGCTCTGGTAAGGGTTCTAAGTGTCATACCATGCGTGACGTCTGGTGGCACGACCTCATCAAGGACAAGGACGATACCTGTGAACCGGAATGGGTCAATTCGGAACATCCACTATTTACTCTCTACACGTCCGGTTCAACCGGAAAACCGAAGGGTGTACAACACTCTTCCGCTGGTTACTTGCTTGGCACATTGCTCAGCATGAAATGGGTTTTTGATTACAAGCCCGCTGATATTTTCTGGTGTACGGCCGATGTAGGTTGGGTTACCGGCCACAGTTATGTGGCATACGGCCCTCTGGCAATGGGTGCCACCCAGATTATATTTGAGGGAGTTCCAACTTATCCTGATGCGGGCCGTTTCTGGAAAATTATCCAAGACCACAAAGTAACTACTTTCTATACCGCCCCCACCGCAATCCGATCATTGATCAAATTAGGTCCAGATTTACCCGGGCAATTTGATCTATCGTCATTGCGACTACTAGGATCGGTCGGTGAACCCATTAACCCAGAAGCATGGATGTGGTATTACACCGTCGTAGGTCAATCCCGTTGCCCCATCGTGGATACATGGTGGCAAACTGAAACAGGCTCGCATATGCTCGCCCCAATGCCTGGTGCGGTCCCTCTAAAGCCTGGTTCCTGCACCTTCCCATTACCCGGAATTATGGCGACCATCGTGGATGAAACAGGCGGTGAAGTGGAGAATGGAAAGGGCGGATTCCTCGTCATCAAACGACCATTTCCTTCTCTGGCTCGCACTCTCTGGGGTGACCCTGAGCGTTTCCGAAAAACTTATTTTCCGCAGGACTTAGGAGGTGAGTATTATTTTACGGGCGATTCCGCTAGTCGTGATCTTGATGGCTATTTCTGGATCATGGGCCGTATCGATGATGTACTCAATGTTTCCGGTCATCGCTTGGGAACCATGGAGATAGAATCGGCATTAGTGGCAAATCCTCTTGTGGCGGAGGCCGCCGTGGTTGGCAAGCCTCATAACATCAAGGGAGAGGCCATCATCGCATTCGTTGTTCTCAAAGGCATACGCCCTCATGGGGAGGATGCACACAGTATCTCCGTATCATTACGTGAATGGGTCACTAAAGAAATTGGCCCGATTGCACGGCCGGATGAGATTCGTTTCGGCGACAATTTGCCAAAAACTCGCTCCGGAAAAATTATGCGCCGGTTGCTGCGTGCAATTGCCAGAGGAGAAGAAATTACTCAGGATATTTCCACCCTAGAGAACCCGGCAATACTTGAGCAATTGCGACAACCCATAAAATAGTTAGTCAAACAAAGAGCCATGGACCTACCGCGCATAATTGACTACGAGCACGGCATTAGCGCTATTGATGCTCAGTACCACCGTCAGGGATTGGTCGCGATTCATATGATTGTCCAAGGTAACAATGTAGCGCTGGTAGACACAGGAACCGCGTTTTCTGTTCCCGGTGTAATTGAAACTTTGAAGCATAAGAATCTTGCACCCGAAAATGTAAGCTATATTTTTCTAACTCACATCCATCTAGATCATGCCGGCGGTGCAAGTGAGTTCATGCAATGCCTACCCAATGCAAAGCTAGTCGTTCATCCACGCGGCGCTCGTCACATGGCTGACCCCTCCAAACTTATTGAAGGCGCCAAAGCGGTATATGGTGCAATGGAATTTAGCCGCATGTATGGCGAGATTCGTCCAATCGATATAGGACGTATCATTGAAGCGCCAGATAATTTACGTATCGATTTTAATGGCAGGCCTCTGCTTTTTCTCGATACCCCTGGTCATGCACGCCATCACTACTGCATTTTTGATGAGCAAAGTCACTCATTCTTCACTGGCGACACATTTGGCGTTTCCTACCGCGAGTTCGATGTAGATGGGATGGAATTTGTATTTCCAACCACTACACCTGTGCAGTTTGACCCGACTGCGGCACACGCCTCTCTGGATCGACTGATTAGTTATAAACCGGAGCATGCCTTCCTTACTCACTACGGTCGCATCAGTCACTTACCTGAACATGCTGTCGAAATGCATGAGTTGATTGATGCCCATGTATCAATCGCTAGAGGGATATCCAACGACAACCCTGACAGGCATGCAACGCTGGTTAAAGAACTTGGATCGTTATTGTCACGACGACTGACAGCGCATGGCTGCAAACTTACACAGGAAAAGATTTATGAATTACTACGAATTGATATTAATCTTAATTCACTAGGCCTGGAAAATTGGCTAGACCATTCGGCAGCAAGTAGCTAACAGTTGATCAACTACTGTCAAGGCAATCAAAGACCAGTTCCAAACATTAATACCATCCTGATAATTTGCCGGCGAGCCTATTCTGGTTTATCCTTTGCAGCCTTATCAGTTCCGGTCCGCCGGATTCCTTCGATCGGAGAGATGGCCGAGTGGTTTAAGGTACACGCCTGGAAAGCGTGCGTACGGCTTCAACCGTACCGAGGGTTCGAATCCCTCTCTCTCCGCCAACTGCCATTACTAAGAGTGACCAGGAAAATCCAAAGAATCCGATGGGTGCTTTGATCTTCTACACCGCGATCTACTTCCTCGGTTACTATGCCGCACACCTACTCAACCTGATAATCGGCGGGACACTAATCCGAAACCGTCGTATCTCAGGACTACTCGCTGTATTCATGGTCAGCTTAGTTCACGGATATAAGGTCATCAGTACCACTCCACCCCATGGTCATGATGAAGAAATAAGTCATGCACTTGGCTTCTATATCATCCTGCCGATCATAGTCATCGTGATCGCTGTTGCAATCCGTATATGGCAAGAGTCTGGCGATCGCGACATACCTTAAAGAACCACTATCACCACCCTTGAAAAAGTCAGTATAGGAAATCGTTCTCATCTAGAATCAGATATGCAGAGCCCTCTTGTCTACGCTCAATGCGGCCTCATGTAATACTTCTGATAGCGAAGGATGAGCATGAACGATACGAGCTATATCTTCACTACTAGCAGCAAACTCCATCGCCACTACGGCCTCAGAAATCATCTCTGAAACATAGGGCCCAATCATATGGACACCGAGTATGCGATCAGTATCAGCATCTGCAATCACTTTGACAAAGCCACTAGTCTCACCTAATGCACGTGCTCGGCCATTGGCCATGAATGGAAACTGACCAACTTTATACTGAACTCCTGCAGACTTGAGTTCCTGTTCATTCTTACCCACCCAAGCGATTTCAGGGGAAGTGTAAATCACCCATGGAATGGTATTAAGATCGACATGCCCAGCCTGCCCTGCAATAATTTCAGCTACCGCGGAACCTTCCTCAGAAGCCTTATGTGCCAACATTGGTCCACGTACCACGTCACCAACAGCATAGACATTCGATAGATTAGTCCGGCAATGGCCATCCACTTCAATGCGCCCATGGCCATCTAATTTCAGTCCGACATTCTCTGCACCCAAGCCGGAGGTATTGGGAACGCGCCCGACCGCGACGATCAGCTTATCCACTTCCAGCTTCAGTAACTCGCCCTGAGAATCGGTGTATTCGACTGTAATGCTCTCATTACTGGATCTGATCGCACTAATTTTGATACCAGTCTGTATTAATAATCCCAACTCTTTAGTGAATATTTTCTGTGCCTCCTTCGCTATCTGCTCATCGGCTGCGGACAAAAAGGCTGGTAGCGATTCGAGTATGGTGACTTCAGATCCCAATCTGCGCCATACGCTACCCATTTCTAGGCCGATTACACCGGCTCCAATCACGCCCAATCGCTGGGGTATCTCAGTCAGCGCCAGGGCACCCACATTATCGAGGATACGTTCATTGTCCACCGGTGCCATGGGTAACAGCCGAGGAGTCGAGCCGGTAGCAATGATGATGTGCTTCGCCTCGACAACTTCAACCTTATCTCTATTCTTGACTTCAACTTGCCAGGCTTCTCTCTCGTTATTAGACTTAAGCAATGTGCCGCGACCATGCATTGCAGTAATCTTGTTTTTCCGGAACAGCATTGCGATGCCGCCAGTAAAGGACGAAACGATCTTGTCCTTACGTGCAATCATCACCGGAACATCGATCGACAAGTCTTGTAACTTAATGCCGTGAGCAGAAAATTTATGCGCAGCACGCTCGTAATTCTCTGAAGATTCCAGCAGTGCTTTAGAAGGAATACAACCAACATTGAGGCAGGTCCCCCCCAGACTGGCCTTACCTTGTGAGTTTTCCCATTCATCAATGGAGATGGTATTAAGGCCTAATTGCGCACATCTGATTGCAGCCACATAACCGCCCGGACCTGCGCCTATTACTGCTACATCAAAAGATTGAGTCATACAAGTACCCTATTCGGTAAGTGGAATGCTGAGATCCATTACTCAGGCCTCAAACAACAGACCCATCTCATTCTCTAGCGCTTCTTTTATCGCCACTAGAGAGAGCACCGCCTCACGACCATCGATGATGCGATGATCATAGGATAGTGCAAGGTAATTCATGGGACGGATCACCACCTGACCATTTTCGGCCACTGGACGGTCCTTGGTGGCATGGATACCAAGAATCGCACTCTGCGGTGGATTAATAATCGGTGTAGAAAGTAATGATCCAAACACACCGCCATTAGTGATGGAGAAGGTTCCTCCAGTCAACTCTTCAATTGTGAGCTTGCCATCCTGAGCGCGTTTACCAAAACCGGCTATCTGCATTTCAATCTCAGCCAGGGACAGACGGTCAGCATCGCGGATGATGGGCACCACTAAGCCTCGCGGACTCCCCACAGCGATACCAATATCGTAATAACCATGGTAGACAATATCATTGCCATCGACTGAAGAATTAACAATGGGAAACTTTTTCAGCGCCGCTACAACAGCCTTAACAAAGAACGAAGTGAAACCTAGCTTAACGCCATGTTCCTTTTCGAATCTTTCCTTATGACGAGTACGTAAATCAATGATCGCTTGCATGTTTACTTCGTTGAATGTGGTCAGTATCGCGGCAGTTGATTGGGATTGAACCAACCGCTCGGCAACGCGCATCCGCAAACGTGACATAGGAACCCGCTGCTCTGGCCTATCTGTGCCAGGCTTCGCCGCAACCGTAGGTCCTGTAGCCGGCTTAGTTATCACCCCTTTTACATCTTCCTTAGTGATGCGACCACCGCGTCCGGTTCCTTTTATTTCATCGGCTTTGAGGTTCTCCTCAGTGACCATTTTCTTGGCTGCAGGCATCATGGTCTGAGCTATCGATGAAGCTGTGGCAGATTTCGTAACTGGGAGGGATTGAATTTCAGTAACAGTCGCTGCAGTATCAATGGTTGCGATGACTTCACTACTAACTACCGTCGCCCCATCACCCTTAATAACTTTTACCAGTATGCCTGCCATTGGTGCAGGTAATTCAAACACGACCTTGTCAGTTTCAATATCAATCAGACTCTCGTTGCGCTCAACATATTCTCCCTGCTTCTTATGCCAAGAAAGTAGCGTGGCCTGCGCCACAGATTCGGATAATACCGGAACTTTGACTTCGACTAGCATGGCCATCCCTTCAGGTTAAATTTTGTCGCGAAATGCTGCCGCTATCAACTCACTCTGCTGCAAGTTATGCTTAGCTAGGTACCCAACCGCCGGAGATGCAGACGATGGGCGCAAGGCATATCCCAGAGCCTGATTGGGTCGCTTGTGACGCAACAGGTAGTGTTGAATCCGGTGCCAAGCACCCTGATTACCGGGCTCCTCCTGACACCAGAGTATATCCGTAGCATTGTCATAGCGTTCAACCTCAGACTGAAAATCATCATGTGGAAATGGGTATAACTGCTCGATACGAATGATCGCCACATCCACAATCTCATGTTTGAGTCGGTAGGCCAAAAGATCGTAATAAATTTTTCCGCAACAAGCGATGATGCGGCGAACTTTTTTTAAATCAATCTTCTGCGTTTCTGGGATCACCGTTATAAAACTACTACTCGTTAGATCTTCTAGGCTCGATACTGACCCCTTGCGACGTAACATGCTCTTCGGACTCATGATGATAAGTGGCTTACGCAGTGGGCGTATCATCTGCCGCCGCAGCAGATGAAACATCTGTGCAGGTGTCGATGGAACGCATACTTGAATATTGTATTCTGCACACAGTTGCAAATACCGCTCCAAGCGTGCAGAAGAATGCTCTGGCCCCTGGCCCTCGTATCCATGAGGCAGCATCATGACCAGGCCGCATAATCGCCCCCACTTAGCCTCACCGGAAGCAATAAACTGATCGATCACGACCTGCGCCCCATTGGCAAAGTCACCGAACTGCGCTTCCCAAACTACCAGTTCATTCGGTTCAGCCGTCGCATAACCATACTCAAAACCAAGCACCGCCTCTTCCGACAGCAGTGAATCAATCACAATGAAATCAGGCTGTTCCGCAGCGATGTGACAAAGCGGAATATAGATACCTTCATCCAATCTCTCGCGATCCTGATCATGCAGCACCGCATGACGATGAAAGAATGTCCCTCGCCCAGAATCCTGTCCGGATATTCGGACCGAATAACCATCTTGCAGTAGAGCTGCATAAGCAAGATTTTCTGCCATTCCCCAATCCAGTTGCAGCTTTCCCTCGCCCATCAGCCGTCGATCCTGAATAACTTTTTCCACTCGAGGATGTAACTTGAAATTAGCAGGAATATCGGTCAAGCGCTCAGACAAATGTTTCAACTTCTTCAACGACAAACCAGTCTTTATTTTTTGTTCCCACCGATTACCCTTCAAGAAAGGAGCCCAATCTACTGCACGTTGCGGCCGGTAACCATAGAGTATGGTCTTATTAGGATTACGACCCGCATCCATATCATCTCGATAGGACTGCACCATCTGCTCTGCTTCACCTTCCTGAATAATACCCTCGCTCCTCAGTCTGTCCGCGTAGAGCTTGCGCGTTCCGGGGTGCTGATTAATAACCTTGTACATCTGTGGCTGAGTCACCATCGGCTCATCTTGTTCATTGTGCCCAAGACGACGAAAACATATCATGTCTATAACGACATCTTTCTTAAATTTCATACGAAAATCAAGGGCAACCTCGGTCACCATCACTACCGCTTCCGGATCGTCAGCATTGACATGAAGAATCGGTGCTTCGATCATTTTTGATACGTCAGTACAGTACAAGGTAGAACGGGTATCACGCGGATCAGAAGTAGTAAAACCGATCTGGTTATTAATAACGACATGGATCGTTCCGCCGGTACCATAGCCCCTAGTCTGAGACATATTCAGGGTCTCCATCACAACCCCTTGACCGGAATAAGCCGCATCGCCATGTAATAGAATCGGTAGCACCAACTTCCCATGCAGGTCATGCAACCGGTGCTGTCGGGCTCGTACTGAACCCTCCACAACCGGGCCAGAAATTTCCAAATGCGATGGATTGAAAGCCAACGTCAGACGCATGACCCCTCCATCTGGAGTCGACATCGCTGAAGAAAAGCCCTGATGGTATTTAACATCACCAGCGGTCAATTCCTGGGCATGCTTACCCTCAAACTCCTGGAATAAATCAGCAGGCATTTTGCCCAGAGTGTTTACAAGCACATTGAGTCTCCCACGATGTGCCATACCGATGACTACCTCCTGCACACCCATCTGACCAGAGCGTTGTAGCAGATTATCTAAGAGTGGCGTCAAGCTCTCCCCACCTTCGCCAGAGAAGCGTTTCTGTCCAACATAGCGAGTGTGTAAATACTTCTCCAGCCCCTCTGCTGCGTTGAGACGCTCCAGAATATGACGTTTATACTCCGCAGGATATGATGGTCTGGAACGTGTTCCTTCGAAGCGTTTCTGTAGCCAGCGTTTCTGCTCTGTGTCCGCAATGTACATGTACTCGATACCGATACTGCTGCAGTAGGTCTCACGTAACGCCTGCAAAATCTCTTGTAACGAAGCTCGGGTGGGACCTACGAGTGAACCCGTGTCAAAAACCGTATCTAGATCCTCTTCAGTTAATCCATAATAGGACGGATCAAGTTCCTGGATATAAGGTTTTTGTTGAAGCTTGAGCGGATCGAGACTGGCTTGACGCACGCCAAGAAAACGGTGTGCATTAATAATCTGAAGAACCGATACCTGCTTACGCTCTGACGCCAATGCCGGGAGGGTGCCTTGGACAGCATTCCTTCCACCGTCGGATGTTCCACCCTCTACCAACTGCACGAATGATGCCAATACAGATCCATGCGACACATCCTGATCTGCTCCCCCAACCACTTTCTGTAATTCATCAAAATAACTGCACCACTCGGGCAAGACCAAGGATGGGTTTTCCAGATAATCCTCATAAAGCTCCTCAATGAATGGCGCATTCGTGCCAAACAACATAGAACTCTCGATCAGCTGCCTGATACTCGTTGTATTCATTTTTTACAGAATCAGATTACTTTCGTAACGCAATCGGCGCCACATCTCGTGGGGCCGCACCGGTATAAAGTTGGCGTGGTCGACCTATCTTATACTCCGGATCTGAAATCATTTCGCTCCATTGGGCGATCCACCCAACAGTTCGAGCCATGGCAAATATCGCAGTAAACATGGAAACAGGAATTCCCATTGCACGTTGCACAATGCCAGAATAGAAATCGACATTTGGATAAAGCTTCTTAGAAATGAAGTATTCATCCTCCAGTGCAATTTTCTCTAGCTCCAGCGACAACTTAAAGAGGGGATCATTCTGCAACCCCAGTTCATTTAATACTTCATGGCAGGTCTCACGCATCAGCTTCGCACGGGGATCAAAGTTCTTATATACCCGGTGACCGAAACCCATCAACTTAAAGCTGTCATTCTTGTCTTTGGCACGTTTGATATATTCACCGATTCTGGAAACGTCCCCAATCTCTTCCAGCATGTTAAGGCAGGCCTCATTCGCTCCACCATGTGCCGGTCCCCACAGGCAAGCGATGCCTGCAGAAATACAAGCGAATGGGTTGGCGCCACTGGATCCGGATAGCCTCACGGTGGAGGTGGAGGCATTCTGCTCGTGGTCAGCATGTAAGATAAGTATGCGATCGAGTGCACGAGCCAATACTGCATTGGACTTGTATTTCTCAGCCGGGGTTGCAAACATCATGTGAAGGAAATTTTCAGCGTAGTTGAGATCATTGCGCGGATATATAAAAGGCTGACCGATGTTGTACTTATAAGCCATTGCAGTAATGGTCGGTAATTTTGCGACTAACCGGAAGGCTGATATTTCTCGCTGTGTGGCATCGGAAATATCCATTGCATCATGATAAAAAGCAGACAACGCCCCAACCACTCCCACCATCACCGCCATCGGATGAGCATCACGGCGAAAGCCCGTATAGAAACGTGCCAACTGCTCATGCACCATCGAGTGCTCCTTGATGGCGTGATCGAAAGAAGACTTCTGGTCACTAGTAGGCAACTCACCATTCATTAGCAGATGACATACCTCCATAAAATCGCATTGTCGGGCTAGTTGTTCGATCGGGTAACCACGATAAAGCAGCACACCCGCGTCGCCATCGATGAAAGTTATTTTTGAATTACAGCTAGCGGTAGAAAAATAACCGGGATCATAAGTGAACACTCCGCTCCTGGCGTGCAGACTGCGGATATCCACCACCTCAGGTCCCATGCTTCCCGACATTACTGGGAACTCAAGTGGGGGACTGCCATTGCCGAGGTCAAGGGTCGCTATCCGTTTCTGCTCCATATTATTCTCCATTTTTTCATTATTGGAACAACAGTCAGACCGCTTGAAGAATTTCCAATAGAGGCCTTATGCTGGCATCTTCCGGTTCTTTCCTTGATGTGACCATATCCCACAAATCATTATCAGAAAGGTCTAGTAACGTAGAAAATTGTTGCAAATCTTTATCACTCAATTGTGAGTAATGCCTATCCATGAAGCGTTGCAGCACAATATCCAACTCTAGCAATCCACGTCGGCAGCGCCAGCGAGCGCGCTCCAGTTCTTTCATACTGTTCTTTTCACCATCATATCTTTGATCTTGCCAATGGCATTGGTTGGATTTAATCCTTTGGGGCATGCATCCACACAATTCATGATGGAATGACAGCGAAACAGTCGGTACGGATCCTCCAGATTGTCTAATCGTTCGGCACTAGCCTGATCACGACTATCCGCAAGAAAGCGATAGGCCTGCAACAATCCGGCAGGTCCTACAAATTTATCGGGGTTCCACCAGAAGGATGGGCATGCAGTTGTGCAGCATGCGCATAGGATACATTCATACGCACCGTCTAATTCCGCCCTCTCCGCAGGAGATTGTAATCGTTCAGTTTCTGGGGGCGGATCATTATTAATAAGGTACGGCTTAATCGAATGGTACTGCTTGAAAAACTGAGTCATGTCCACGATCAGATCACGAATAACTGGCAAGCCCGGTAGGGGGCGCAATTCTACCGGCTCTCTCAGCCCAGAAACCGGTGTGGTACAGGCTAGACCATTACGCCCGTTTATATTCATGGCATCCGATCCGCATACCCCCTCCCGGCAGGAGCGACGCAGACTCAGACTATCATCCACCGATTTGATCCGAACCAATGCATCCAGAAGCATCCTATCAGATGGCTCCAAAGCAATGTCATAATCCTGCATGTAAGGCTTGTCATCCTTGTCAGGGTCGTAGCGGTAAATTGAGAATCGCATACCTACTCCTAATAAACTCTGGGTTTAGGCGGAAATGACTCTACCGTCATCGGCTTTAATCGGACTGGCTTGTAGTCCAGCCTCCTGCCCGTTCTGAAATATAGAGTGTGCTTGAGCCACTTTTCATCATCTCGCTCTGGAAAGTCATCACGCGCATGAGCACCACGACTCTCGTTGCGAGCTTCTGCTGAAACCATGGTGGCCAGAGCCACCTCTGCCAGATTATCCAGCTCTAGTGCCTCAATCCGCGCAGTATTGAATACTTTGCTCTTGTCCTTTATCTCAGTCTGAGCAGCCTGTTCTGCGACCTCACCTATCTTGGTGACACCCTCTTTCAACATATCAGCGAAACGGAATACACCACAATGCGCTTGCATGGTCTTTCTGAGTGTGGCGCCCACTTGCGCCACACTCTCACCTCCCTTCTGACCTTCTAATCTGGCAAGCCTTGCCAATGTTCTATCAGCGACATCTGCCGGCAGTGGTTTATGGTGTGGGCTCTTTTTTAGATCTTCAATAATCTGATTACCAGCAGCTCGTCCAAATACAATGATGTCGAGCAATGAATTGGTTCCCAAGCGGTTTGCACCATGCACAGAAACACAAGCACACTCACCCACCGCGTAAAACCCCCGCACCACCTCCTCCGGACCAGTTTTATAGGGTGCAACTACCTGGCCGTGAAAGTTTGTAGGGATCCCTCCCATCATGTAATGAGCAGTTGGAACTACCGGAATCGGCTCATTGATTGGGTCTACCTGGGCAAACTTGATGGCGATTTCACGAATACCCGGCAGCCTCATGTTGATTACATCCGCACCTAGATGGTCAAGCTTCAGTAACAGATGATCTGCATCCTTACCACATCCTCTCCCCTCCTTGATCTCCATAGTCAGAGCACGTGACACCACATCGCGACCAGCGAGATCCTTGGCATGTGGCGCATAGCGCTGCATGAACCGCTCGCCATCCTTGTTCAGCAGGTAGCCCCCCTCACCCCGCACTGCCTCACTGATGAGCACACCCACTCCATACACACCGGTCGGATGGAACTGCCAAAATTCCATATCCTCTAGCGGGATGCCGGCTCGCGCCGACATCCCAAGACCGTCACCCGTATTGATAAATGCATTAGTACTGGCCTGGAATATCCGCCCTGCCCCGCCTGTGGCAAACAGCGTGGCCTTGGCTTGTAGAACCATAACCTCGCCAGTTTCCATTTCCATCGCCGTCACGCCCAGCACATCACCCTGTTCATCGCGAATAAGATCCAGGCCCATCCATTCAATAAAAAACTGAGTATTAGCGCGCACGTTACGTTGATAGAGCGTATGCAGCATCGCATGACCGGTTCGATCTGCAGCAGCACAGGACCGCGTGGCCTGTGCGCCACCGAAATTCTGAGATTGACCACCAAAGGGGCGCTGATAAATCTTCCCATTCTCCAATCGGTCGAATGGCATACCAAAATGCTCCAGCTCGTATACCACTTCATTAGCTTGGCGACACATGAATTCGATCGCATCTTGGTCGCCTAGGTAGTCAGAACCTTTAACCGTATCGTACATATGCCAGTGCCAGTTATCTTCGGTGACATTACCGAGCGCCGCAGCAATGCCTCCCTGTGCCGCAACGGTATGTGATCGCGTTGGAAAAACCTTGGACAGTACCGCCACCTTAAGTCCGGCCTCAGACAATTGTAGAGCAGCACGCATCCCAGCACCGCCAGCACCGACAATGACTGCATCAAATTTTCTTCTGGCTATTGCCACATTATCTCCACAGGATATCTACCGACCATACAGCATAAAAAAGTAACGCCAAAATGACTAGTATTTGCATCAATAGACGAGTACCAGTGGAGTGAATATAGTCCATTAAAATATTGCGCATTCCAATCCAAGCATGCCAGAAAAGACTTACAAAAAAGAGAAAAGATGCGATGCGAAACCACTGTCCACTAAATAACATTCTCCATGCCGCATAATCATGAGGTGGAGAGGCGATCAGAATCGTTGCTAGCAGCACGAGGTAGACTGCCATCAATGCCGCAGTAATACGCTGCACCAACCAGTCACGCAGGCCATAATGTGCACCTGTGACTGCTAGCTTCACCATAACTTTACCCCGATCAGTATGGTGAGTAAAATTCCCATCACCAGCACCAACTTACCGCTCATACGAGATTGCTCCAGCGTAACGCCATAATGCAAGTCCATCGCAAGATGACGGATACCAGCACAGAAGTGGTGCAAGAAAAACCACATCGCCAAAATTAATGATCCTTTGATCAATGGGGTAGCTAGAAAGGATTGAAATTCAATATAGCTTTGGGGCGAATCCATCGCTGTCTGCAGACTACAGAGCAAAATGGGTATGCCGGGGAAAAACAGCAGCACACCACTGATGCGGTGCAGCATTGAAACAACCGCCGCTAAAGGTTGTTTGATTTTTACGAGGTTAAGATACTTTGGCCGTTTTCTTTGCAATTTTCGCTTCCATACAATCAAATTCCAGAGACAGAGATGAGTTTAGCCCGTTATGCTAGGTGATACAACCAAGTAACTCTCCGAATAAAGCTAAAAACCCTTACCCATTCCTTGAATTGACAGCGGTGCCGAATGTTTCTATAGTCGGATGCGCTGAAATCCCCATGCATTGACCATTTCTCCCAGGAGTGCAGAAGTGAAATTACCTATACGCGTTGCGGTTACCGGTGCTGCTGGCCAGATTGGTTACAGCCTGATATTTCGCATCGCCGCCGGCGACATGTTAGGTCAGGATCAACCTATCATCCTGCAGCTCCTCGATATTCCCCAGTCACAGCCCATGCTCAAGGGAGTGGTGATGGAGCTAGATGATTGTGCATTTCCGCTGCTAGCGAGCGTGATTGCGACTGACGACCCCAAAATTGCTTTCCGTGATGCACGCATTGCCATGCTGGTAGGAGCACGCCCCCGCAGCAAAGGCATGGAACGTAAGGACCTATTGGAAACCAACGGTGCAATATTTAGCTTGCAGGGAAGGATTCTAGATGAAGTAGCTAGCCGAGATGTCAAGGTTCTGGTAGTCGGCAATCCCGCCAATACCAACGCTTATATCGCGATGAGCAATGCGCCCGGCTTGAAGCCAGGAAATTTTTCGGCGATGCTTCGACTCGACCACAACCGAGCCTTATCACAAGTGGCGGCTAAACTGATTCAGCCGGTTTTAAGTATCCATAGAATGGCGATATGGGGTAATCACTCGACCACTCAATACCCAGACTTGAATCATGCTGAACTTTCCGGCCAAAAGGTTACTGAACTGATTAATGACCCGGCATGGGTGGAAAACTATTTCATTCCGACCGTGCAAAAGCGAGGCTCGACAGTTATCGAAGCGCGCGGGTTATCAAGTGCTGCCAGTGCTGCCAATGCAGCGGTCAGTCATATCCGTGACTGGGTCTCCGGCACCCCGGAAAATGATTGGGTATCGATGGGTATTCCTTCAGATGGAAGCTATGGTATCCCTGCAGGTGTAATGTATGGTCACCCTGTTACCTGCCGAGATGGTGTTTACGCAATTGTCCAAGGGCTGCAAATAAGTGACTCCGGTAAGGTAAGAATGCAGGCAAGTTACCAGGATCTCCTGGGAGAACGCGAATCAGTGAGGCATCTACTGGGGTAGAAGAATCTCTATATTTCGTTGAATATCTGTTTTAACCTCTTTTCACTTACGCAGTTAAGAGTCCACACCTCCTCGAACACCTATGACCATATCCTCCGCTGGCTCACGTTTTCGTGCTGCACTTGCTGCTGAGAAGCCCCTGCAAGTAGCCGGTTGCATTAATGCTTACTGCGCTCTCATGGCAGAGCGCACTGGTTTCAAAGCAATCTATCTCTCGGGTGGTGGCGTGGCAGCAGCCTCCTTGGGTGTTCCCGATCGAGGCATCTCGACATTAGATGATGTATTAACCGATGTTCGGCGCATTACTAATATTACTAATCTACCATTGCTGGTAGATGCGGATACCGGATTTGGTGAGGCGAATGCTGCGATTGGAATTGGTCACACGGTGAAGTTACTGATTAAATCGGGAGCGGGAGCGATGCACATCGAAGATCAGGTGCAATCCAAACGCTGCGGCCATCTACCCGGAAAGGCGATCGTAAGCAGAAGTGAAATGTTAGGCCGTATCAAGTCTGCTGTTGATGCTAGAACTGATCCTGACTTTGTCATCATGGCACGGACCGATGCACTAGCGATAGAGGGGTTGCAGTCCGCCATCGATCGGTCTTGCGCCTATGTCGAAGCAGGTGCAGACATTATATTTCCTGAAGCGATGACCGAGCTCAATATGTACCGGCAATTCGCAACTGCGGTAAAAGTACCTATCCTAGCGAACATCACCGAATTTGGCATAACCCCTCTCTATACTGTATCGGAGCTATCTGATGCAGATGTCTCGTTAGTGCTCTACCCCTTGTCCACATTTCGTGCCATGAGTGCTGCAGCTCTCAAAGTATACCAAGCAATACGCCATGAAGGCACGCAAAAGAATGTAATTCACACCATGCAGACCCGTGCTGAACTATACGATCTGCTGAATTACTATGCACTAGAGCAAGAGCAAGATACTTTGTTTCCTGGTGACTCTTAAAAAATCTAGAAATGATTGAATCCAGCGGCACCCATGCCATCAAAAGTAAGAAATCTGTGACACTATCAGGCGTAGTGGCCGGCAATACTGCCATCTGCACTGTTGGCAAGACCGGCAACGATCTACATTACCGCGGCTATGACATTCTAGATCTTGCTGGGGGTTGCGAATTTGAAGAAGTGGCCTATTTGCTGGTGCATGAGAGGCTACCTACGCTAGCAGAACTCGCTGCATACAAGGTGAAGCTGAAAAATCTTCGCGACCTTCCTGCAAGCATCAAGACCATCCTAGAAAAAATTCCAGCATCGGCCCATCCAATGGATGTCTTGCGTACCGGTGTATCTGTACTCGGCACAATATCGCCAGAAGAGACAAATCACTATAGCAATGGAGCACGTGATCTGGCTGACCGCCTACTGTCCTGTCTAGGCTCGATGCTGATTTACTGGTATCAGTATGTTCGTAATAACCGTCGTATCGATCTGGTGACTGACGACGATTCGATTGGGGGCCACTTCCTACACCTACTTCACGGCCAACCTCCACCGAAGCCATGGGTCAAGGCGATGCATACCTCATTGATTTTGTATGCAGAACATGAATTTAATGCTTCCACATTCGCCGCTCGCGTGATCGCCGGTACCGGAGCGGATTTCTACTCTGCTATCACCGGCGCCATTGGTGCACTTGGCGGACCCAAGCATGGAGGAGCGAATGAAACTGCTTTTGAAATTCAAAAGCGCTATACAAATGCAGATGAGGCTGAGACCGATATACTCCGGCGTGTTGCAGACCGTGAAATAATTACCGGTTTCGGGCATCCGGTATACACCATTGCCGATCCACGAAATAAAGTTATCAAAGAGATCGCAAGGGAGCTATCAGTAACTGCGGGTGACTTGCAGATGTATAACATTGCGGCAAGACTGGAAGAAGTCATGTGGGATAGCAAGAGAATGTTCCCTAATCTGGACTGGTTCTCCGCTGTGAGCTACCACATGATGGGAGTGCCAACAGCTATGTTCACTCCACTATTCGCCATCTCCCGGACCAGTGGTTGGGCTGCTCATATCATTGAACAGCGCCTAGATAACAAGATCATCCGGCCCTCTGCCCATTACATCGGGCCAGACAATCTAAAATTTATGGCAATTGAAGGGAGGCCTTAAGAAATGACTCTAGTACTTCCCACTCGATACATGCTCGCTTTAAACCATAGCCATTTAGAGCTGATGTTATTTTCCTGATCCCATTGCTAAATTACAGCAACTAAGTGATTTTCCGTTTTTCTACAATGCCTTAACCATCCCCTCAATTACCTTCTTAGCATCGCCGAATACCATC
>JACDSH010000031.1 GCA_013450215.1 Nitrosospira sp.
TTCTTCGGTCCGCGCTAGTTCTTGCTGCAATTTCTGCCTGCTCATTCTGGGCATGGATTGATATAGCCCATTCGAACTATTTCAGCCGTAGCGCCACTTCTTCACACACGGTACCACCCTCTTTTCAGAGCAATCCCTTGTTACATAGGCCTATTTTTTACCTACCATTTTGCGGGTTAAATTTCTCGTTTAGAGGGCAATATTTAACTTGACACTCCGACTTATACGCACATGCGTAACATATATGACATAGCCGTCATCAACCAACCCGCACCAGCCATAGTTCTATATATAACCACTTGTTTATTAAGCCATAATATTTGGATTACAAATTAATCAGTTAGTGAAATACCGTTACAGAATCAAGGCTTAATATTTTAATTTTTAGTTTTTCCACAAACTTATCCACAGGAATTGTGAATCAAAGAATATCTTTAATTCCCGCTCATTAACTGATAGGAAATATACGCCGTGGAAATTCTCGGAAAATAACAGGTGATTAATATTTTGATGAATTGATAAGCCAGTCGCGGTTAAGTTAACCTCGGCTACATGTAACACTCAGTCCCACTAGCAGGAAGCGGCACAGCCGCGATATAGGCACGATTCGTCAATCGCGACAGAATCAAGAGTTTTAGCCGAAAAATTCTTTTGGTGGCTAAGGAGGGGGCCTTTCTAGGGAAGCAGGGACCGTCAGCGCGTAACCGTATCACTGACATAAATAAGGGATGACTCTACTGAGGTCGTATCGATACAGTGGGATCTTGATCAGGTCCTGTATCCGATGCGTTTAAATTCACACCATAGAACGTAATAAAAAATGTCGTGCCCACATTTGATTCACTTGAGACTTTAATGTGAAGTTTATTATTTTCCGCCACAGTCTTAACAATTGACAGGCCTATCCCGCTTGATGCTCTGTTGTGAAGTACTGCCTTGGGAGTATAGAAATACTCATCAAAAATATGCGGCAGATCTTTATCTGCAATCCCAATCCCATGATCGACAATCATCACGGTCGTGGAGGAGTTCTGTTCATCAATAGCCGAGGTTATCTCCACTGACGCCCCGTCATGAGAATAGACAATCGCATTGAGAATGATGTTCTCGAAGAGTATCTCGAACTGATCAGGGATTCCCTCTGCAAGAAAATCCTGCATCGATACACTCACCTTGATCTTCCGAGAATCAGAAAGCGTCATCAACTTATCAATGCACCTAATGATCACTGATTTAATGCTGACATTCTCCCGGGTATTGATGCTGCGAGCAGCTGCTTTAAGACGCTCGAGCCTGAGAACGTCCATAATCAGACTCGCCATTCCGGAAGCGCGGTTATCAATCTTCAAAAGAACGTCCTTTATCTCGGCGGAGGTCTCCCCACAATAGCCCCCCTTTATCAGATTGATCTTACTTCGAATGGCATCGAGCGGAGCCTTAAGCTGATGAGTCATCAGAACAGCATACTGGTCTTTCTCTACTTGACCCACCGTGATCCGCTCGTACGCACCCACGAGATCACGTTCATGAGTCCTCACGACAATCGTGAGTCGTGAAACGACATACCAGACAACAATAAAAAGCGTATTCAGTGTAAACATCCATAGAAGGGCCTTGCTCTCTATCATCTCCCCAGGCACTGCATGTGGGTCTGCCGGCACCTCAAGGAATAATTGATAGAACATGGAGTTCTCGATCAGGAGCATGATCGTATACATGGTACAGACCAAGAGCGTGACGATTAGACTCTCTCTGGTCGAGAAAAAGATGCATGACAAGGCGATATGCAATACATAGAAGAAAGGGGCGGGGGTCGCTATGCTGCCAACATAGTGCACAACAATCGAGAGGCATATCAGATCAATAATAATCTGGCACCAGATATTTATTGAAGGAGAGTTGTATTTGGTCGAACGGCGTGAATCTAATGCATAGATATAGATAACATTGGCCGCGACTAATACTATGATGACGGAAACCGGCCACCCTTGCTGATGAGTGATGCCAATCTGGGTCAGTATGTCCGAGAAAATAATTGCCAGTATCTGAAAAAGAAAGAGCGCGCCAATTGTCACCCAGCGGAAAACGATAAACCAGCGGGCATTCCCAACCAAGACCTCATCACTCAGCTTCTGGCTACCCGTTTCACTACCCAGTGGAGGGAATCGGTCCTGGGGGGCCTCCCAGGAAAAATCGGCATCCGCCATAATCAGGCTCTCTAAGCTGGACTAGTTTCAGCTTTGATGGAGTCTAGGCGGCTACGGATAATTGCTAATAGACTCTCGGGATCGACCGGTTTTTCAACGATACAGACCCAATCGTGAGCCTCTCCACTGAAGTAGGGGAGAATCATCTCACCCAAGGAGGTTAGAAATATCACACGAATCCCTGGAAAACGTTTTCGCATCTCCTCATAGGTATCCAGGCCCGCATCCATTGACTCGACCATCACGTCGAGGATGGCCAGGTCGGGAAGAGTGGCGTCATCAAGTGCCTTTATAAAATCGCTGTGCGTCTCATAACTGTCGACCGTATATCCAGCGACGGTCAAGATGCGGCTTACTGTATCTCTGATATCTGAGTCATCTTCGACATGGGCAATTCGATGCATCGCGAGCTCTCCTCTCTTGATCCAAAACATTACAAATTAAATCAGCCATTTATAGGACTGAAAACCGAGACGAATCAGGTCTAAAACGAAACCGTTGACCGGCTACCGGTACCGATTACTAGCTCAGTATAGCGAATAGTTTTAAACCTTCCTCTACCATCTCTACCTTGAGCGAGATAGAAATCATGCCATGCAATCAAACCTAACACATGGAACGTGAAGAAAGTGTCGCGCGATTGTAGAGAATTCGTGAAGATCATACCTCGAGAGCGCCTTTGCGCCCATTCCTTTTAAGATAGAGGCATATCCACGCCGAGAGGATTGCTCGAGCTATACCAGAACCCGCCGCAGCCATGCGCTGATATCAGCCATCTCCTCCCCACAGACCGAGTGTGCCATTGGGTACGCGTGCCACTCGACTGCATAACCCGACTCGAGCAACTGCTGCTTTGATATGGTCGCTAGCGACATCGGGACAATCGAATCGAGATTGCCATGCGCCATGAAAATCGATGTGCCGGAATTGGCGCGATGTGATTCAGTCACAAGGGTCTGTCGCATCGGTAGGTAGCACGACAGAGCCATAATGCCGGCGAGTTTTTCTGGGTAGCGCAAACCTGCTTGCAAAGCCATTGCACCCCCCTGGGAAAAGCCCGCCAGTACAATTCGTCCCGGTATGATTCCACGCTCCCTCTCCCGCTCGAGCAAGAACTCAATTGCTCGCTGAGAATCACGTAAACCATCTTCGTCCTCAGTTCGGTTGAAGCTCAGGTCGAACACGTCATACCATGCCCTCATCACAAAACCTTGATTGATGGTGACCGCCCGCATTGGTGCATGGGGAAATATAAAACGCACGCTGACATCTGACGGGAGCGCAAGCTCGTCTATGATCGGCACAAAGTCATTCCCGTCTGCGCCGAGTCCATGCATCCATAGGATGGTGTGGGTCGGGTCATCCCCCCTCTCAATTTCGATAGTGGCCAGAGGATCGTTCTGAGTAGCGGTCATAGATAAGCGTAAATTTTGATTTGATTAAGGACTATCACTGTCCAGTTCACTAAGTCGCAGTATCGACTCTGTTAGGAGCCTCCGGAATAATCACCTGCAATTCATGAAATATCGCACGAAAGCTTTTGGGTGGCTTGTTAGCGAGCTTCTCCTTGTGGGCGTTACGCACAAGTGTCCGCAAGCGCTGCAGATCAGATTCAGGATAATTTTGCCCAAGCTCAGTCAGAGCCTGTTCACTCATCATCAGACGATCACGCCAGCGCTCCATCAGATGAAACCACGCGGCATGTTGTAGGTTGACGCTGTTCCATGCGGCAAACTTGTCCTGAATTGGGGTTGGGTCCACTTCGCGCATCAGCCTGCCAATAAATTGCATCTGACGCCGCCGGGCCTCGTGCTTATGCAACCGCTTGGCCTCGGTGATAGCGTCCATCAGTGATTCTGGTAAATTAAGTTCTGCCAATCGCTTTGAGTTAAGACTCACTAATTGCTCTCCGATATCCTGCAGAGCATGCATCTCCTGCTTACGCCGAGTCTTGCTGGGCGCGGCATCCTGATCGGGATCATCTTTCAAGTCATTTTGCACGGAGGCCTGTTTAATGCAGTGTTAAGAAGCTGCTATCATAGCGTTATTTCACTCATAACCCCATTTGAACTGCCTAATCCTCCCCTCCTGTTAATTTCAGAAACTCAGGAGATAGGGTCTAATAGTTTTTTGGTATGACGCAATCTCTGTAAGGCCTAACCCATGAACGATATCGCCACATCATCCGTACGCTTTTCCTATCCCTACTCAACACTCCAGCAAATCGCACGAGACATTCTAAGTTATGCCAAAGAGGGTGGTGCAACCGCCTGCGAGACCGAGGTGTCGGATGGCTTTGGTCAGAATGTCACAGTACGACGGGACGAGGTCGAGACGATTGAATACAACCGAGACAAGGGCCTTTCGGTGACCGTTTATATCGGCCAGAAACGCGGCAACGCCAGTACCTCAGACTTCTCCCCTCAGGCGGTACGGGATACCGTGTCTGCAGCCCTCTCCATTGCCAGATACACTGCCGCAGATGACTGCGCAGGCCTGGCCGATACGGATCTGCTCGCGAGCGAATTCCCCGATCTGGAGCTGTACTTCCCATGGGACTTGCCGGTCGAGCAGGCGATACAACTCGCACAGACTTGTGAGGCGGCGGCATTTGCGGTCGATAAGCGTATCACTAACTCTGAAGGTGGCAGCGTCTCTCTAAGTGAGTCGCAGTTTGTTTACGCCAACAGCCTCGGATTCATGGGTGGTTACCCGACCTCTCGTCATAGCATCAGTTGTGCAGTGATCGCAGGGCGAGATGCGAACATGCAGCGTGATTACTGGTACAGCGTCGCCCGTAACTCGGCTGATCTGGATCAGGCAGATAGCGTGGGCAAGAAGGCGGGGTCGCGGAGCGTCGCTCGGCTAGGCGCAAAAAAAATTGCCACCTGCGAGGTCCCGGTGTTGTTTGAAGCACCCATCGCCTCGAGCCTGATAGGACACTTTGTGGGGGCCATCAGTGGGGGGAGCCTTTACCGGAAATCATCATTCCTTATGGACAGTGTCGGTAAACAGGTATTTGCGCCGGATATCCAGATCCAAGAAAAACCCCATCTCAAAAAAGGCCTGGCAAGCAGCGCATTCGACGATGAGGGCGTTACCACGGTCGATCGGAAAGTGGTCGAGAATGGTGTAGTCCAGGGTTACTTCCTCGGTAGTTACTCCGCCCGTAAGCTTGGACTACGAACCACCGGAAATGCAGGCGGAAATCATAACCTGATCCTAGATAACGGTGCTCGGGTACCATTCTCAGAGCTCCTCAAGAGGATGGGTAAGGGACTGCTGGTGACTGAACTACTCGGTCAAGGGGTGAACTCTGTCACGGGAGATTATTCTAGAGGTGCTGCGGGCTACTGGGTTGAGGGTGGTGAGATCCAGTATGCGGTCGAGGAGATCACCATCGCAGGCAACCTGAAGGATATGCTGCCCGGTATCTGTGCAATGGGTAACGATACCTTGGTACAAGGATCCAAACAGTGTGGGTCCCTACTGATAGACCGGATGACCGTTGCAGGAGGCTAAGAGATCCATTTAATAAGCCCAGACAGTTCTTCAGGGTGCAGGGAGATCTTCATACTCATCCTAACAGCTCTCATCACCTCATCCAGTACCCCCCTCAGATGAATCTCCTGCGCAAATTAGAGCAAGTCATCAACCGGCTGTCAGGACTATCCGGCTGGCTGGCTGGCTGGCTATGTGTGCTCATGATCCTCGTAGTATTCGTAGATGTTGTTGCACGGTATGCCTTTGCGTCAGGATCCATCGCCATGCAAGAGATGGAGTGGCATCTCTTTGCAGCGATGTTTCTGCTGGGAGCGTCCTACGCCATGCGTGAGGATGCCAATGTGCGTGTTGATGTATTTTATGGACGCATGAGCCCCCGCACAAAAGCGGCGGTGGATATTCTCGGCACGGTCCTATTTGTCATCCCCATGTGCGTTCTGATCCTCTACAGCTCTTACGATTTTGTGAGTTACTCGTATCAGATACAAGAGGTATCAGTCGATCCGGGGGGGCTCCCCTATCGGTTCGCCTTTAAGGCGCTACTACCGATTGGGTACACGCTTGTTCTCATGCAGTCGCTATCCGTGATCTCACGCAATGTACGACTGTTCTGCGGGAACGAGCGTGAAAATAGTACCGGGCGAGAGGGGTCATGATCGGGTTGGCCATGTTCCTCTCTTGCCTGGTGCTGCTGTCACTGGGATTTCCGGTGGCATTCACCTTCGGGGGTGTGGCCCTCATTTTTGGACTATATGCAGAGGGACTGCAACTCTTCCAGCTCATCGCTGAGCGAATGCACTCGATCATGACTAATTCCACTCTGATGGCGGTTCCACTATTTATTTTTATGGGACTGATACTCGAGAGATCAGGTATCGCTGAAAAAATGCTGGAATCGATGGGCTCGCTATTCGGCCGTGTTCGGGGCGGTCTGGCAGCATCGACTGTGCTGGTCGGTATGGTACTGGCAGCCTCTACCGGTGTAGTTGGCGCATCGGTCGTAACGATGGGCCTGATCGCTCTACCGGTCATGCTGAAATACAATTACGACAAGAGATTAGCCAGCGGCGTGATCTGCGCATCGGGCACCCTAGGTCAGATCATCCCTCCATCCATCATCCTCATCATCCTGGGGGATGTTCTGCAACAACCGGTGGGAGATCTTTACCGAGCGGCGCTCATCCCGGGGCTGTTACTGGTCGCGTTTTATATTATCTACGTCCTGGCACTCGCATCCATCAGAAAGGATGCAGCACCAGCCATGCCCAGTAACGATGCCCTACTCTCAGTCCAGTACTGGGCTGCATTCAAGGCGATCGTTCCTGCACTCACATTGGTATTAATTGTGTTGGGAACGGTATTCGCAGGCATTGCAACACCGACCGAGTCAGCTGCAATGGGTGCGGTGGGTGCGGTGGTACTGGCACTGGCCGGTGGAAACTTTAGATTTCGCATGCTCCACCAGGTTGCGATGGAGACGACCAAGATCAGTGCCATGGTATTCACCATCCTTGCAGGAGCCACTTTCTTCTCGATGGTATTTACCTATACAGGCGGGGATGCGGCGGTGGAGCAGATGATGCAACACCTCCCAGGGGGGAAGTGGGGATTCATTGTGCTATCTATGCTGGCGATATTCCTGCTGGGGTTCTTTATCGACTTTGTCGAGATCGCCTATATCTTTGTCCCCATGATCGCGCCGATACTGGTCACACTCGGCATAGACCCTTTATGGTTCGGGATCCTGATCGCAATTAACTTACAGACTTCTTTTCTCACGCCACCATTCGGCTTTGCGCTATTCTATCTGCGCGGGGTAGCGCCGGCCGAGGTCAAGACCACAGATATTTATCGGGGAGTGATCCCATTTATCTTTCTGCAACTACTGGTGCTAACCCTGCTGGTTTCCTTTCCCGGCATGATTTCGCCATTTGGATGAATACCTGACCGAAGTGGCTCGGGCTAGTTCAAAGGTAAGACAGAACTCACGGAGAACTCAATGAAATTTTTACCCAGCTTAATCGCTGCCATCGTCCTCACTTTACCGGTGGCACCACAAGATGCCTCAGCCCAAGCCCCCCATAAATGGAGGCTCGCGATGTCATGGCCCGAGGGCACACCGATGCTGCACAATGCAGCACAGCGGTTTGCCGATAATGTCGGAAAGATGTCGGCCGGTCGAATGACCATCACCATCGATGCACCCGGAAAGCATAAAGCGCCACTGGGTATTTTTGATATGGTTAGGACTGGCTCTTATGAGATGGGCCATACCTCCTCCTACTACTATAAAGGGAAGGACCCGGCAGCCACTTTCTTTACTGCCACCCCGTTCGGAATGACCCCGACCGAGATGAATGCCTGGTACTACTACGGCGGCGGGCTGGAGATGCTGAACAAGATCTATGCTAAGCACAATATTGTCGCCTTCCCAGGTGGGAATACCCATATACAGATGGGGGGATGGTTCAGGAAGGAGATCAACTCTCTAAAAGATCTGAGTGGATTGAAGATGCGCATCCCCGGTCATGCCGGCGAGGTCGTTGAGAAGGTCGGAATGAAGCCCACCAGCATCCCCCCCGGAGAGCTATACACCGCTCTGGAACGAGGCACAATCGATGCAGTGGAATGGATTGGCCCGGCCAATGACGAGAAGATGGGATTCCATCAGATCGCACCTTACTACTATACCGGTTGGCATGAACCCGGGGCAGAGCTTCATGTCTTCATCAACAAGAAAAAATTCGACGCGCTACCGAACGATCTTAAGACCATCATCGCGGTCGCTGCCAAAGAGACCTCTCTAGATATGCTGTCAGAGTCCTTTTACCGTAATACCCTGTCCTGGGAGAAAATGCAAAAAGAGGGCAAGGTCAAGGTCCGAACCTTCCCAAAGGATGTGCTTGATGCTTTCAGAAAAGCCAATGACGAGCTACTCACCGAGTTTTCTGCCAAGTCACCAGAGGCGAGGGAGGTGATCGAGAGTCAGAAGGCATTCCTTGCCAAGGCTCGGGTGTGGACCAAGATCACCGATGAGGATTATTTAAAACTGCGCTGACCTAGACACCGCAAACGGAATCTACGCCTGTAGTGATCGGACTGAAGTCTCTCCGCAGTAGCCGCTCTCCTGAAACCAGGATACTGCATCCACAAATGCTTCCGCTACAGGCCGGCACTGGTAGCCCAGCTCGAGCTTCGCTTTCTCACTGGAGAAGAACATCATCTTCTTCGCCATCCGCACACTATCGACCGTCGCACGCGGCTCATTACCCGAAAAAGTTGCCACCCTCTCCATCATCCAGGCCATGGGTAAGACAAGATTTGCAGGAAGATTCAGTCTTTTTACCTGCTTCCCCCTGATTTCATCGATGGCCTGCAGTATTCGCAGTAGGGTCATATTCTCACCACCCAAGATATACCGCTCTCCTACCTTGCCACGGGCGTGCGCAGAGAGGTGACCCTGTGCAATATCATCAACATGGGCAATATTCAGACCGGTATTTATATAGGCAGGCATCCTCCCACACAAGGTATCCAAGACCATTCGCCCGGTCGGAGTTGGCCTGATATCACGCGGCCCGACAGGGGTGCTGGGGTTGACAATTACTAGAGGCAGATTGTGCTCATCAGTCAACTGCTGAACCAACTCCTCTGCCAGATACTTGGACCGCTTGTAATGGCCGGTCATGCTGACAAGACTGGAGGGGGTCTCTTCATCGGAAGGCGTTCCATCCGAATTAAGTCCGAGTGTCGCAACGCTACTCGTATATACCATCCGGCTCATGCCTGCCTCTGCAGCAGCCATTATCAGGGCCCTCGTTCCCCTGACATTGATGTCATACATAGTCTCTGGATCCGGTATCCAGAGGCGATAATCTGCAGCGACGTGAAATAGACTGTCGCAACCCATCACGGCTCGCTGCAAGGATGGGGTATCACGCAGATCACCCTCGGAAATTTCAACCGCTAACTTATTAAGATTAAGCTGGTTGCTCCCCGGTCTGACCAAGCAGCGTACCTCATGCCCATCAGCAAGCAAACAACGCGTGACCGCTGATCCAAGAAAACCATTTGCTCCGGTAACTAGTGCTTTCAAAGTGACTTAACCCTCAATGCTACTGAGGCTCCCGTAAACTCATAAAGTTTCCCCCTCAGCACCCTTTGGAGAGATAAAACATAGCGGATGTTACCACCGTGCCATCAATTGAGCGAACACCAGTTTTCATGAATGCATAATAACCCCACACCGAACATCATATCCAGATGCCTTAACGGTAGTGGCTCCGAGAGATCCAGGTCTAGCTGAATGCGGGAAAGACCTTGTATATCAGGGTGAATTTGGATAGTCTACCAACCCATAACAGATGGAATACGGATCTGGATCAGCCCTGCAATCTGGAAAGCCATTTATTCGGGCCGACTCTGCTTATCCTATGAATAACCCATTCCACAATACCCTGTCCACCGCACAGAACGGACACTTCATGAAACGAATCATTGCGCTCGCCGGCATCACCCTTCTGGCCAGTTGCATCACCATCACCCCGGGGCGGTACTCGACCCTGGTTGATAATCAACAGGCCCTGAAAAAATACGCCGGAAGTCAGGCACGGGTCACTGCCATGCTAACTCCCGTCAACTATAGCGGAAGCTGTCGATTAGTAACGGGGAAGATCCTAGGGCCCGATGGGATGAGCATCGCTCAGTATGTCCAAAGAGCGTTCAATGACGAACTAAAAACTGCCAATATCTACTCTGATAGCGGGGTATCATTTGTAGGAAGTCTCACAGAGATTAACTTCTCATCCGGGCATGGGGGAATACTTGCGAGCGGGTGGTGGGACCTTTCTCTATCGCTTAACTCTGGCAATGGAAAGTCCATAAAGGTCGCGAACAGGTACGAGTTCGAGAGTAGCCTAGACCGGCATGTCGCCTGCGATCGTACCGCCCGCGCACTGACCCCTGCCGTTCAAGACCTGATCAATAAGGCTGTGACCGACCCACAGTTTGGCAATCTTCTGAGATAGACGAGAGCAGACTAAGTCATCTGAATCACGATCACCATCTGACCGGAGGATACATATTCACTCTCCCGGCAGCATATCTGGCTCACTTTCCCACTGACCGGCGCATCAAGTGTAATCTCCATCTTCATGGACTCGATGATCATGAGAGGCGCCCCTTTCATGACATTCTGACCCTTCTTAACCAGTAGCTTCCAGACCGCGCCGGTCACGTGTGCGGTAATGGCATACGCCCCTTTTGGCAAGTCTAGCTCGTTCCCCGTGTCCGCAGCATCAATCGCCTCCTCACTCAGGTACTCCGATTGACCATCAACCTCCCACCGATCACGCTCCTCCTCGAAGGCGGCCTGCTGGCGACTCTTAAAGGCACTGATTGATTCTGCATTCTCTCTCAGAAAATCGTTGTACCGATTGAGACTGAAGGTGGTCTCTTCCACCCTCAACTTAAACCGCCCCGTAATGAAGTCTTTGCGTAACTCAGTCAACTCGCTCTCACTCACTGGATAGAAACGGATCTGGTCAAAGAAACGCAGCAGCCAGGGGTTACCCTCTTTAAAGTCTGCCGTCTGTCGGTATCGGTTCCACATCTGCACAGTGCGACCCACTAACTGATACCCGCCAGGACCCTCCATCCCATACACACACAGATAGGCCCCTCCGATTCCGACCGCATTCTCTGGGGTCCAAGTCCTCGCCGGGTTATACTTGGTTGTGACCAGACGGTGTCGTGGATCTAAGGGGGTGGCAACCGGCGCGCCGAGATACACATCACCCAACCCCATCACAAGATAACTCGCATCGAACAAGATTCTCCTGACATCATCGATACTTTCCAAACCATTGATGCGGCGTATAAAATCGATATTGCTCGGGCACCATGGAGCATCCTTACGAGTCGACTGAGTGTACTTATCGATCGCGATTCGAGTCGATGCATCGTCCCACGATAACGGTAAGTGCACGATACGGCTCCTCACCTCTGCCTCTTCCGACTTGG
Source organism: Nitrosospira sp. (assembly GCA_013450215.1). GTDB lineage: Bacteria > Pseudomonadota > Gammaproteobacteria > Burkholderiales > Nitrosomonadaceae > VFJL01. The sequence goes on from JACDSH010000031.1 coordinate 11,733, forward strand.
GAAGAGCTTCTTCCGCCGCCACAAGAAGAGACATCAACCGATCTCGCGATAGAACACGAGAATCGAAATGGACTTGCAGAGACCGGATTCCCGGGGTTAAGTCCAAGACCCCCGTGAGGCGCCCTGCATCGATCTCCCGCTGCAACCCGTCCATCAGAGCATGGACCCGAAATCGTAGGTCTAAATCAAGCACCGCGGGCCCGTACTCGACCAGCAGATTCTTATCCCCAGATTGTCGATACAGAACCTGAAACTGATGCGGGCTCTCTGGAATGGAGTGCAGTATCGGGCTCCCCAGCAACGTCTCATTGGGTTGTTCAGGAATAATGCTGGGGAGTCGAAGATGATGGATGGTCTTATCTTGCAACTGCTCCAAAGACAGAGCCTGGTCCGCCGTCATCGGATGAAATCTCACACTATCCCCCGGCTTAAGCTGACCGATCTTCCACAGCTCTGCAGCAACGATACTGGCCGGACAAACAAACCCACCCAGGCTCGGCCCGTCCGGGCCCAGTATCACCGGCATATCGCCGGTGAAATCAACTGCGCCGATGGAGTAGGCATTATCGTGAATATTGGATGGGTGAAGGCCGGCCTCACCCCCATCGGTCCGAGCCCAGTCCGGCCTTGGGCCCAATAGCCGGACCCCGGTACGGCTAGAGTTGTGGTGAACCTTCCAGGTTGCTTCAAAAAAATTCTGGATATCCGATTCAGTAAAAAAATCGGGCGCGCCATGAGGGCCATACAAAACACCGATCACCCAGCTCGCGGTATAGACCGGGATCAAGTGCCGCAGAAGACTGGTCCGGGTATGTTTGTGAGACGCTGTGATATGCAGCACATCCCCTGTCATCAATGCCCGTCCGGCATGTCCCCCAAACTGGCCGAGCGTAAAGGTGGACTTACTGCCCAGATAGTCTGGCACCTGAAACCCTCCCCTCACCGCGAGATAGGACCTGCAACCGGCACCCTCGACTCGTCTGATATGAAGCAGTGAACCCGCCTTAACCAGATGAGACTGCCACTGCGGCAATGGCTCACCATCGACCCTCAGATCGACAGGGGCCCCGGTCACAGCGATCACACTATCGCAATTGAAACGCAGCACCGGACCGATGAACGTAATCTCGATCCCGGCATCATCTTGTGAGTTATTAACCAGACGGTTGGCCAGTCGGAATGCCAGTCCATCCATCGGTCCCGATGGGGGTACTCCAATACTCCAGTAACCCATCCTCCCCGGATAATCTTGCACCGTCGTCTGCATCCCAGGCTCAATCACATCGATGGTATTCGCTCGATACGGGAGGGTGCTCAATGAGCTTGTACTGTGATTGCCACTGCGAAACAGATTGCTGTGTACCACACTCTTCAGATAATCCAGATTGGTCTCAATGCCGGCAATCTCCGTGTCCTCTAACGCCGCCAATAATTTATCAATGGCCTGCTCTCGGTCCGGTCCATGCGCAATGATCTTCGCTAACAGAGGGTCATAGAAAGGCGAGATCTCGATCCCGCGGTCTATCCAGGTCTCGACACGGACTGATGATGGAAATCTCGCCTCTGTCAGTACTCCGCAGCATGGCTGAAAATCCTTAGCTGGATTCTCAGCATAGACTCGGGCCTGGATCGCGGCACCGATCGGTCTGATGTTAAACGAGTCGAGCGGTGGCAGATCTCCTGCAGAGAACCTGACCATCCACTCCACCAGATCAATCCCGGTCACCTGCTCGGTCACTCCATGCTCGACCTGTAGTCGGGTATTCATCTCCAGAAAATAAAACTCACCGAGGTTTGTATCGAGGATGTATTCCACCGTTCCGGCAGACTGATAACTCACCGCCCGACCCAATCGAATCGCAGACTCCATCATCAAATAACGTAGATGCGGATTAAGGTTGGGGGCGGGCGTTTCCTCGATCACTTTCTGGTTACGACGTTGTAACGAGCAGTCCCTCTCACCCAGCGCAATCACTCCACCCAGACCATCTCCAAAGATCTGTACCTCGATATGGCGAGCCCCCTCCACATACCTCTCTAGGAAGAGCCCCCCATCCCGGAAATTATTCTGCGCGAGATACTTCACAGAATCGTAGGACCCTTCCAGATCGTCCTGATTCCAACACAGACGCATCCCGATCCCACCCCCTCCCCCGGTACTCTTTAGCATGACCGGGTAACCGATCCGAGATGCCTCTCGTAGCGCCTGCTCAAGGTCATTCAGCAGTCCGGTCCCCGGTAACAGAGGTACCTGATTCTGTAGGGCCAATTCTCGCGAACTATGCTTAAGACCAAAGGTCCGCATCTGCAGGGGAGTGGGCCCAATGAAACAGATCCCCTGATCGGAACACCTCTCAGCAAAATTGGCCTGTTCACTTAAAAAACCATAGCCAGGATGAACGGCCTCTGCACCGGACTGCCTTGCAACCTGCAGGATCTTGTCTGCATCGAGATAACTCGTCGACGCAACCCCGCTCCCGATGCAATACGATTCATCAGCATCAGCCACATGGAGAGACCCTGAATCGGCATCGGTATAGACCGCGACACTTTGCACACCCATTCCTCGTAGTGTTCGGATGATGCGACATGCGATCTCCCCTCGGTTTGCGATTAGCACTTTCTTGAACATAACTATCTCTTTTCCCTACCCGCAGGGGAAGGATGACGATTGATTAAGATATAGAGTGTGGTCGCGCCGAGTATGCTGCCCAGTACCAAGGGCACCGCCCAGAGTTGCCACCAGGGGGCATTGAGTGGCACGATATACTCCCTCGGCCAGGCGATATTAATGAACTCAAATACCGACCACAGAAAAGCAATTCCATTGATCACAAGGCCCCACACCCCGAGCTTTAAATCTCCTAGGGAGGGGTCCCATCGGCCCGTTAGACGGGCATACAGACCGACCCCGGTGGTCATTGCGAACATCGCGTACAGACCCCCTGTTCCGAACGCGATTACGGTTGCGACAGCACCATCATTTAATCCGAAGACCAGACCCAGTCCAGCCAATACCGCCGTGCAGATGACCGCATTCCTTGGACGCTTATCGGCCGTTACATGGCTTAACATGACCGGCATATTGCCCTCACGGGCCATCGAGTAGACGATCCTTGAGACGTACTTGACCACTGATGCACCGCACGCGAGGAATGCGATCGTAACGATCGCGAGGAAGGGCTTTTCAAACCAGGGACCGAGTCTATCGGCAATCAGTGGCGTAATCGGGTCCGATGTGGCGCCGGCCCTGACCAGGGTATCGTGATCGAATGCCAGTGTCAGTGCAGCAGAATTGAAGATCACCACTGCCCCAACCGTGCACAGTGAAAAGAAGATCGCTCGTGGGACCATTCTCCGAGGGTGGCGGGTCTCTTCCGCAGTGGTTGAGCAGGCATCGAAACCGATAAATGCCCACCCTGCGATGGCAAGTGCTGCCAGAAAGGCAGCACTCTGGCTGGGCGCTGTCCCCGTACCAAGATGCTGAAACAGCTCTGAGAATGAATGCTCTCTGAAGAAAAAGAATAGCACCACCGCCACACCGAGTGATCCAATCACCTCTGCATAGACACCTAAATTAATCACTAACTTGAAGATGCTGACATGGGCCAGATTGAGGAGTGTGCAGACCATCAAGAAGACTGCCCCCCATACCACCATCATGACCCCACCCCCACTCACCGAACCGAATAAAGTGGCGAGCCAGATACCGCCGGTGTACGCGGTCGTGGTCAGCATCGCGATCGCGGAACTGACATAGATGACCCCCGCATACAGACCTGCCGTCTCCCCTCCGAGTTGACGTGCCCACTTGTAGGCGCCCCCCGCAATTGGAAATTGAGAGGACAACTCTGCATAGACGGTCGCAACCAGAATCTGCATCATCAGGCAGATTACCAGTGCTGCGAACCAACCCCCTCCGGTCACCACCGTCTGAACGCCGATGATGGCGTATAGACCCACCACCGGCGAGACCACCGCAAATCCAAAGGTGAAGTTATTCCAGATACTCAGACTGCGATCGAGCTTGTCTGCAGTATTCGTATCTGAAGTGGGGTCAAGAATTTCCTGACTGTGCTTATTTGGCATGATCTTTGTCACTCACCCGGCCGCAGTTCAGGCCGGATCAATACAGACAAGAAAGACAGAGTAGAAGTGCACAACGGGCTCCTGTATTCAGCGGGTTAAATTCCGAGAGGGCAATGTATCACCTGTACATTATCTCCCGGGCTTTTATCCCTCCGTGGAGCCTCGTCATGACGAGGCCGGAGACTCTCGGACCAGACACTTACCCATTGAGGTAGCCGGAACCCTAGTCTCCCTATTGCAGCATTTGTATCCCCTGGCCGGAATATTTAAGCCAAGGTCACGAAAATTGTACACAACTTCTTAGGAAAACAACACCCAGAGCTTTGGTCTGCTATCTTGATAGGGAGGAGAAGTTAATTCATCGGTCTCCCGCATCTAGCGAGCATCGGCGTACCCGATGCATTAGAAACTAACATTCTTCATCTACAGGAGACTTACCATGACTCATAAAAAAACGATTCTCTCTCTAGCCGTAGGTTCGGCCTTTGCTGCCACCCTCAGCGTTGCCCCCATTGCCTCTGCAGTTGATAGTCCCTTCGCTAGCCAGTCCTTAGACAGGGGCTACATGGTGGCAGGAGCTCATGACCATGCAACGAAGAAAGCCGGCGAGGGCAAGTGCGGCGGGATGAAGGCAGGTGAAGGTTCGTGCGGTGCAAAATCCAGCGAGGGCCTCTGTGGTGTGACCATGGCCGACCTTAATAAGGATGGCAAGGTCAGCAAGGAAGAATTTACTAAGCATCACGATGCCATGTTTGAGCATATGGATACCAACAAGGACGGATTCATCGAAAGATCTGAGATGGGGATGGGCGAGATGGCAAAGAAGAAAACAAACAAGAGCAAATGATCAAAATCTAGCTATAACCTAGATCAGCGATTATCACTTGATAAGCACATCAGCCCGGGGGTAGGGGTTGATGTGTCTCTCAGTCGTCTGGTCGATCTGCTCTCTACGCCAGCACCCCAGAGTAGCAACCCCTCTCCCCTTGAGGGAGCAGCCGCCTAAACTACCACCCATACGGCTACCATCCATAAGGCCCGTAGTAACCTCCCCCGTAAAACGGGTAGCCCGGATAGCCAAAGTAGGGACTGAACCGATAATCACCAAAACCTCTTCGGTAAAAATCATCACGTTCGCTGGCCGGCCACAGGTGAATCGCCGTAGCTGTTATGAGCGGCAACCGGACAACTCTCTTACCGATGGTGCGCTCGATATCACCTGCAAGCAGCCCCACGATCGTGACCTCCTTATCCTTGGCATAGACCGCCGGATCCAAAAATTCTGGACTCTTAATGACAAACCGTCCCTCACTCGCCT
>JACDSH010000014.1 GCA_013450215.1 Nitrosospira sp.
TCAACCAAGTGCATGGGTTTTAGAGTTTTTTATGGTGCCAGAAGAAAACCCGAATTAATATCCTGAGCAATCCGCTGAAATCCAGATAAGCAATTAAAACACCAATAAAATAGGCCGCTTAGCAGTGGCCTTTGTTTTTTACTGTCCAATATTGTCTATTTACATCCACTTCTTTTACGGGTAACTTAACGGGTAACTTGTTTTGGTTGCCAAAAAATGATTTTGCGCAAAGTTTTTACGGGTAACTCAAAGCTAACTGACTGAAAAGTAAGGAGGCTCAAAATGCCAAAACTGGCACCCGGATTAAACGATACTCGGATACGGAACGCCAAGCCCAAGGATAAGCCATACAAATTAGCGGACGGCAAAGGGCTGGTGCTGCTCATCAATCCCAATGGCTCGAAGTGGTGGCGATTGAGATACACCGTTGATGGGCGCGAAAAAATGCTCTCCCTTGGCGTGTATCCAGAAGTATCGCTGGCGTCTGCCCGTAACAAGACACACGACGCGCGCATAGCTATAGCTAAGGGGAATGACCCATCCAAAGAACGGTTGGCGGAAAAGCGGCAGCGCATTGTAGTTCCGCGCGGCACTTTCAAATCAGTAGCCGAAGAATGGTATGCACACAAGGTAAGAAGCTGGGCTTCCGAGACAGCCCGCAAAGCGCGTGAGTCACTTGATGACGATCTTCTTCCTAAATTGGGAGCAAGGCCAATTGCTGAGATTACCTCGGCTGATATTAAGCCTATCATTCTCCTTATCCATAAGCGCGCACCGCGACTAGCAGTAAAGGCGCGCCAGTATTGCAACCAGATAATCGAGTACGCCATTCAGGAAGGTTTGCGTGAGGATGGTAGATTGCTGTCTCTGCGGGGAGCGTTACCTAGGGCACCCAAAGGCCATTATGCCGCCGTCACCAAGTCGAGTGATATTCCCGCGCTGATCAATGCCATTAACGCCATCGGCTCGACGCAATCGCGTGCCGCCATTCTGTTTTGTCTTTACACCGCCTTGCGCCCCGGTGTGGTGGTGGGCGCACGCTGGGATGAATTCGATCTCGGCGCTATGGAGTGGCATATCCCTGCTTCGCGCATGAAAATGGGCAACGACCATATCACGCCGATCGCTTCGCAAATGTTGCCACTACTGGAGAGGCAACGCGAGATCGCGGACGACTCACCATTCGTATTTCCCGGCGTAAGAAATCCAAAAATACAACACATGCACCGCGACACCCTGAGCAAGATACTGCGTGAAAGTGGGCTGCGCGGCGTGACAGTGACGCATGGATTCCGAGCTACATTGAGAACCATTGCGCGCGAAAAGTTTCGGGTCGATGCCGATGTATTGGAGGCACAGCTTGCCCATGCCAAAAAAGATGAAATACAAGCTGCCTACGACCGAACTCAATTTCTTGAAGAGCGGCATAAACTGGTGCAGGGCTGGGCGGATTACCTTGAGTCACAGTCGAAGAGTGCGGAAGTGATACCGCTGCGTAGCCAAGCAGCCTGACGGTCGCCACACATTGCAGTATGTGTGGCGTAAATGCCTGCTCAGTGTCAGTTTTCGGTCGGCGCAACGTGTACTACAACTAGGCCGAGCGCAAGGTAGGTGAGCCTTGCTGTACGTGCAACTATGTTCCTAGGCGGGCAACGGGTGGCGCAATTACTACGGCCCTCCTTAGCTGATATTAAGGACGGATTCTTGGTGCTACTTGATCCCAAGGGGAAGCATGATGCCCCCCGTAGACACCCAATACCCTTAGAGGGAATGGCAGGAGTAGTAATTGTTGAGGCAGTGAATAGAGCCAATAATCTCAAACAAAATTGGTTATTTAGTAGTACAGGTAAGGTGCGACTGGCCCCTGACACAGTATCCAAATATATAGACGATGTGTCTGAAAAGTTCATAAGATCAAGCATATCCACCACACCTTTCAATCTAATGTTGAATCCTACCTTACCTGAGGAATGAACTGATGGCACATCAAGATGAGCCGATAACAGAAACACTTTCGACCGTAGCAGAATTTCGTATGAACTCACTAACGCTCGATAGCCTTACTTTACTATCGCTCCCTAACTTTGGAGTTGGGCATCTTACTATCAAGGAGGCGGCTGAATTAATCGCGCTTGATATGTGGTATTCCGGAGAAATCCCCAATAGTGAAGGACCAAAGGGTTGGAACGGGGGTGAGCATGACCCTAAATTGTTGGAATTTCTGACGCAGCATGTTGTAACTTTCGAGACACGATTACTGGAATCCGTCCATTCGGGGGGGGTTGAGACTGCGGCAAAGCGGCGTGATTTCAATGGCTATTTAAATTCAGAAAAAACTTATATCAAAATCCAAAATTTAATCGATTGGCTGGCTGAGCATGGTTATGCGTCTGGCGACATCATGAATGAATGGTTACATGTTGAGGGCGAAATCTCAGCGCGCATCTGTGATGAATTAATCTATCTGCGAGCGGCTAGAAAAAGAGGAGCGGTCGAGTTCCTGGATATCCCCTTTCCGGGTGAACTTAGTAAAAATGTAGCAGAAGCCTCAACTGAAATTACTAGCACAATAGCGGCATACAAGTCCCTCACCATAGAAAACCAACAGCTGAAGGAGCAGCTATCCCTTGCAAGAATCGAACAACCAGCAAAGGTGGATCGCCCATTAGCAACTAGGCAACGGCGGACACTATTAACCCTTATCGCGGCACTCTGCGATTATTCTGCAATTGATCTAAAGGGTAAGGGTGTCGCCGGGCAGATAGCTAGGCTTACCGAAGAGATCGGTGTAAATGTGACTGATGAAACGATAGCAAAAGTGTTAGCAGAAATTCCAGAGGTATTGGAAACCCGTAGGAGATAAGGAGACTGTACCGAATTCGGCATTTGTTAAACCGAATTCGGACTTCATCTAAAGCAATATTGCCAAAATGGCGACATGTTCAATAACACACCAAGAGGTGCCAACATGTCGCAAACCATCCAACGGCTTCGCCCCGTTCTACATGAACGCGGAAGATCCCGAAGTTCTCACTACCTCGACATTCAACAAGGTCTCTTTACGCGCCCAGTTCTGATTGGTTTGCGGGCTGTCGGTTGGCCTTCTAGGGAGGTGGAGGCGATCAATGCAGCCCGAATCGCCGGAAAGTCTGACGAAGAAATCCGCGCCCTGGTGGTGAAACTCGAAGGGGCGCGCAAGATGGCTTACCGGCAACCATCGCTGGGGGGGAGTTAAATGAAAACGCTCCCGAACCAGACTGCATTCCAGAGCGCGCCCAGCCAGGAGAATTCTACTCCCTCAGGCAGTGACCACTCAGCGCTCAACTTAATTCCATCCAGGAGTATCGCCATGCAAAACCAGACAACACCGAATCAACTCACCACTTCCACCAGCACTGATCTCAAGTCACTGCGCCTGCCCCACAATTACGGTGCGACGCTGGGCGTCAAAAAACTACTGACCAACGTCCTTGTAGGCAAGCCGAAGAAGGCGCAATTCTTCCGCACCCATATGTCTGACGATATGACCTTTCCTGCGATGGTTCTGGAAAACAAGGAGGCTAACGAGTTTTACCTAGTGGTTCCCGGGGTTGCACAGGAGATCAGTGAGTTGGTGCGCCCGGCCATACTACACGCTGCCATTGATCGTCAAAATAACGCCTTCCTGATTCTCGTACCGCTGCCGGGAGAGGATGGTACTCGCAACTCGTGGCATGAGTCTCGGGCGCAGGCCGTAGAGCATGCTAAGACGAAGTGGATCCGCATCACTGCCAATCAGCCTTTGGGCGGCTACGATATCTATGAAGCCCAAGCGGAATTGCCCGAGCCAGAATGGCCCGCCTGCGATATTGATGCACTCGTTCAAGTGGGCTTTCGAGGCAAAATTATTGCCAGTCTGGATCACCCCATCGTCCAATCTCTACTGGGGAGAATCTGATGAATGCCTCAGATTTTACAGAGGGTATTTATCTGATGGACTTCGAGTTTCATCCTGCACGCACCCGCGAGGGTAACCCGCCCGTGCCAGTTTGTATTGTGGTTCGGGAATGGCCCTCTGGCACCACTAGGCGCTACTGGCAGGCCGATCTACAACAGATGTCGACTGCACCCTTCCCGACTAGTGGTGCCGCGCTATGCGTCGCCTATTACGCTTCTGCCGAGATGGACTGCTTTCGTGTGCTGGGGTGGGATCTGCCAATTAACGTGTTGGACCTCTTCGCTGAATTCCGTTGTCAGACTAATGGGCTGCGTTTAGCACACGGTAGCGGGCTACTCGGTGCGTTGATGCACTATGGCCTGCCCAGCATCGGTGGCGAGCAGAAGGACGCCATGCGCGATCTCATCCTGACCGGGGGGCCGTGGAGTCTGGCAGAGCAATCGAAAATTCTGGACTATTGCGAAACTGATGTGGTGGCCCTCGACAACCTGCTTACCGCGATGCAAGAGCAGATCGATTGGCCCCGCGCACTATTGAGGGGGCGTTACATGAAGGCGGTCTCACGAATCCAGATGAATGGCACCCCAATCGACGCGGATACTCTAGAAAAACTCGAGAAGTATTGGGCCGCAATTCAGGATAGGTTGATTGCCGCCATCGATAGTGATTATGGCGTATATGACGGACGCACGTTCAAGGCGAGTCGTTGGGAGGACTACTTGGGAACCAACAATATCCCCTGGCCGCGCCTAGAAAGCGGACGCCTCGACATGCGCGATGATATCTTCCGCGAGATGGCACGCACCTATGTCGAGGTGGCACCTATTCGAGAACTCCGTTCCGCCCTATCTGGAATGCGCCTAAACAATTTGCAAGTGGGTGATGATGGGCGTAACCGCTGCCTGTTATCACCGTTCCGTGCACGCACTGGGCGCAACCAACCATCTAACTCTAAGTTCATATTTGGCCCCTCGGTCTGGCTACGCGGACTGATTCGCCCGAAACCTGGTTGGGGGGTCGCCTCTGTGGATTGGAGTCAGCAAGAGTTCGGTATCGCCGCGGCGCTATCCGCTGACCCAGAGATGATGGCGGCCTATCGAAGTGGCGACCCTTACTTGGCGTTCGCAATACAGGCAGGAGCGGCACCGAAGACGGCCACCAGAAAGACGCATGAGCCTGAGCGGGAGCAATTCAAGGCTTGTGTGTTGGCGGTACAGTACGGAATGGGGGAAGCCAGTTTGGCGGCTAAGATCAATCAGCCGGTGGCTCGCGCTCGCCAACTCCTCGCATTGCATCGACATACCTACCGCAAGTTTTGGAAATGGTCGGATAGCGCAGTGGATGAGGCGGTGCTTGGCGGTCGGTTGTGGGCCGGCTTCGGTTGGCAGATCCATACCCGTGACCAACTAAACGACCGTAGCCTGCGTAATTTCCCGATGCAAGCCAATGGTGCTGAGATGTTACGCATCGCCTGCATCCTACTGACTGAGGGGGGCATACGTGTCTGTGCGCCGGTACACGATGCGCTACTGATCGAAGCGCCGCTGGATGAACTGGATCAGGCTATCGCCACCACAAAATCATTAATGCTGGAGGCCAGTCGGATTGTTCTCGACGGCTTTGAATTGGGCAGCGACGTGAAGGTTGTTCGCTACCCTGACCGTTACATGGACAAGCGCGGGGTGGTGATGTGGGACAAGGTGATGGGTTTAATTGGAGAGGCAGAATCAACGTGACCTGCGGTAGCACACCGCACCTACCTGCAGTGCGCTGCCGCACCCGTACATTCTCTTTATATATATCTATATGTATATACCCTCTAACTCTGACCAAGCTATTCCAGTAAAGCGGTTACAGCTTGATGTTGTCACTGGCAAGCTGATGCCAGTCCCCAAGAAGGAGTTGTTTCTTCGAGGACCAATACCACTTGAGTGGTTAGCGAGAGCAGCTGCTTTGCCTGGTAAGACATTGAATGTAGCAATAGCATTGTGGTGGCATCACGGGATGGCGAAAGACCAGCCTTTCAAACTTACGCGGAGAGCTTTGAAGGATCTGAGCGTAGAGAGGGATGCTGCGGGTCTGGCACTAACCAGACTGGAACAAGCAGGGTTGATTCAGGTTGAAAGGAATCCAGGACAGAGGCCCACCATCACACTGCAAAAACTCGTTCCAGAATTGGGCTGACGGTGCAGTAGTAGCTACCCATGGCCCATGGGGTTAAATGGAATATAAAATCAACCAAGCCTACTCAAGCCCTCAGGCAGGTGTATCAAGCATTGCCACCACATTCCTAACATCGTCAAACGTAGTTAACCTTTTATAGCCTGCAGGCTTGGCCCCCCGTGTCCTCGTTGCGCTAGTCATATTAAGCACGTGCATCATATCTTCAAGCTGGGCAAGTCTTAACGAAGCGCGAGACTGTCGTAGCCTAGCTTCCTTGGTGTACCCCCCAGATTTAATATGCGCTTGGCGGACTCGTTCTCTACCTTCTTCGGTGCGCGGACCCGTTGAGAGACCCCCATGGAATCCACAAACTTGCTTGCCCCGCAGTGCAGGGTTTTTACACTGTAACTTAGACCGTTTAGATGCAGCCTGGCACCTCTGGCAGGTAATTCTGCCGCCTGCAGTAACCAACAATTTATCTCTTTCTATCATAGCGATATTGTAACATTTAGAGTGCATTCCTCCCCCCCCCAACAACATTCGCAAGAGCATTGAGCCACGAAGAATATATTACGCGGGGAGCAGCATCCTAGCTATGTGCATGGTAGCCGCCCCCTAGAGGCTGAGAGGCTGTCTAGTGAGTCAAGTCTAAGGCTCGCCAATCTTGAGGATGCTATGCACTTACTACAGATGACAACTGCATCACAATCGCGAGGACGTAAGCCTACCGGGGGCACGATTACACAGGAATTACACAGAGATTTTCGTTATCTTTGAGTCTTCATGTCCACTGGGATCGTGACGAATTTGACACCCTTTCTACGACTGTGCGTAAGCTAGGAGTTGAAATGAAAAGGGTAGGGGGCGCGCGTCTCGAGCTTCCCCTCAATATAAATCGGGCTGCCTTTCTTCAGCCATTTCCCAGCGATCTCTGCCAACTTGCCCAGCAGTTCGCATCAATTCCCGAGGACAATCTCGAAATATTCCACGCAATAGAAACGGGAGCCGAAGCCCCCGTTAGTGTTTCTGAATTACCTTTTATTATGCTTGACCATTCTTGCGGCGACGTGCCATAAATTTCATCGGCCGGCATTTCCTTGACATTCACCACTGATCCGAATAGAGTTTTTGGATATTAGCGCGGATAACGATATGGTTATGGGGCGTTCCTTCAAGCAACATGTCTGTCGCATACTGACAGGTGCAATGCTGTTTTCGCAATTGGCTGTGGCTGCTTATGCCTGTCCTGGGATATCCGCCGCTATGCTGCTTGATCGGGATCAGAGTCGTCCCACCTCTGCAGCTGGTGAGCTCGGCTTATTTGTTGCCGGCATGGGCGACCAGACAGATAAGATGCCCTCGAGCTGTGAACAGATGAATCAGGTGGCGCAAACCGATCGAACCACACAGAATCTCTGTGCCGAACATTGCAAGTATGGACAACAGAGCGCAGACCGCGCCTCAGCGCCTATACCGCCAGCAATGTTACTCACTACTCTCTACACCGCACCGCCACTGTCAGAGACTAGCAACCATATCCACCCTCCAGCCGGGTTAGAGTACCCCCCCCCTAAGACTTCTCCGTCTCACACTATCCTCCACTGTTGTTTCCGCATTTGATCCTCCCGTTGACGCCTATGCTGACAGCCTGAAAGGCTGTTTAACATACTGACTGCGCTTGTTCGTATCTGCGTGCTTCTGATCGCATGTCGGGCAGTCACCGGCTCATTTCTACTTGTCATCGGGAGATTCCATGTTTACCGGTCATTTATACAACGCACGTCGGTGTGCCGCATATTTACGTAACCTTCTCGGCACTATCGCAGTGGTGCTGTTTTTAGGTGTGGCCCCAGATTATGTTCATGCAGGACATGCACTGACCTTCAATCAAGCATTACATCTTGCGCAGGAGCGATCTCGGCAATTGGTTGCACAGGAAGCTGCTGCCGATGCTGCACGCAGTCTTGCAGTCGCTGTCGGGAGGCTGCCAGATCCGACCCTGCAGTTGGGTGTTAATAACTTGCCGATCAGCGGTATGGATCAATTCAGTATTGGCCGTGACTTCATGACCATGCGCTCTTATGGAGTGGCCCAAGAATTCATTCGTCCAGAGAAGCGTCAGGCCCGTGCTGCACGCTTTGAACGTGAAGCAGAAGGTGCCGAGGTGGGTCGAGAACTGGCACTTGCTACATTGCAACGTGAAACAGCGTTAGCGTGGCTGGAACGATACTACCAAGAGGCAATTCGTGGGCTACTGGTTCATCAGCGCGATGAAGCGAAGCTTCAGATTAATGCGGCTGAAGTGGCTTATCGTAGTAACCGTGGTGCCCAGGTTGATGTTTTTACTTCACGTGCTTCAGTTGCTCAAATTGAAGACCAGATTGCACAGATAGATCGACAGATTCTAATCGCCAAGACGATGCTCGCACGATGGATCGGCGATGAGGCCGACGCCCCTCTTGGAGAAAAACCGATAATCGAGACTACTCATCTTAAGGACACGGATTTCACTGCCCAGTTAAATCATCACTCGGTATTAGCTGTATTGGCTAAGCAGGAAGAGATTGCCAGCGCTGAAGTAGAGATTGCTAGAACCGATAAAAAAACAGACTGGAGCATGGCGATGGCATACAACCAGCGGGGTTCAGCTTATAGCGATATGGTTTCAGTCGGCATCTCGATCCCTCTGCAATGGGACCAGAGAAACCGTCAGGATCGTGAATTGTCTGCGCGGCTTTCATTAGTCGAGAGGGTGCGCGCGCAAAGAGAGGAGGCAGTGCGCGCCCATGTCGCAGAAGTACGATCTATGTTGCAGGAATGGCAGAGCAACCGTGATCGATTCACTCGTTATGATGAGACATTGATTCCACTGGCACGTGAGCGAACTCAGGCTGCATTGGCTGGTTATCGCGCCGGCACAGACAGACTCAGTGCCGTTCTTGATGCGCGCAGCAACGAGATCACTACTCGTACGGAAAGGCTCAAGTTGGAGTTAGAGACAGCGCGGTTATGGGCGCGGCTTAATTTCCAGACCCCTACAGATCATTCTGTTTCCTCAAGGCATTGACATGGATAAGCATACAAAACTCAAACCAACCATGCTTATCTTGGCTGCTGCAATACTCGGGGCAGGTGGCTACGGTATGTATTCTCTAGGGAGAATTCATGGTCCCGCCTTAGACAGTAGCACCACTCCTGAGCACACTCCCAACGGCGAGGATGCGACCAAACGTCACATCCAACAAGGAATCAAAGCTGGGGATACAGACCCTCTGAATGGGAAGACGATACTCTTCTATCAAGATCCAATGGTGCCGGGAAAGAAGTTTGATACACCGGGTAAGTCACCCTTCATGGACATGATGTTGGTGCCGGTGTACGCGGGCACGGATACTGATCAAGGAACAGTGTCAGTCAGTCCACGTATCCAACAAAATCTTGGGATAAGAGTTTCAGAAGTAATTAGTGGTGTGCTGGCGCCCAAATTCTCTACGGTTGGCGTAATCGCCTATAACGAGCGCTCTCAAATTTTAGTACAGGCACGTGCCACGGGCTATATCGAACGACTACATGTTCGAGCCACTCTCGATCAAGTCAAAAAAGGACAATCCCTGGTCGATCTGTATGTGCCCGATTGGGTGGCCGCGCAGGAAGAATACTTGTCGGTACGTCGTATGCAAGGTAGTGATATGGAGGGCTTGATCGATGGGGCACGTAGCCGCATGCGACAAGCCGGGATGAGTGATGACCAGGTCCGTCTGATTGAGACTAGCGGCAGAATACATCCACGTGTCACGTTGACCTCCCCAGTGGGTGGAGTAATCGCAGAATTATCTGCTCGTGAAGGGATGACCGTGACCCAAGGGACGACCCTGTTTAGACTCAATGGACTAGATACCGTGTGGGCCGATGCAGAAGTTCCAGAAAGTCAGATTGGCTCGGTCCTTATCGGCCAAATAATCGAGGCAAGATTGCCCGCCATTCCTGAAGTAATCTTCAAGGGTCGGATACAGGCCATACTGCCCCAGGTGAATCTCAGCACCCGCACCATCAAGGCTCGGGTGGAACTGGCTAACCAGCAAGGCGCATTGTCCCCCGGGATGTTCGTCAATATCACGTTTGTTGCAGAAAGTGGGAGAGAGGCCCTGCTGATTCCGAGCGAGGCAGTGATCCGCACTGGGAAACGTAGTGTTGTGATGGTCTCGGAAGCCGATGGAAAATTCCATCCAGCCGATGTAGAGACAGGGTTAGATAACAATGGTCAAACCGAAATCAAACATGGCCTTAAATTGGGTCAGAAGGTAGTAATCTCAGGGCAGTTTCTGATCGACTCCGAGGCCAACCTCACTGCGGCTGGAACACGGTTAGGTGGTGCCGTAGCACCCCCTACTACGCCGCAACATCATATTGGCAATGCGCGCATCGAAGCCATTCAGAGGGAAACATTGACCCTATCGCATGGACCCATCGCTTCAATGGATTGGGGCGAGATGACGATGGACTTCAGAGTGCCAGAGTCTGGGGTGCCAAAAGGCATCAAGGTGGGTGACCGAGTACATTTTGAATTTGTTATGAGCAACGAAGGCCCGCAGCTAATATCGATCAGATCGATCGAGACGGGGAGAAAACAGAAATGATTGCCAGGATCATTCGTTGGTCGATCGTCAATCGATTCCTGGTTCTTGTCGCGGCAATGCTACTCACCGGCTGGGGTCTATGGTCAGTGGCTAAAACACCGCTCGATGCGTTGCCTGATTTATCCGATGTTCAGGTCATTATCCGGACCACCTATCCGGGTCAGGCGCCACAAATCGTTGAAAGCCAAGTGACCTATCCTCTGACTACGGCCATGCTGTCTGTACCAGGAGCGAGGACGGTACGTGGATTCTCTGCCTTTGGTGATTCTTTCGTCTATGTTCTATTTGAAGATGGAACTGATCCATACTGGGCCCGCTCACGTGTGCTGGAATACCTTAATCAGGCTCAAAGTCGCCTACCAACCCAAGCGCGCGCCACACTCGGTCCTGATGCCACTGGCGTAGGCTGGATATTTGAATACGCTATCGTTGACCGTAGCGGGAAAATGGACCTGTCACAACTGCGCGCGTTGCAGGACTGGTTTCTTCGTTATGAATTGAAGACGGTGCCGAATGTCTCCGAGGTGGCAAGTGTAGGTGGCATGGTGCGACAGTACCAGATCATTCTCGACCCAGCTCGGCTAAGACTCTACAACATCCCTCACTCGCAAGTCATCTCTGCTGTGAGACGTGCAAACCAGGAGACCGGTGGTTCGGTGTTAGAGATGGGCGAGGCTGAGTATATGGTTCGAGCCTCTGGGTATCTGAAAAATATCGATGATTTTCACCGAATTCCGTTAAGGGTGACCGACACTGGAGTCTCGGTTCGACTTGGCGATGTGGCGCAGGTTCAGGTTGGACCAGAGCTTCGTCGAG
Source organism: Nitrosospira sp. (assembly GCA_013450215.1). Classification (GTDB taxonomy): domain Bacteria; phylum Pseudomonadota; class Gammaproteobacteria; order Burkholderiales; family Nitrosomonadaceae; genus VFJL01. The sequence continues at coordinate 11,554 of JACDSH010000014.1, forward strand.
GCATCACGGAGCTGAATGGTGAAGGTGAGGTTGCAGGTGGTGTGATCATCATGCGTTATGGCAAGAATGCACTGCAAACCATCAACGCGGTCAAAGCGAAATTACAATCACTTCAGTCTGGGCTCCCACCCGGTGTCGAAATAATTCCTACCTACGATCGTTCGGGTCTAATCCTACGTGCAGTGGATAATCTCAAGGAGAAGCTGATCGAGGAGTTTATCGTAATCGCTTTGGTATGCGCCCTATTTCTATTCCATTTGCGATCAGCCCTCATCGCCATCGTTTCTCTGCCGTTGGGTGTACTTACGGCCTTCATCGTCATGCATTATCAAGGCATCAATGCCAATATCATGTCACTCGGCGGTATCGCCATCGCTGTTGGAGCGATGGTCGATGCTGCGGTGGTGATGATTGAAAATGCTCATAAGCATCTCGAAGAATGGGAACAATCACATCCCGGAGAAATACTCAGCAATACCCAGCGTTGGATAGTAATTGGTGATGCAGCGGCCGAGGTGGGGCCAACACTTTTTTTCTGTTTACTGATCATAACGCTGTCATTCATTCCGGTCTTCACGTTGGAAGCTCAGGAGGGCCGTCTATTCTCGCCGCTGGCTTATACCAAGACCTATGCAATGGCGGCGGCGGCTGGATTATCAGTCACCCTCATTCCCGTACTGATGGGGTACTTCATCCGGGGGCGCATACCGACCGAGCAGAGCAACCCTCTTACTCGCAACCTCATCGCGCTATATCGGCCTCTACTCGAGCGCGTGTTGAAATTTCCAAAGACTACAGTGGGGATCGCAACGCTGATCCTGGCTGCAACTGCGTGGCCGATGACTCAACTCGGGGGAGAGTTCATGCCACCTCTGGACGAAGGTGATCTGCTATACATGCCCTCAGCACTGCCTGGCCTTTCTATTGGCAAGGTCTCACAACTACTTCAGCAAACAGATCGATTGATCAAGACGGTGCCTGAGGTGGCTAGCGTTTTTGGGAAAGCAGGCCGTGCAGAGACGGCGACCGATCCGGCACCACTAGAGATGTTCGAAACTACGATCCAGTTCAAATCCCGTGATCATTGGAGACCTGGTATGACCCAGGATAAGCTGGTGGCGGAACTCGATCGTATCGTTAAAGTGCCTGGCCTTACTAATATCTGGGTACCGCCGATTCGTAATCGCATCGATATGCTAGCAACAGGAATTAAAAGCCCAGTGGGCGTAAAGGTGGCCGGGGCTAACTTAGCAGAGATTGATCGAATCACTGCGGAGATCGAGAATGCCGTGAAACGAGTTCCTGGCGTATCTTCGGCTCTGGCAGACAGGTTGACTGGTGGTCGCTATATCGACGTTAGGATAGATCGGGATGCGGCAGCGAGGTTCGGTATGAATATCGCGGATGTTCAGTCGGTGGTTGCCTCTGCCATCGGTGGAGAGAATATTGGAGAAACGGTCGAAGGTTTGGAGCGTTACCCCATCAATTTACGTTACCCACGTGAGCTTCGCGATTCTCTTGAAAAATTGCGACAGTTATCAATAGTCACAGAGCGTGGAGCTCAGATTGTGCTGTCTGACGTGGCGGAGTTAATCATTGTTGATGGACCGACCATGCTTAAGTCAGAGAACTCGCGTCTGTCTGGTTGGGTATATGTGGATATTCGCGGGAGGGACTTGCGCTCAGCAGTAGTCGAAATGCAGCGGGCAGTGACAGAGGAGGTATCAATCCCTCCGGGCTACTCAATTTCTTGGTCTGGGCAGTTTGAATTTCTTGAACGAGCGACTGATAAGCTCATGCTGGTGGTGCCACTTACTCTGCTCATCATTCTGGTGCTACTGTATCTTGTTTTTAAACGTTTTGATGAAGCCTTTCTGATAATGACCACACTGCCATTCGCGCTAATCGGTGGTTTCTGGCTGCTCTATCTACTCGGGCATAATTTATCAATTGCAAGCGCGGTTGGCTTTATTGCGTTGGCAGGTGTGTCGGTGGAATTTGGTGTGATCATGCTCTTCTATCTCAAGCATGCATGGGACAAACGTCTAGCAGAGGGCAAGAACAGTTCCCTGGATCTTCTCGATGCAATTCGTGAAGGGGCGGTATTGCGCGTACGGCCCAAGGCGATGACAGTTGCTGTCATTCTGGGTGGATTATTGCCAATTATGTTTGGTTTGGGGGCCGGCTCTGAAGTGATGCAACGGATTGCAGCACCGATGATCGGAGGAATGATAACAGCACCATTGCTGTCGATGTTCGTAATCCCTGCGGTGTATCTGCTACTAAGCAGACGGCGTCTTTGATGCATGATCATTGTATTTGGAAGGGTTATGATTCACACGGAGACGGAATATATGGACGGCACGTCGCATTTACTCCCGCGCCGTGGAGGGTGCCTTCTAACCGGATACCGTGGGTCCTGAGTGATACCTTCTATATAAAACGTAACCGTCATCCTTATCTAAGTTCATTCAATGCGGGTGCCCAACTGCGCTTCGCTACTACTAAACCGTATAAAAATTAGAAATAAATTTAGCCGATCTCGATATGTAAAAGTGACCGGGGGTGTTTCCGTGGACAAGGGGGGTGTGACATGGGGCGGAGTGATGTGAAGCGCAAAGTAGTCCGGTACTAGTAAGACATGCAATGTGCGCCCTATACGCACACTACTAAACCCAGAATTACCTGCTTGGACGTCCAGAATTGACTGCATAGGGAGACTAGGTACCATCAAGCCAATTTAGGGGGTGCCGGGTGGGTGGGGTGCTGCAGATGGTGAAAATGAAGAGCTGGGTGGGAAGGACATACGCTGATGCTAGGGATAGCCTCGGCGTTTTTAGTTTGTGTAGGGTGGAAAGCTAAGGCGATAACCGCACGTTTTGGGCACGTTTGAGAAGTTATACACGGAGTGGAATCTCCTAGAGCGGCTCTATCGGTGGCCCCCTGAAAATGGGGAGGAAATAAGCAATGAGGAAAAAGCAGCCGTGGTATACGGTGCTTGTAGTGTAAAATTCAATCTGATCGTGAATTAAGAAGAACCGAAGATATACGGGTAACTTTGCGGGTAACAAAGAACAGCATAATCTTTAGATTAAGCTATGATGCCGTTCTTGATGGTTTTGATGGTGCCCAGAAGAGGACTCGAACCTCCACAGTGTTGC
>JACDSH010000032.1 GCA_013450215.1 Nitrosospira sp.
GATTATGAGTCCCCTGCTCTAACCAACTGAGCTACAGACCCGATTAGACAAAGATACCAAAAGCTTTTAAAAAAATGTTGATCAGCCTTCTGTATCCAGAAAACTACGCAAGCGTTCAGAGCGTGATGGATGACGTAACTTACGTAGCGCCTTGGCCTCAATCTGACGAATGCGTTCACGCGTCACATCAAACTGCTTACCTACTTCTTCTAAGGTATGGTCGGTATTCATCTCTATGCCGAATCGCATGCGAAGTACCTTTGCTTCGCGTGGCGTCAATGAATCTAGAATGTCTTTAGTAACCCCACGCAAACTGGCATAAACCGCGGCATCTGCTGGTGCCATCGTGGCCGAATCCTCTATAAAATCACTTAGATGAGAATCCTCATCATCGCCGATAGGCGTTTCCATAGAAATGGGTTCTTTCGAAATCTTGAGGATTTTTCGAATCTTTTCCTCAGGCATTTCCATCTTCTGCGCGAGCAACGCGGGCTCCGGCTCTTGCCCTGTTTCCTGCAAAATTTGCCGTGAAATACGGTTCATCTTGTTGATGGTCTCAATCATATGGACCGGGATACGGATGGTGCGCGCTTGGTCGGCGATGGATCGAGTGATGGCCTGTCGGATCCACCAAGTGGCATACGTTGAGAATTTGTAACCACGCCGGTATTCAAATTTGTCAACCGCCTTCATCAGGCCGATATTTCCTTCCTGGATAAGATCAAGGAATTGTAGCCCGCGATTAGTATATTTCTTAGCAATAGAGATCACTAATCTCAAATTGGCTTCGGTCATCTCCCGCTTGGCGCGGCGGGCTTTTGCCTCACCCGTGGACATGCGGCGATTGATTTCCTTTAGTTCCTTGATTGGGATACCAACCAGTTTCTGCAGAGTCAGCAAGTTTTGCTGCTGTTCAATAACAGCAGGCTGGTACCGTTTCAAAGCATGACCGTGCGGTTTGTCAGTCGCCGCCTCCTGCGCCGCCCAGTCTAGGTTGCTCTCATTCCCAGGAAATACCTTGATGAAGTGATTACGCGGCATTCCCGCTTTAACCACACACAGTTCCATGATTTTACGCTCGAAACTACGCACCTCCTCCACCAACCCCCGCTGAGCATCACAAAGCCTCTCCACCATCTTGGCAGAGAAGCGGATCCCCATGAGTTCAGCTGAGATATGTTCCTGTATCTCCTTATAGGCCTTGCTAGCAGATCCCTTTTTCGCCAATACCTTTTTCATCTCGGCATATGCCTGATAAATTCTAGCGAAACGCTCCAGTGCATCAGCCTTCAGTTTAAGCAAATTGGCGCTAGCCACTGCGACGCTATCCTCATCATCTACTTCCTCCGCACTCAACTCCTGCTCCAATGATTCATCGGAAATCTCTTCGTTGACGATTTCCTCCGCATTAGGATCAAGTAGCCCATCTACCAGTTCATCAATCCGCATCTCATCATGTGCAACTTTTGTAGCTAAATCTAAAATCCCTGCTATGGTGGTAGGGCACGCGGAAATAGCCTGGATCATATGCTTTAACCCATCTTCAATGCGCTTTGCTATCTCGATTTCACCTTCGCGCGTAAGTAGCTCTACGGAGCCCATCTCACGCATGTACATGCGTACTGGATCGGTAGTGCGGCCAAATTCTGAGTCTACCGTAGAGAGCGCCGCTTCAGCTTCCTCTACCACATCCTCATCAGTCACTGTCGGCGTTGTTTCTGACATCAGCAACGTTTCCGCATCTGGCGCTTCATCATAAACAGAGATGCCCATGTCGTTGATCATGCTGATGATACCTTCGATCTGCTCGGCATCCAGCATGTCGTCAGGGAGATGATCATTAATCTCCGCATAGGTCAGGTAACCGCGTTCCTTGCCCTGTACGATGAGGTTCTTGAGACGCATACGCCGCGCCTCAATGTCCTGCGGCGCAGCCTGTGTCTTCTCGGCACCCTGCACACCCCCGATAGAAACCTTAGGCGCTCTGACCTTGGTCGCCTTGGTGGTGCGTGGCTTTAATTCCTTAACCGCCATCACTGCCTTAGCGATTTCGGAGACGCTGGTAGATGCCTTCGCAGCTTGTGAAATTTCTTTCTTTGTTGTTTTAACCGTTTTTTTCTCTGGTATTTTTTCTATAACCTTTAGCGAGGCTTTAACTACACCCTTTGCTTCCTTGTTCAATAATGCCCCACTTTTGTCTGCACGACGGGCCGCGGTCTTGACCGCCGGGGTCGTCACTTTAGCTTTTACTTTTGTTACTGCTTTTACCTGCGTTTTTGCCTTTACCATGTCGATTCCCAAATAATAAGCACGCTTGAATCTAAAAAAGCTTTAATTATACCAAAGTTCGGACACACTTTTTGCCTAGTCACCTTCAAGATAACATTAATCTTTGATACTCCAGACGTTCCTCTGAAGTAAGCGCGCTAAGCGATTTGCTGTGTAGCTCAGTCATCCGTTTTTTGCGTTGCATGTCCCGGAGGCGTGCAAGCGCCCCTGAAAATTCAGCATCTAGATCAATGCTCTCATCCCAGGTGAGCGTCTCACTCTCAGCCTTTTCCAATAGTGCCCGATGAGGGCTGTCATGAAAATAAGTGATCGTCGAGGACGCCCCCTTACCCCCTTGAATATGGGGATAACTATCGATGAATTCAACTAGTGCCGCTACTGCTGCCATTTCTTCGTTGGATTCACTCGGTCCCGCAAGTAATCCTCTTTCAAGTTTATGAATATATCCCGGACTATGCAGCAATACTTGCATCAACCATCGGTATGGCGAGGCAGGTTTTGGCCGTGGCACCCTAGCCCTGGATTGCGGAGATGCGACGCGCCTGATTTGCAACAAATCCTCTAACTCTCCTTGGCTGGCACCACTGAGTTCGGCAAGTCGCTTTAACAACATCAAGGCCAGCATCGGCGCAGCCACTTGCGCAAGTAATGGCTTTACTTCTTGCACAAGCTTTGCACGACCTTCACTGGTTTTCAGGTCAGCTCTCCCAGACAACTCCTTGAACAGAAATACAGACAGTGGCAATGCCTGGCCGAGCATTTCCTCGAAAGCATTCTTACCAGCCTTACGGATATAGCTGTCCGGATCTTCACCCTCAGGCAGAAACAGAAAGCTGAGACTCTTACCATCAACGAGCTGAGCCAAGCTATTCTCCAGCGCACGCCAGGCTGCCTTTCTACCGGCCTTGTCGCCATCGAAACAGAAGACTACATCATCAGTTTGGCGCAGAAGTTTCTGAATGTGGTAGGGCGTAGTGGCAGTTCCCAGAGTAGCTACCGCATAGTTAACACTATGCTGCGAAAGTGCCACCACATCCATGTAGCCTTCCACCACTACAACTCTCCCAGCTTCACGGATGGCCTTACGTGCGCCGAACAAGTTATAAAGCTCGCGACCCTTTTCAAATAACGGTGTTTCGGGAGAGTTTAGATACTTTGGCTCACCCTGCTCCAAGACACGTCCGCCAAAACCCACAATCATCCCCTTCTGATTGAGGATGGGGAACATGATACGGTCACGAAAACGGTCATAGCGTTTACCATCGTCGTTCTCAACCACCAATCCCGTCTCAACTAGCGGGTCTATTGGGCCCCGTGGGGCCTTTACTCGGTAATCTGAAAACACCTCGGCTAGATTTTGCCAACCTGCAGGCGCATAGCCGATCGCAAAGCGTGAAGCAGTTTCCCCCGTCAATCCACGTTTTTTTAAGTAAGTGACCGCACTTTCAGAATGCTTGAGTTGATCTCGATAAAATCTCGTGGCGACACTCATCACCTCAAACAGATTTTGTGAGGAACTCCCTGTTCTCTGTTCTCTAGATTCAGATACTCCAGGATGGGGTTCTGACTGCTGTGTAGGAACCTGGATCCCAACGCGGTCCGCCAAGTCATTAACTGCTTCGATAAAGTTTAATCCGCCATATTCCATCATGAAGCCAACAGCGCTGCCGTGTGCACCACAACCAAAACAATGATAGAACTGCTTGGTGGGACTTACTGTGAATGAGGGCGTCTTCTCGCTGTGGAATGGACAACAGGCGCTGTAATTTGCCCCTGCTTTCTTAAGCGGCACGTGGCGTTCAATGACATCAATGATGTCGACACGGTTGAGCAGATCCTGAATGAACGAATGGGGGATCATTTGCGGGGGACGAAGCTAATAATATTTCATATGGATTGCGAATAAGTGCAGGCAATTCATCTGATTATAGGACAATTCATGATGGCACAAACAAGGGCCTGAGCCCAATCGTGTTTGGGTTTGTCACTATAACCGTCTGAACAGATACGGAAATGACTTCCATAAAAGGAAGATAAGGCTATATTAGGCTGAGAGTTTAGCCTTAACCAGAGAAGATACTTTGCCCATATCGGCACGCCCAGCAAGTTTGGGCTTTAGGAGCGCCATCACCTTACCCATATCTTGCTGACCCTGAGCACCAGTCGCGGCAATAGCCTCAGCCAATGCTTCCTCTACCTCAGAGTTGCTCAGTGCTTGTGGCATATAAGTCTGCAATACATCCACTTCATACTTTTCAGTATCGGCCAGATCCATCCGCTTTGCAGCCTCGTACTGGCTAATGGAGTCTCTACGCTGCTTGAGCATTTTCTCGATCACCGCAACGACAGCAGCATCATCTAGTTCAATGCGCTCATCCACCTCGCGTTGCTTGATCGCAGCTTGCAATAACCGGATGGCATCACGACGCTTGTTATCACCCGCACGCATCGCGACCTTCATGTCTTCAGTGATCTGCTGTCTGAGACTCATAATAAATTTTGATCATTACTTTGGAGTCCAACTTCACGCCGAATGCTGCAACCCCCTCCTAACCAACAGATACTAATAAAGTTTTGGCGGGAGCAATTGACTGCGCAGGCGCTTGTACGTACGTTTGACCGCAGCAGCAAGCTTACGTTTGCGTTCAGCGGTTGGCTTCTCGTAAAACTCTCTGGCGCGTAAGTCGGTTAACAGCCCAGTTTTTTCTATGGTACGCTTGAAACGTCGCATAGCGACTTCGAACGGCTCATTTTCCTTAACTTTAATAGTCGTCATGAAGATGCGGTCCTTTCCTTAAAATATTAGTTGAAGAGTGTAATGTGAAAAAAGCCTATCATTATATCAGTATGAATCTTATTATTAAAGAGTAATTCCTCCACCACTCCCTTGCTTGTACTTGGCATCGAAACCTCCTGCGACGAAACCGGCATTGCTCTCTACCATACAGAGCGTGGCCTGCTAAGTCACGCACTGTACTCGCAGATGGAAATGCATAGCGAGTACGGTGGCGTAGTGCCAGAACTTGCATCGCGGGACCATATCCGACGAGTATTACCCTTAATTAGGAAGACCCTGGCAACCGCGAACCTTGCACTGACTGATGTGACGGCAATAGCCTATACCCAGGGTCCAGGGCTGGCGGGGGCGCTACTGGTTGGGGCAAGCATCGCCGAGGCAATCGGTCATGCGCTCAAGATTCCAGTGATTGGCATTCATCATCTTGAAGGTCATCTCCTATCCCCGCTTCTGTCCACCCCTTCGCCAAATTTTCCATTTGTGGCTCTGTTGGTCTCTGGGGGTCATACTCAGCTAATGGAAGTCAGCGGTGTCGGTCGCTACAGACTGCTTGGTGAAACAGTAGATGATGCAGCGGGTGAGGCCTTTGACAAAACCGCAAAACTACTGGGACTAGGCTATCCAGGCGGGCCAGCGCTGTCAGAACTTGCTGATGAATTTCTCAAATCTGGCAAACCAAGAAATTTCAAACTGCCCCGCCCCATGCTCCGCAGTGGGGATCTAAATTTTAGTTTCAGTGGCCTAAAAACAGCTGTTCTGACGTTGACCAACAAGCATGGCATCACTCAGCAAACACGCGGCGATATCGCTCTTGCCTTTCAGGAAGCAATCGTGGAGGTGCTGACGGAAAAGTCGCTGACGGCACTGACACAAACCGGCCTAACTCAACTAGTCGTTGCGGGCGGGGTAGGCGCTAATCGTCAATTACGTACAAGTCTTTCTCACCGTTCGGCAAGCATAGGAGCGACTGTTTTTTATCCGGAACTTCAATTCTGTACTGACAATGGTGCCATGATCGCATTTGCAGGTGCAATGCGATTCAGGAAATCGGTTGCCAATAGTTATCACCAGACTGGGAGTTTTACAGTTAGAGCACGCTGGGATTTGGAATTACTAGACACACCCTAGCTAGGATGCACCACCATTTCCAATACGCGCTTCCTTCCCCGCAATTAGATTGGAGATGTTTGATTTGTGCCGCCAGATGAGCAGCAATGACATGACCATAACTGCCAATGCATTTATCCCAAAACCGAGAAAAAAAACCGCATAAATTGGTGCCAACGCAGCGGCGGTCAATGCGGCCAGCGAGGAGATCCTCCAGATCACTGCGACTATGATCCAAGTCAAAATCGCCAGTAATCCCATCGCTAGATTCAATCCCAGCAGAATTCCAACTGCCGTCGCGACACCCTTTCCACCCTCGAAACGTAAGAAGACCGGAAATATGTGCCCGAGAAGAACCGCTATCCCTACTGCAGCAGTCGTTTCATCGCCCAGACTCCAGGTGGCCGTAAAATGTTGCGTCAAGATTATTGCTAGCCACCCCTTCCCAGCGTCGCCCAGTAACGTCAGCACTGCGGCCGCTTTCTTTCCGCTGCGCAGTACATTAGTTGCACCCGGGTTTCCTGAACCATAAGTACGAGGATCGGGTAAATTAAATACCCAACTCGCCACCAGCGCGAAAGAAATGGATCCAAGCAAGTATGCCAGCAATATGAAAATCATTGTCATCATCGCAATTAGCACCGTCTCTGCAAATAGAATAGAATCCCTTTGATTCTATGTAAAAACACCTACCTACGAAGCCTCTTAAAATTCACCATGACCCATTAATACCGACTGATGGATATTATTTTTCTGAATGAAATAAAGGCCAAGACCTTAATCGGAATTTATCCGTGGGAACGCGAGGTGGCTCAGTCCATTCAGCTCGATCTGGAGATTGCTATGCCGTCCAGTCTCGCCTGCCAGACCGATAATTTTGAAGATGCACTAGACTACGCTCTCATCGTCAAACGCATCAACGAAGCTCTCGAAAAAAATCATTTCTCGCTACTTGAAGCGTTGGCAGAGCACATCGCCCAGATCATCCTGACAGAGTTCAAAGCGCCGTGGGTAAAAGTCAGCGTGGCAAAGCTCGCGATGATACGCGGCGTAAAAAAACTGGGAATATGCATCGAACGGGGATCAAGATCGGAGTAGATGTGCCGCCCGTAGTAATATGAAAGATTGCACCGTGAGACTACATCAACTGGCGAGGACGCCTATTTTCAAAAACCAAGACCATTTGAATGATAGAGTCCGATTTATCCTCGTGCATTACTTCATCCCTTCTAGATTGGCCTTCGCATCAGCATTCCCCTGTGCAGCAGCCTTCCTGAGCCATTCTCTGGCCTTGGCCATATCCTTGGGCACGCCCTCGCCCGTGTAATACATCACCCCCAGATTATTCTGGGCGTCGACATTGCCCTGGTCTGCAGCCTTCTTAAACCATTCCACAGCCTTGCCCTCATCCTTGGCCACACCCTCGCCATTGGCATACATCAGCCCAAGATTAAATTGTGCCTCGGCATACCCTTGAATAGCAGCACGGTAAAACCAGCCTGCTGCTGCTGCTGGATCATTATCTATGACCTTACCTGAGGCATCCTTGGTGATAACTTCCCCCGTGTAATACATCACACCCAGGCCATTCTGCCCTTTGGCATCCCCAGCATCTGCATCCTTTCTTAACTGTAGGAACTTTTCTTCTGGGGTGGGGCCATCCTTCTGTGCAGAAGGCATAATCTTGTCCATCATTTCAGACTTTTCTTCAGGCGTTAGCCCTTCTGTGAGTACTGATGGCAACTCCTTTTCTGTCGTTATCTCTCCCATTGGCGCTGATGAGGCCCCAGTTTCAGGTTTGTCGTCTGGAGCTTTATCACCGCAACTCACTAATGATAATGACAGAGCAACAGAACATAAAATTGTACGCGCATTCATCTGAGATTCCCTTTCATTATTCCACCTCGGCTACAGGCTGTAATACATGTCAAATTCAACTGGGTGTGTGGTCATGCGGAAACGCGTTACCTCCTCCATCTTTAACTCAATGTAGGCATCAATCATATCGTTAGAGAATACCCCTCCGCGGATGAGGAAGTCGCGATCCTTATCCAGACAATCTAGTGCTTGATCCAATGAAACGCAAGGGTTAGGAATCCCGGCCGCTTCTTCGGGAGGAAGGTCATAAAGATTCTTATCCATTGGATCGCCTGGATGAATCTTGTTCTGGATGCCATCAAGTCCAGCCATCATCAGTGCGGTGAATGCGAGATACGGATTGGCGGTGGGGTCTGGGAATCGAACCTCAATCCTCCTTCCTTTAGGGCTGTTGGCGTAGGGTATCCGGACTGCGGCCGAGCGGTTGCTGACCGAGTAGGCCAGATTAATTGGCGCTTCAAAACCGGGTACTAGACGCTTGTAGGAATTTGTCCCTGGATTAGTAATGGCGTTCAGGGCCTTCGCATGTTTGATGATCCCTCCGATATAGTACAAAGCCATTTCAGACAGCCCGGCATAGCCATTCCCGGAAAATAGGTTCTGCCCACCCTTCCAGATCGACTGATGAACATGCATACCGGAGCCATTGTCGCCCACAATAGGCTTTGGCATAAAGGTCGCGGTCTTACCATAAGAATGGGCGACATTGTGTACCACATACTTAAGTATCTGAGTCCAGTCGGCACGCTGTACCAGACTGCCATACTTGGTGCCGATTTCGCACTGCCCAGCAGTCGCAACCTCATGATGATGCACCTCTACCTCAACTCCCATTTCTTCCAGTGCGAGACACATGGCAGAGCGAATATCATGCAACGAATCCACCGGAGGAACTGGGAAATAACCACCCTTTACCGCAGGACGATGGCCGGTATTGCCGCCTTCGTACTTTTCCATTGAGCTCCAGGGCGCCTCTTCAGACTCAATCTTTACTGAGCAGCCAGACATATCGGTATGCCAAGTCACTGAATCAAAGATAAAAAATTCAGGCTCTGGGCCAAAGTAAGCGGTATCCCCAATCCCTGTGAATTTGAGATAAGCCTCGCCTCGCTTTGCAATTGAACGAGGATCACGGTCATAGCCCTTACCATCGGCCGGCTCCACCACATCACAGGTCAGAATCAGGGTGGCCTCATCCATGAATGGATCCATATTCGCGGTGTCAGGGTCTGGCATTAGCAACATGTCAGAGGCCTGAATACCCTTCCATCCGGCAATGGAAGATCCATCAAAGGCATGACCATCCTCAAACCTATCCGCATCAAAAGCATGGGCTGGAACCGTTACATGCTGCTCCTTACCACGGGTGTCGGTAAATCGTAAATCAACGAACTTGACTTCGTTGTCCTGAATCATTTTCAGAACGTCAGCTACCGCCATTTTTATCTCCAGACTAAGGTTATGGTTTTATAAACAAACTACGCCAGCATAAAGTCTTGATTATATCAGCACCCAAGATAGCGCCATTCGAAACACGTTAAATTTTTCCAAACAGCGCTTCGTCTAGATAACCAGGCTTTACCGACTGATGAACAGACTGTTCTCGCATCTTTGTGCAATGGTCGCCTAACATCAAATACAAAAATGGAATAATATTCCATTTTAACAATGCCACAGGTAAACAATTATGGGAACCATCACCGCAATACTTGAGAGGGCACAGAAACGCGCCAAAGAAATGGATCTGCCATACGAGGGGGCACTACTACCGGGAGAAGCATTCGCCCTGCTGCAGGAAGCACCAAGTGCGAGGCTAGTGGATGTGCGCTCCAAGGCAGAATGGGACTGGGTTGGACGAGTCCCCGGTGCGGTTGAAATTGAATGGCAGGCTTATCCCGGTATGCGTTCCAACCCTGACTTTCTGACATATCTTGAAAGTCAGGTGGATAAAGAGGCATTAGTGATGTTCCTCTGCCGTACCGGTGGGCGATCACACCAAGCTGCCGCTACCGCGACTGGGGAGGGGTACCTCAATTGCTACAATATTCTCGAAGGATTTGAAGGTGACAAGGACGCGACTGGTCACCGTGGCGCTAAGGGCGGATGGAAGGCGGCAGGGTTACCTTGGGTACAGGGCTAAGGTAGAGCCTCCTAGGAGGCTGACCACTGCACTGCGCCAGAGTAAGCGGTCGCTAGCACTATCAGTCCGAACACGATGCGGTACCACGCAAACACCGTAAAGTCATGGTTGCTGATGAAACGCAGCAGTCCCCGAACTGCCAGAAGAGCGCTGATGAAGGAGGCAATGAAGCCGACCACGAACATACCGATATCATCAATGTGTAGAATGTCCTGATGCTTATAGATATCGTAAAATGTGGCGGCGAACATGATCGGGATCGCCAGGAAGAAAGAAAATTCGGTCGCGGCCTTGCGTGACAAACCAAATAACAGACCTCCGATGATGGTGGCGCCAGAACGAGAGGTGCCTGGTATAAGTGCAAGACACTGTACCAACCCGACCTTCAGTGCATGCTTCCAGTTCATCTCCTCCACCCGTTCGATATCGACCACATGCTTTCTACGCTCTGCCCACAGTATCAAGACACCTCCAATGACGAGTGCTAGCGCCACCGGAACAGGATGAAATAGATACTGCTTGATGGTCTTGATGAATAGCAGTCCCAGAATTGCAGCCGGTAAGAATGCGATAAAAAGGTTCATCACAAAGCGATTCGCCTCTACACTAGAACCAATTCCCACAACCACCTCTCCTATCTTGGCACGGTATTCCCAGCAGACTGCCAAAATCGCACCGAGCTGAATCACGATCGCAAATACCTTGCCCTTCTCATCATTAAAATCAAGCAGATCTCCCACCAAGATCAGATGTCCGGTCGAGGAGATGGGCAGGAATTCGGTCAGACCCTCAACGATCCCGAGGGTCAGTGCCTTAGTAAGCAGGATCCAGTCCATACGTATTCTTTATTCCGCTTATAAAGAAGTATTATATCTTTTGAGGCTTTACGAGGGCAGTACACTTGTCATGAAGTGCCAAAAAGGATTAAATCCAACCATCACACGCCAATCAGGAGTGGCCCTAGTTATGAGCAGCCGCAGTCAATATGAGCCTTAAAATTCTGGTTGTTGGTGCCGGTGCCACAGGTGGTTATTTCGGTGGACAACTCGCACAGGCGTCCCACAATGGTCTCACCGATACTGAGGTGACCTTTCTTGTCCGCCCCAAACGTGCAGACATCCTCAAAGAAAACGGACTCAGGATCGAAAGCTCAGAAGGTAGCATTACGCTCCCAGTGAAGGCCGTGCAGCATACAGAACTGAGGTGGGAGTACGACCTAGTAGTCCTTGCCTGCAAGGCCTACGACCTCGAGTCAGCAATACTATCGTTCTATCCTGCGATCGGACCCAATACCCTGATTCTACCGATACTCAATGGCTTGGCACATCTTGATCGTCTTGATGCTGAGTTTGGGGTGACGCGCGTACTGGGTGGATGCTGCCACCTGAATGGCGTTCTCACACCTGAAGGAGTGATAAAACTACTGAGCGAACTGCATGGGATTACTTTCGGGTTACGCGCAGGCAATGCGGCGCATGCAAGGGCTGTACTCAATCAACTGCAATCGGCATTCGAGCAGACCCCGGTCCGAGTACAACATTCCGAAACCGTATTACAAGGAGTCTGGGAGAAGTATGCCTTTCTCGCGGCCTTTGCTGCCATGACCTGTCTGATGAGATCTTCGGTGGGTGACATCATGTCAACCACAGACGGCAAGTATTTAATGTTGCGATTATTAGCTGAATGCGAAGCCGCGGCTCGACATGCTGGTTATCCGCTCCGTGCCAGTGTCATCGAGCACAATAAAAAAATACTGACCGACAAAAATTCAATCATGACCTCTTCGATGTTGCGAGACCTTGAGTCTGGCGGTCGAAATGAGGGGGAGCACATCGTCAATGATATGCGCCAGCGTGTCCTAGCATCCGGAAGTGATGCAACACTTCTCACACTGGCTTGGACACATCTTCAGGCAAGAGAAGCACGTCTAGCCCGTGAAAGAAAAGAAGCGACTAAAAAAAGTCTCTGACCTAGACCTTGCTATAAATCTCCGCCCCCTGATTGACGAATTCAACCGATTTTTCCTCCATCCCCTTCTCCAATGCCTCATCCTCTCCGAGACCTTGACTAGCAGCATAGTCACGGACATCCTGGGTGATCTTCATTGAGCAGAAATGGGGTCCGCACATGGAACAAAAATGTGCGAGCTTAGCACCCTCCTGAGGGAGGGTCTCATCGTGGAACTGTTTGGCTTTGTCGGGGTCAAGGCTTAAATTAAATTGGTCGTCCCAGCGGAATTCAAAACGCGCTTTGGAGAGTGCGTTATCTCGAACTTGAGCACCGGGGTGACCCTTTGCCAGATCGGCCGCATGTGCAGCAATCTTATACGTGATGATACCGTCCTTGACGTCATCCTTATCAGGTAGTCCGAGGTGCTCCTTAGGAGTGACATAGCACAGCATCGCAGTCCCATACCAGCCGATCATGGCAGCACCAATGGCGGAGGTTATATGGTCATATCCGGGCGCGATGTCGGTCGTGAGTGGCCCCAAGGTATAGAAAGGGGCCTCAGCACAGTACTTTAACTGCAGATCCATATTCTCCTTGATCAGATGCATCGGCACGTGCCCTGGGCCCTCGATCATGACCTGAACATCATGCTTCCAGGCCACCTGAGTCAATTCACCGAGTGTTTTGAGCTCTGCAAACTGCGCCTCATCATTGGCATCGAAGATCGAACCGGGGCGTAAACCATCACCCAGTGAGAAGCTGACATCATAAGACTTCATGATCTCGCAGATCTCTTCGAAACGAGTATAGAGGAAGCTCTCGCGGTGGTGAGACAGGCACCACTTAGCCATGATTGACCCACCACGTGAGACGATACCGGTCATCCGCTTAGCCGTCATCGGCACATAGGCGAGTCGCACCCCTGCATGGATAGTGAAGTAGTCCACCCCCTGCTCTGCCTGCTCAATCAAGGTATCTCGGAAGATTTCCCAGGTCAGATCTTCCGCTTTGCCATTTACTTTCTCGAGCGCCTGATAAATCGGCACAGTGCCAATCGGGACCGGACTATTGCGGATGATCCACTCTCGCGTTTCATGAATATTCTTACCGGTGGACAGATCCATCACCGTATCCCCACCCCAGCGGATGGACCAGGTCATCTTCTCGACCTCTTCCTGGATGCTCGATCCCAGAGCAGAATTCCCAATATTGGCATTGATCTTAACCAAGAAGTTACGGCCAATGATCATCGGTTCAGATTCGGGGTGATTGATATTGAGCGGGATGATGGCACGACCCCGAGCCACTTCATCACGTACAAATTCCGGTGTGATTTGTTTAGGCAGGTATGCCCCAAAATCGTGACCTGGGTGTTGCCTTGTCAGTAACTCGCGTTGACGGGCGTTTAACCCCTCACCCAGTTCTGCACAACGCTGATTCTCGCGTATTGCGATGTACTCCATCTCCGGCGTGATAATTCCTTGTCTAGCATAGTGCATCTGAGTCACATTTGAACCCACTCTCCCACATCGTGGCTGACGTTGCAGATTAAAACGCATCTCTGTGAGGCTGTCATCGGACAAACGTGCTCGCCCATACGCAGATGCAGGTGATGAAAGCACTTCTGTGTCCCCTCTCGCCTCTATCCATTGCTCACGCATCGGTGCCAATCCAGATCGGATATCGATCTTTGCTACTGGATCGGTATAAGGGCCGGAGGTGTCATACACGTAGATGGGGGGGTTCTTCTCTACCCCCATGCTAACCGCAGTGTCTGACTGACTAATCTCTCTCATCGGCACCTGGATATCGGGAGACGAACCCTGCACATAGACTTTGCGTGAGTTGGGCAGGGATTTGACCGCTGCCGCATCAACCTGCGCATTCCGGCTTGAAAAGGGGGTGGAAGAGTGTGCGGGATTTAAAACAGATTCATTCATTGATACGCTCCTTGAGATGCCTAAAAAAATGAGAAGAAGGAGCGGTACAACCAACCCCAGCTTCCCTACGGCGGCATTACCCGTGTCAGGTATTAAGGGACTATCTCACCGATCTCCCGGACGATTCCGAGAGCGGACCCCTAGCTGATGCTGTGAAGCTAATGGAATTGTGGAATAATTGCAAGATTACGACCTTAAAAATAGGCATGAAACTGGAAATGGATCTCGAACAGACCCGATTTAATATGGTGGAGCAGCAAATCCGTCCGTGGGATGTGCT
>JACDSH010000025.1 GCA_013450215.1 Nitrosospira sp.
GAGATGTGCTACACCAAGCCGCCATTAGCTGTTGCACTTCGAACTTGAATCCGCCTATTAATAATTATTTCTCTGTCATAATATACAATTTGAGTATTTACTCATACATACTGAAGCTTGTACCTAACATTTTCAATAGGAAATTAGCATAGCCAAGAGAAGTCTGAAAAGGTTATTAGTGAGAAGGTTAAGAAGGGTTACAAAGAGAAGAAGTAATTATTTATTTTATAAAATAACTCGAGATACTGATGGCTAAGCCCGTAATTCTAAGAAGTAGTAATAAGGAGTATTCCTTTGACTCGATAAAGGTCGACAGAGCAAAACTATACGGTGTCCGTAAACGTTTGCCAGTCGACATCAAAGGTAATCCCTGTGTTAAGGCCTCCCTTACATCAGATGGAGCCAATTTACTCTTAAGTGGAATGACCGCTCAAGGGTACTTTAATGCTAAGGGCTTCCCCGTTTCGAGACAAGAAATGGTAGGACTCGATGCTAATGGTAATAAGGTAGAACAAATACCATCCACTCTTGGTGTCTCACAAGATCTCAAAGGTCCTGTGAGTCCCTCTGAAATTCTAGATCTTGATGTAGAAAGTATTTTCTGTTTTGAACCCATAGCTGCGGATGATGATCTTCTTGCAAGACTAAAGTCGGGGGAAGTCTTTAAATTCAATTTTAACTACACAGCCGGCCTCGAAATGGAAACCGCCTATCTTGTCGCTAATGAAGAGGCCATCTTTGCGATTGTAGGCAAGGTCGCTATGCAGGAGTGGGTTGAAGAGGCGACTGTCTATGTCCCGGTTGAAGCTGAGGAGATGGATGATGATGATTTAGATTTTGAATCACTTTAGCAAATAACCGAGAACAACTCATGAGCTCAACAATTCATCTAGCCAATGCCAAGGGTAGAGATGCCACTATTGGTTTGGTTTCCATTAAAGCTGCACCAGGCCCTAAATTAGGGTTACCCGGTGAGAAGCTATATTTTCGTCGATTCCTCGCTGCCACCGAAAAGGTTACGCATGAGGCTCTCGTTAAGGAGTTTGGAGAAGACTATAGCAAAAACCTAATTGACTCTGATCCTGAGATCGATATCGAGTCGATCGGAATGCAGATTGAACAGACTCAGACGGTCTATATCGATGGGGCAGGGGAGTTGATGTACGTTGATCCAAATTTCATTGAGGTGGTTTTTAATCCTGATGGGACAGAGAAAGAAAGGCGTGACCCAGTAGATACTGTAATGAACGTCGATGTTGAGACGCCGGTTCGATTTTCAGGAAGATTAGTCTCTATACAAGATGCGGTACGGAAATTTGGATTTCGTAGAAAGTTACAGTTACGCCATGTAGATGGGCTCACTTTTGACTTTCTATACGAAATTGCTAAGGAATTAGAGTCCAAAGAATCCATGATGGTGATTGGTACTGGGGCTAAAGGGACTTCATCATTAATCTTTCAAGCGAATGGTCGCCCCTACCGAGGGTTTCTTGAAGGAAGAACCAAAGACAAGAGTTATCGATTGACCTTACATCTTAGTGAAATGGAACTAAAAAAACCAATTTCAAATAAAAAAAAGGCTAGCGATGTCGAATAAATTATTTAGTGGTGGAAAGCCATTTGGTAAGGGCACAGTCAATGCAGAGCTTAATGATCCTGAGTTGATTGATACTCTTTCTGCCTTTCGTCGAAAGGTTGCTGGGAATTACCGTTCTTTGCTACTGGATGATTTCGGTAGTCTTCCATCAAGTGGTCTCCTTGTATCTTCAAAGATCGATGGTGAACTGTGGTTTTTGGTTTCAATCCAGAAGATGGTTTTCCTAACGAATACACGTGGGGTAGTAATTCACGGTGATATTCCCATTCTGCAACAGGGAAAATCATTACCAGAAAACACCATTATTGCAGGAGAGCTTTATGCTCAAGTAGAAGGACGCAGATCAAGAGTAGGTGACTTGGCAGCATTACTTGCCAGCACAGAGCCCTCAGATAGTGGAAAGCTGTCCTTTGGTGCTTTTGATTTAATAGGACACCCCGATGGTGGGGCAGATGGTAACTACCCTCAGCGGTATGCACTATTAAATAGTCTGATCACATCGACAGATCAGTTAAAGGTCCTTCAGTGTGAAGAAATGGACCGAACTGAATTACTAACCAAGTTTGAATCTGAAGTTGTTACTGGAAAATTAGAGGGCCTCGTTATTCGATTGCCCACGGGCCTTATTTATAAATTAAAACCAGCAATCACAATCGATGCTGTTGTAATTGCTTATACAGCTAAGACAGATCAGCCAGACTCAGCGAGATCTATATTGCTTGGTTTAATGTATCCGGATGGTGGGATTCAGATTTTTGGGGGATGTGGGAATCTTGGTTCAGATGGAGAACGTAAATCACTATATACTCAATTAAGCGCTCTTAAAGTAGCGGCCCCTATTCGATATGCCAGTGATAGCGGCGCCCTTTATACCTTTGTTAAACCAGAAGTCGTAGTTGAAGTAAAGGTAACCGATTTACAGATAGAGCGGTCTGATGGTTCGAATTCGTCTGCGATGACTCTCGCTTTTAAAGATGCTTCATGGAGCCCCGTGAAGCTATCGCCATGTCCACGCCCGATTCATCCAGTTTTAGTTAGGGTGAGAGCGGATAAGTCGGTCAATGAAACGGATGTTCGTATTGCTCAGATTGATGGTTTTATAGATGTTAAGAATAGCTCAATCTCAGCTGACGAGAGGCCAACGAGTAAGGTTGTGCGAAGAGAAGTCTGGACCAAAGAAACTAAGGGAGTAGTTGCAGTACGTAAATTATTAGTATGGAAGACCAATAAAGAGACTGTCAGTTCAGCGTATCCGGCTTATGTAGTTCATTGGACAGACTTCAGTCCTGGACGGGGAAGTCCGCTGAATCGGGAAGTAAAACCAGCGCCTGATGAAGAAACTGCAATGAAAATTAGTGTGGCTCTGATAGAGGAGAATATTAAGAAAGGATGGGTTGAGGTGAAGAAATGAAGTTCACTAGCGAGTAATAGGTAGGAAGTTAGACATAAAATAATTCGATCGTATTTAACCAATGAAGATTATTCAGTCGCAGTCTTATTAGTAATAATAGACTTGGAGTGGACAACCCGGAGAAGTTTGTATGCCACAGCAAACCTTTCTCTTCTTCATTTGAATTGAATGAGTATTTTTGGATTAAATAACTATGCCAGGTATTGCTGGAAAAAATCTTAAAATAGTTTTTCCATTAAATCTTGAAATTTCAAGTTGGGAAGAATTCAAGGAAGCATTTAAATTAAGAAACACTCTCATTCATGAGGGAGGTTGAAACGGCAACCACCAAGAAACTTATTAGAAGATCTAAAAAGAATGTTGCAGGTAAATCTACCCCGAGTAGCCCAGATCAACCAGCACCTAAGAATTCGCGTGATGCGTCACCCATCCCCAAACTCAATACTGAGAATAAACTTTTCCGTGTTGAGTTAAGTGGGTATGGGGCTGAATTAGTCTACGGAAATATCACTAAGCAGCAATATGAGTATTGGATAGATAAAGAATTAGATGATTTAATTGGCGATTGGAATAATGAAATTGAAATCTCTGAAGATTTTAGATTCATTAAAAATGGAGACTGGGTCGAGTGCGACAATCTAATTCATAGGCATGCTTGCGAATTTTCTGAGGAATCCAAATTAATTGTTTATTCGGAAGATGGCGTCGAAATTTTAAACATCTCTCTAGTGGAAGATGTATTGACCGATGCAGAAATTAATATTGAAAATGATATAACTTTTAGATTGTCAGATCACGATGATTCGCCTTATATCTTTCATGGCGTCAGATATGAAAAGGGAACATTTTTTGAATGTAACTTAGAGTTGAATGAAGAGTTTAATCCAGCAATGCTAACTTTGATTATGGATGACCTAGAAGAACAGAGATATGTAAATGGTCTTACTTATAACGGAGTATCTGCTGAAAATATTGGAGGTGACACAAGAGATACTTCTTCAATGTTCAGCGTATACAATGTCAATAATATTTCATAGAGGATCTAAATCATGAGTAAAACTTTTATTTCGGCAATTGGGCTTCAAGATGGTAAAGATACTATAAATTGCTTCAGAGAAGGGCTTACATCTCTAGAGGGCTGTCCAAAAATTGTTGAGGGTGGATTTAATTGTAGTAATAATAAGCTGGAGAATTTATCTGGCGCTCCAATCGAGATACATGGTGATTTTAATTGTAGATTAAATCAGATTCAAAGTTTAGTTGGTGGTCCAAGTAGTGTCGGGGGGTCGTATCGTTGTGGTTCTAATAAAATTCCTAATTTAATGGGTCTGCCGAGTGCCTTCAGCGTTAATGGCGGGCCAATTACATTTGAATGTTCAGATAATTTATTAATTTCTCTTGAGGGATGCCCAGCATTAGTCCCTGGAGATTTTGATTGTTCCAATAATCAATTGGAATCACTCAAAGGTGGTCCATTAGAGGTTGATGGTCACTACTCCTGTAGTGATAATAAGCTAGTAACGCTGGAAGGCTCCCCAAAAGAATGTAATGGAAACTTCATCTGTTCAAATAACTCGCTATCCTCACTTATTGGCTCTCCGGAAACTATTCAAGATGATTTTGATTGTTCAAATAATCAATTGAACTCATTAGAAGGCTGCCCAAGGGAAGTCGGGGGAAATTTTATTTGCGGTGGAAATTCTACAAAATTTACCAAGAAAGATATTGAAAATCATTGCAAAGTTTCTGGAAAATTAATACTTAAAAATTGATTGTAAAAAATGATGAGGATTATGAGTTCACCTTTAAACGGTGGACTGATAAAAATTTAGCTAAAGAGAGAATTGGATACAAACATTCTAACTTCGGTTAAACCTCGGTTTCGACATATTCTGAGGTTCCCCCGGTTTTTCATCTTCCAAGAGGTGGGGTTCATGACGATAGTTTGGGCGAGACCAGTTAGATATGACTGCTAATTACAATGGACAACTGGTTGTTGCTATCTCCTCTCGTGCACTGTTTAACCTGGATGAAAGTCATGCAATTTTTGAACGTGATGGGGTGGATGCCTATTGCGCTCATCAGATTGCAAATGAGAATAATCCACTTGAACCAGGAGTGGCATTCTCTCTGGTCAGAAAGCTACTTGCCCTGAACAAACATGACCCCGCTAATCCAAGAGTAGAAGTCATCCTACTGTCTCGTAACAGCGCAGATACCGGCCTACGGATATTCAATTCCATTCAACATCATAACCTGAGTATTACTAGAGCGAGCTTTACCCGTGGGGCGAGTACGCACCGTTATATACAAGCTTTTGGAGCAGATCTTTTCTTGTCTGCCAATCCAGATGATGTACGTGAAGCACTCTCTGGGGGCGATGCAGCAGCCACAATCTTGCCCTCAACTGTCGAACAGGTTCATTCAGAGCAATTACGTATAGCCTTTGATGGTGATGCGGTACTGTTCTCAGACGAGTCAGAACGGATATACAAGAAACAGGGTCTTGCAGCCTTCAGTGCCAGTGAATCTGCATCTGCTAATGAGCCAATGACCGGCGGCCCCTTTAAAGGGTTTCTCGCAGCACTCCATAGCATCCAGTCAGATTACTCGTCAGAGGACTCACCCATACGGACAGCCCTTATAACTGCACGTGCTGCACCTGCACATGAGCGAGTAATACGAACATTACGTTCTTGGGATATCCGTATCGATGAGGCATTGTTTCTTGGTGGCATGAGCAAAGGGGTATTCCTCAAAGCCTTTGGCGCAGATATTTTCTTTGATGATCAGAAAGGGCACTGTGATTCTGCAAGAGAGCATGTGGCAACAGGGCATGTCCCACATGGAGTAGCGAATGAGTAGTTTTGAATAAATCACCCATACCCCTTAGATAACGACGCCCGCTTGCAAACAAGAACAACCTGGAATCGAAATTAATATGACCAAACCTCGTTACCTAACTAAATCCCTATTTAAGCTTGCTGTCGAATGCCCGACCAAACTCTTTTATGCTAACAAGAAGGAAGAGTATGGGGACATTAAGAGGGAAGATGAATTTCTGGCTATGTTGGCTAAGGGTGGATATCAGGTAGGTGAGCTGGCCAAGCTGCGTTATCCGGATGGTATTGAGATTGAAGGGCAAGGTCATGCATTACAAGTATCGGCTACCAATGAACTTCTGACTCGTGAGAATGTGGTGCTGTTTGAACCAGCAATTCAGTTTGGTAATTTCTTTATCCGTATTGATATATTGATTAAAAACGGGAATCGTTTTGAGCTGATTGAGGTAAAGGCGAAATCACATAATTCAACTGATCCTCACATCGAAGGTCAACATGGCAATATTAATTCAAGCATGCTTCCATATATTCAAGATGTGGCCTTTCAAACTTGGGTACTGCGTCAAGCGATTCCAGGTGGTGAAGTTACTTCATTTCTAATGATGCCGGACAAGTCTAAGGTTGCACCGGTCAAAGGAATTAACCAAATGTTTGAAATCTCAACGGACTCTTCTACGGCAAACTTTTCTATCAAGGTTAAGGCACCAGAGGGTCTGGATATGAAGCTTCTATCGGAGACGCTCTTAGCAAAAGTCCCTGTTGATCAGTATGTGTCAGAAATACTTAGCAACCAGCTCGGAGGGCCATCGTCATTTGAAGAAGCCACGGCAGTCTGGGCTGAAGCCTATCGTAGTAATCAGAGAATAACCCCAATACTTGGGGCCCAATGTGGAACCTGTCAGTACAAAACAGAGCCTCCTAGTACGTTGAAAAGCGGCGTTAATGAATGCTGGAAGGCTGTAACAGACCTAGGTGATGAAGATATCCGCAAAGGGACGGTTTTAGATTTATGGAATTTCCGTGGTAAACAGAAAATGATTGATCAGGGAGTATTTAGAATCAGCCAAGTCCAACGGGAGGATATTGGCGATTTTGAAGATGAGCCTGAAAAAACAGGTCTAAGTAGAAAACAGAGACAGTGGTTACAGGTGAATGGAATACCAGAGGAGTATGACCATGGCGGATATTACTTTGATAGTTCGCTAGCAGCTGTTGAGATGTCTAGCTGGAGATTTCCTTACCACTTTATAGACTTTGAAACCTCTTCTGTGGCGCTCCCATTCCATGAGGGGATGCGACCTTATGAGCCAGTGGCGTTTCAATTCTCCCATCATGTAATGGAAGCAGATGGCAGTGTATGCCACGCTCATCAGTTTTTATGTGTAGAACCCGGGGAATTTCCAAACTATAAATTCGTTCGAGAATTGAAATCTGCCCTAGATATGGATGATGGTACTGTTTTCATGTGGAGCCATCATGAGAATACGATTCTATCAAAAATAATCACCCAACTAAACGAAGACTTAAACCGTCTAGAAGATGCTGAAGAATTGAAGAAGTTCATCCTACGTTTGATAAAAACTGGGGATCGGAAAATGGTGGATTTATGCACGATGGCAGAAAAGGCCTTCTTCCATCCTGACACTAAAGGGAGTAATTCCATTAAGAAGGTTCTGCCTGCTATCTTAAAGGTTTCATCTTTTCTGCGAGAGACATATGGAAGGCCCATTTATGGCGCTCCAAATGGAATTCCCAGTCTTAATTTTTCATCACCTGAAGGTTTTGAGTGGATAGACATCGCAGTTGGATCAGTTTCAGACCCTTATGCTCGCCTTAAAAAGTATGCTGAAGACTTGTCCTCAGAGAACCCTAAAGACAAATCCAGCATCATTGCAGAAGGAGGTGCCGCAGCAACTGCCTATGGTCGTCTACAGTTTGAGAATATAGATGATGGTACACGAGAGAGAATCAAATCATCCTTGCTCAGGTATTGTGAGCTAGATACATTGGCAATGGTGATGATTGTTCAGGCTTGGCGTGAAGATACTAATTTAATCAATAGAGCCTAGCATGGCGAATATTTCAGTACTAAATTTCGTAAGAACTAAAGCCATTTTTCATTCCAAAATGAGATATAGCCGCGAAAGAAAGAGCTTTGATTTATTACCACTAGCCGATACAGCACATGGAGTCTATTTCATACTTGATGGTGATGACATTTTAAAGATTGGCAAGGCTGATGGCAAAAATGGACTAAGCGGTAGAATCTCCACATACAGAGCTAATCTTTCATCGAGAAAGAATGATCACACGGTTAATAAATTCTATAAAAATATGCTCGGACCATTAATGGGGAAGGAGCTGGAAATGTACATATATCCGCTCCCACCAAAATCTATAGAGCATGAAGGTTATACATTGGAAGGACAAATGACCAGATCTCTCGAAAGAATATTGTCGATACAAGCTAAGTCTGAGAACAATTCAATGCTGCTTTCTGGTCAAGATTGAGTCTTGAGGTGGCGGTAAAGAAAATCTGAAGTCTAGTAGAAGGTCTACTTTCCAAAAGTGGATATCCGGGAAGTTCTTTGTACACATCGCATGTCACGATTCTCACATCTGCATTAGGTTGTTAAATATCTTCGAACTGCACCTAATTTATATGCGACACACTTTGTCGCATATATCAATTAATATTCATTATAAATCACAGTAAGATCAAGTCGAAACCTGTAGGTCATTTTATGTCTAATAACGTGAGTAATTATTTTGATTGGGATCAAGAGTAATGAAAGTTTTTTTAAAAAATTTCATTTTGTTGATAATAACTTTTTCTCTCACATCAATATTAAACACGGTTTATGCCGAAAGTGTAGATGCCACAGGTGAATATCTCTATGGACCTGAGACTTCAGATGCAGATGCATGCAGACTCGCTGAAATTCGAGCTAAGTCGAATGCCTTGAGTAAAATCTTCGGGGAAAGCATTTCGATGGAAGAACGGATGTCTTGTAGAGAAGTCAGAGATGCTCGGTCTGACTTTGGTTGTGAATTAAACCGTGTATCTTGGACTTCAATAGAGGGAGACATCAGATCGGTCACTAATCTTCATAAGGTTACCGAGTCAAGACTGGGTGAAAAAGCTTGTATCGTATCGCTCACTGCCGATATCGTTATTCCTGATCGGAAACCTGACTCTAACTTCGATGTCAAGGTCAGCATTAACGAGAGGATATATCGAGCAGGTGAAGTTATGAACATTGTACTTGAGCCGACAGTTGGCATGTATATCGCCATTTTCAGCTGGGTTCCATACCAAGATGTAGATACTATTGTTCGAATGTATCCAAATAGGATGGATAAGCATAGCCACATCTCAAAAAAAATAAACATTCCTACAGATAAAAAATTATCTGACTATAACTTCACGATGACATGGTCTAAATCTCTTCCATTGAATAAGACCTTCGTGGATGAGTACCTGATTGTAGTTGGAACGAAGAAGCCGCTGAAATGGCTATCAAGCTATCAACTCGATGACTTTAAGGTAAAGTTAAGAGAGATTCCTCTAGATGAGAGGCGCGTGGTTAAACAAGGTTATCAGCTGGTACGGAGTTCTGACAAAGTAGGGTCGATCCAATGAGATTAGCATTACTCATGATCGTCTGTATCTTCAGCACGGGTTGTGTGACAACCCGTTATGTCGAACGCAGCTCTGACCATACAAAACAGAAACCAGATTCTGTTGCAACGAATGATTCAATCGGGAATGTCTATCATGGTGTTGTTGTCTTTGAGTCTTCAGAGGAATTAAAAGCTAATCCCTTATCCTGTCTTGCAGTATTTCCAATTACAGCAAAGGGTGGTGACACCGATAGTGCTGTATCTATTAGAAATTCACTACACGCAAATCTAGCCCCCTCCGGTATTCGTCTATTACCACTACAGAAGATTGATGCTGCAATCAAAGCGACTAATACCTCTAATGGAGATTTGATTTCAACTGTTGCCAAGGTAATTGGTTGTGACACCATCATGGTAGGTGAAGTGATCGATGATCCATCTTCCTTCTATGGTATGTACTCCGTGGTTCGTGCGGGTGCCAATATCCGGATAGTAAAAGTTTCAACGGATGACACTCTGTGGAGAGGTAACCACACAGCAGTCCTTAGAGCGGGAGGTCTTCCACTTGGATTTCTAGATGTTGCTATGAATGTGTTTTCTGCCGTGAGGAATCTCACTAAAGATCAGAGTTCACGAGTAACCAATGACCTTGCAAGGCGTCTTATCTTGACGATTCCGGGGCTGGCTTATCAGGCTGAAGTCTTATCTGCGGAAGAACAGCCAATACTGACAGCGGTTGATGTTCGCCCCCCCCAGACTGCATACGGATTACTTTCCGGACTTGAGTCATCGCCTCCAGAGGAAGTAAAGCAAAGACTGGTAGGAGAGCTTAAAAGTAATCGCTGGAATAATCCCAAAGACCGAGTCTTAATCGCCGAAGCGCTCATTAGGGCGGATGACCAGCAACCCCTTGGATACTATGAGGCTGCTCTCGCAAGACTACGGCTCTCAGAGCCTATCATGGCTCTTTCTCATGCAGAACGTGCAGCAACTCTTGAGACTGAAAACGCCGACAGCCAGTTTCTACTGGGACGGGTACAGCTCGCTATAAACAAGCCTCAAGATTCGATTACACCTCTGCTTAAAGCAGTGGCTTTGGATGGAAAGGAAATCCATTTGAATGCATTGGGTACTGCTTATAACCAACTAGGTGACTATCCCAAAGCGGCAGTTTCTTTTGCTAAAGTTCTGACCAAAGATACTGATAACAGTTATGCCATTTTACACGGAGCCATTGCACAGGCGGGTACAGGTGCAAATATAGAAGCAGTCAGAATGTTGCGCCGTAGCATGATCGTGGGGATTGCGAGATCAGATTCATCTGCAGCAACCAGAGCGTTAAATATATTACGTGCGATGGACTTAGCTAAATTATTACCCGATGGTGAACTAGAGGTTCTGGAGAGCAAAATCAAGATGATTAAGGTTTCTTAGTATTCTCATTTTTCAAAAGGAGTAAATCATGAATTTTAATAAATCAGCGATGGCCACATCTGCAGCAATCCTAACTATGTTAACTGCCTGTGTAGGACCTCAAATAGGTACTCCTGGGTATGTGGCTATGCAAGAAGAGGACCGTCAGAAGGCTGCAATCAAAGCAGCTGAGGAATCGGTAGCAAAAGCCCCCTCTTGGTACGTACAGCCTCCGGTTGATGCCAACTCTATTTATGCCGCAGGGACGGAGACTTCGAGCGACATGCAGATGTCGATGGATATGGCAGTACTGTCTGCTAAACGCACGTTAGCGGCTCAGATCGGAAATAGACTGTCATCAAAGATGAAGGAGTTTGCCATGCAGGTAGGCTCTAATGATGACAACCAGGTCACTAAAGAAATTGAGCGGGTAACTACGAATGTGATTACCGAAGTCAATCTAGCTGGGTTCACTCGTGAGAAGAGTGAGCTTATTGCTCAGGGTAAGGGATATAGAACCTACGTTCTACTTCGATACCCGCTCGGTGAATCTAACCGAATGATTGTTGACCAAATGAAAAAGAGTGCTGTACTTAATGCCAAGCTACGGTCATCGGAAGCATTTAAAGAGTTGGAGAAAGAGATTGAGGTTGCAAGATCAGGGCGGTAGTTGGCTCTGAAGGATGTATATCCATTCTGAGTCAGTGTAGCCACGGAACGCACCGTGGCTACATAAACAAAAAAATGACATTTTGGTCAAAATTAAGGATTATGAATGTATCCGTTACAAAAACTGTTTAACTCCAGGCCTGAGTATGCAGAATAGTTAGGATAATGACTCCGATAAAAATGAGTAAACAGAATGCCCATTGAAATACGTGAACCAGTACGCGAGTCGGCACCCAAAACAGAACAGTCAATAGCTGATCCCATAAAATCTGCAGAAGGTTATGTTGAGGTTATTCCGAACGATGGTTTATGGTCGAAATCATTTAATGATATTGCTAATGGAGATTTTTCTGGTATGACATTGGCAATACTTGTAGTATTGTTACTGATATTCATAAAACCAATATTATGGATTGGAAAGTGGTTAATACTTTTCATTCTTATTTTGATGGCAGCAAAAATTTATTATGCGAGCAATATTGACGTTAAGCCTCTCCAACCCGCCTTCTTGCAAGTTGTAGAAAATAGTTAAATTGTTGATAGCAAGTGCTGTTATTTTTAATTCAGTTAAAAAAATATCCGATTTGAATCTGGTAATTATGACGATTATTTTATTCGTTTATTTATTCCATGGAGGACGACCTTATTTCATAGGAGGTTACGCCGAAAGTATTAGAAATTAGGAATGATTTGCGGATTGATAATTACCAATTAGCCGATGAGGTAAGAGAGCAAGACCTATGGTTAAATTCTGAGCTCTTCTCTTTGTAGATTGAGGTATTTGGGGGGTGTCGACGGTATTGTGTCAATAGTCCCCTACAAATACTGTAGGGGATACGTTGCATATTAATAATTATTTCGCTGACATAATATTCAATCTGATGAAACATCAAGGAAGCTAATGCCCAAAGTCCATTTAATTGAGAGAATCACCAACGTTAAGCTTCTCTCAAAAGAGAGAAATGAATGGGCCAGCCACTGCTGGGCAATCAATGAAGATGTCGCAAAAAAACTAGTTGGCGGGGAGATCTACCTCCACAAATCCCAAGATAAACCTTCCCATTTTGGCGGAATCATTCTTTCATATGAAGTAATGCCAGACAATGCTGAGAAAGATGCCGGGCGTGTCATTTTTAATTTTAGAGCTGGGCTGGAGTTTAAGAATGTTAGAACAGCTAAAGATGGCTGGGGAATGGAGAAGAAATATGTTTGGTAATTTTAAAAGTAGAGATTAGCAATGGCAAGCTGTAAGCACTGTAATCATATATTGCCGAATAATAAAGCAGTCACATATCGATGTAATAACTGTAATTCTACTTGGTGCGCAAATGGTGCGTGCACAGGATCGTCGGGCAGAAAACAAATCTCGAAGACATCAAATTCTATCTGCCTGACATGTTTGAAATCTGGTGGAATTATCAAGATTTAATCAGAATGGAGCTGACGTAGATTCTAACCACTCTACCGACGAATTCCATTCCTCTAAGCAGGTATTAAAAGTTTCTTTATCAACAGTTATTTTTTAGTGAGAGTGGAAATGGGATATAACTATTGCTTAGTAATTGCCAATAAAGAGGTGGTTGATTTAGTACTGGAAGTTCTTGAAAAAGATAAAGTGAAAGCAGAGTTGATAAAGAAGGAAGATGGCACTGATTTAGTTGTAAGTGGGAATTCATTAATTTCGTATTATGGACGTTCTTTTCCAGATCTGGAAGAAAGCTTTCCAGGAAGGACCTTGACTTTATATGTCGATGGAAGATCAGCAAATTATGAAATACAAGGCAATTGGAATCTAGCACCTTCGTTTAATGCAGGTATTACCTTGCAAATGGGAATAAGCCTTCCTAACGTAGATTTGAAAAAAATTAAACGTGATAAAAAAATAGCATCAATACTAAAAGAGTTGCAAGCCTTAGATACATTTGAAGATCTACAAATAGAAGATGGTGTCGCACAAGAAACTCACATAGCAGGACAGGGGAAATGCAAAGGTAATATTGCACCTGATGTTTGTGGTGCT
>JACDSH010000008.1 GCA_013450215.1 Nitrosospira sp.
GTCCGCAAAAGAAAACGATGCGGCGCCAAAGCACACAAGCCCTAACGCAACTACTATCTGACTTACTTTGTTCATGTATCACTCCAAAAATTAACTTACAAAAGTTGCACTTTAAACATGAATCCGCCGAATTTATCGTCTACCTTGATTAATAAAGCTCGCGCAGCTTAACATGAATGAGTACTATTATGACGAATAAGTAAAGCAATGTTATAACACTGCATATACAGGAGAAACATTAAAAAACTGATTTTCATCAAATCTCAGCCTTCTAATTCTGTGGTTACTTCCAGTCGAAACCGGAATAAGTATCGTGATCCATGACTGCAGCGGTTGCCCGGCGAATGAGTTCAAGATTGGTTCCCCGATCCATCATTCCACCGACCGCAAGTGTCACCACCATAGCCTCGAATGGATAGGCCAGATGAACACGGTACCTCTTCAGTAATGACGCGACATCTGGAGCTGCGACCCCCTCCCCTGCTAAGACTTGTTGATACCGTGTAAGAAGATCTAACTCATTCTCCCGCCTTGTTTCAGGAGTGAGTGCCGTGGCCAGGAAGTAAGCTACATCTCCTATCCCCTCGCCAATACGCACCAGTTGCCAGTCAAGAAAACCAGGTTGTGATTCCCGCCAGAAGAAGTTCCCCGGATGGAGATCATGATGAACCAGTGTGAGTGGTCCTGTCTCAAGGAACTTCATTGCCTGACGACGGTTTCCTGCATAGGTCCGCGCGGAGGGGTGCAACTCCGCCGGGACCACGCTACCCGCAAGAGATAACCCCCGACGCATCAGTGGTACTGCCAAGGCTGACCCCAGACGATCTTCTAGACGCCGCATGGAACCGGCCAGCCAATCATCAGCACTCTCGAGACCTACTTTATGCCAAAAACGAGCATGCAGACGGGAAAGCCTTTCGACCACAGCAGCAGCCTGGGTTCCCGTTAACGCATCACAAGGAGATCCCGCAGTGGCCCCGACTTCGGTCACATCAGCAAGAACTACCGTTGTCCCCTGCCCCCATTGTTGCTGCGTCGATAAGATTGTGGGGCACGTTACCGGGACAGAATTGACCAGTTCTTGATAAAACCGAGCCTCTGTCTGGAGCAGACGAGGCAGAGCGGTGATCATTCGAACCCGCCAAAGCTTTGAGGGGGCCTTTATGAACCAGCGACGAGGCAATGTCTGTGGACCATTATGGTCGACAGTGACGCGTACCCGCGTAGTTGTCCCGACCTCGACCGAGTTAATCTTGATTCCTGATACCACCACGTTCTGAGCATGCTGATCCACAATTCGCTGAGCCCATGAGGTTGTCAGCCTGTCTTCTATTCCTGGCATTTTCTTGATCTTAAAGGGAATTAGTAATGAAGCTGGAACTTAGGGGATTATTCTAGGCGGCGTATTTCGGTTAGAGGTCCAACTATTTATGCAACAAACCTTGACCCCTCCCTGCACGCAAATACTTAGCCGGAGATCCCTTAACTCAATCAGGGATGGCTCATTCCGGGCATATGCTCGATATCCCCTTTTTCCATGAACATATTGGGGTCAGCCATACCGAATATCATCGCGATATGTGCAACCACTAGGAAAACTCCCACGAAGATTGCATGCAGCTTGTTTCGCTCCCGTTGTGAAGCAGAAGCGTAGAGGAGATTCATATCTAGTAGCGCAATACCGAAGAGTGGGACGAGGCCAAGCAAATAAAAACCAACGGCAATCACGTCCGCGATACCTCGCCATCCATTAGAAGTTGTCAGTGGAATAACGGCGGTAAGGAGAAGGTTTATGAAGATGCCTAGGAAGTACCACCCGACAATAATTCCAGAGACCTTGCTCAGCGTCTTTACAGTGCCGGTATCTTTCCCGGTAAAAAGAAGATACAGCTCCGAAATGGCAATCGTTTCTGCAAGTATTACCGGGATCGCCATGTAAATGATCAGATTCCATGGCTGATTCGTCATAAGGAGTTCCATATAATGAGTCATGTGCTTATCCCGATAAGAGTCTCAAAAATAGTGCATTCATAAAAATATTAACGTGCGCAGTGTACTGCATCGGCTCCAAAAATCAATTCCTAGCCAGAACGAACCTAGGCAGCCCTGCTGCAACCATTCCAAATGCGGCATACTGTAGGAATTGTCGTCTCTTATGATCGCGACCTGCCATACCACTTATCCTGGTGATTTATAGAGACTAACGGGTCATGCAGATATACGAAAATCGAATGCAAGAATCGCAATATTCACAATGCAGGGTAAAACGTCAGGCAGTAACCCACCATCATACTATTTAGCACCAGAAACCCTCACATTCAATTCGTCTTTACTTGTTCCCTTACAAGAATTATCAATCTAGTTACAAGAGATACTCCCGCCTCGTCTCCCGCGACAGACATCATCAACCAACTGATTCAGGATGCGTTCCCGTTGACATGCCACTAAAGCTTCCTCCTGCAAAGTCCTACTTATCCGCCGTAGGCACATCCGCATAAAGATCACCCCCCGGCTCGAACCAGGCAAGCTTCTGATGGAGCTTCACCACCTCACCGACAATAATAAGAGTCGGGGGGATTAGACCGGCATGAGTCGTCAGATCTGGAAGTGTCTCTAGAGATCCGACCAGCACCCTCTGGTGGTGGGTGGTGCCCTGCTGGATAATGGCGGCAGGCGTGGTACCCGACAGACCATGCGCAATCAATTGTTGGCACAGAACTGGCAGTCCCAAGAGACCCATGTAGATCACGATAGTCTGATACGGTCGTGCCAGTGCCTGCCAATCCAGATCAACGCTCCCATCCTTGAGGTGGCCTGTGACAAAGACACAGGACTGCGCATAGTCTCGGTGAGTGAGCGGAATGCCTGCGTAGGATGACACTCCAGAGGCCGCCGTGATGCCAGGGACCACCTGGAAAGGGATGCCGTGACTGGATAGTGTTTCAATCTCCTCTCCACCGCGACCAAAGATAAAGGGGTCACCCCCCTTTAGCCTTAGAACGCGCTTACCCTCCTTTGCCAACCTCACCAGTAAATCATTGATAGACTCCTGAGGCATGACATGATTACTGCGCTCC
This sequence comes from Nitrosospira sp., assembly GCA_013450215.1. Taxonomy (GTDB): domain Bacteria; phylum Pseudomonadota; class Gammaproteobacteria; order Burkholderiales; family Nitrosomonadaceae; genus VFJL01. The sequence goes on from JACDSH010000008.1 coordinate 3,078, forward strand.
TTGCCAGCATAAATGCGAAGCGCATCACGGCGGACCATATCTAGTATCTCAACCGAAACTAGTCGGTCATAGACCACGACATCTGCCTGTTGCATCAATCGCATTGCGCGAAAGGTCAACAAGTCTGGATTTCCTGGTCCAGCGCCCACCAGATAGACCTCCCCCTGTGGCGCTTCATCAGAATCAATTTGCAACGCGTTCTCTAAATAGTCTTGTGCTGCCTGATCCTTCCCCGCAAAAACCATTTCTGCAAAAGGTCCTTGTAACTCTCTCTCCCAGAATATTCGCCTCTTCTCCGGATGAGAGAAATGTAACTTCACCTGGTCACGTAATTTGGCTGCATAGATCGCAAGACGTCCGTATGCTTCCGGGATCATGGTCTCGAGTCGTGCTCGCAGTAATCTTGCCAGCACCGGAGACTTTCCGCCGCTCGAGACCGCGATCAATATCGGAGACCGGTCAACGATGGATGGCATAATGAATGAGCACAGCTCTGGACTGTCGACCACATTAACCGGAATGCGCAGACTATGAGCGGCTTCTGAAACTTGTTGATTAACCGATCGATCATCGGTCGCAGAGATCACTAGGACAGCATCATCAAGGTGATTAGTGCTGAATTTTTCAGCAAGATGAGAGATGACTCCATGTTTCTTCTGCTCACTCAACTCATTACCAAGCTCCGGGGATACGACTATGACACGAGCACCTGCTCGGATCAGCATAGCAGCCTTACGTGCAGCTACCTCCCCACCACCAACCACCAGGCAGTTCCGGTCTTTTACATTGATAAAGATTGGCAAAAAGTCCATCGGCTTTTGTTTGAGTCTTAGCAGTAAAGAACTCTCCTTTTTTTACTTGGGAGAGGCTGGCCAGGCGGTTACGAGGGCGGCAATTGATCCATGATGGGATGGTAAAGTATGATTCGGTCAGTCGCAATGATACTGCATCAAAAGCTCATCGGTGCCTTGCCCCGCTTCCAGTCGTTGGTTGGCTGGGCTTTGTAGCCAAACGTGCTTAAGAAAACGAATCTAAAGAGCCTTTTTAAAAATTTACAATTCAAGACTAGGCGAAATAATCGCAAAAGTGTAGCAGCAGGATACCCCTTACATATCAGGAAACACTGTCTGTGAATGACGGTCTATTGGAACCAGTCTGAATTTTTAGAGATGCCCTAATCAAATGCAAAAGATACCACTCATTATCCTCACCGGATTCCTCGGTAGCGGCAAGACCACGCTACTCAATAACCTTCTTAAAACACCACAACTTTCTGATAGCGCGGTATTGGTCAACGAATTCGGAAAGATCGCACTCGATCATCACCTGATTGAGACCGTCGCAGATAGCACCGTAGTGCTTAGTAATGGTTGCATCTGTTGCGCCATGCGCGGGGAACTCACCGGCGCTCTACGGACCTTATTCTGGCAGAGGCAGGATAAGAAAATACCAAGTTTCAAGCGCGTGATCATCGAGACCACTGGCCTAGCCGATCCTGCACCCATTTTACACGAGCTGATTAATCACCCAACCATCCTGCAGCATTACAGCCTGGCTGGGGTCATTACCTGTGTTGATGGCATCTTCGGTGCAGAACAGCTGGAAAAACAGCCCGAGTCGTTAAAGCAGGTGGTTGTTGCAGATCGATTACTGATCACCAAGACAGACATGTCCAGTGCAAAACAGATCACATCCTTGACCAAGCGATTGCAGAGGCTCAATTCTGTTGCGACCATCCACCCCATCGAGAGGGGCAGAGTCGATCCAAAAATCTTTCTAGATGTAACAATCCACCATTCTCAAGACAGGGATACTGATATGCCTCACCTGAAAGGAACTAATACCTACCACCCGATCCAGATAGATTCAAGTCTGTCGATGCATCTGCACCGAATCAATGCTCGCAAAGATAATCAGCATGAACGCATCCACTCGTTCTGCCTTACATTCGAACAACCCCTCCCCCGACTTGGACTACTCACTGCATTGCAAGTACTTGCCAGCATGCATGGAGAGCAAATCCTACGGATAAAAGGAATAGTCCATTTCGATGACGATGAAAAACCTCATGTCGTCCACGGTATTCAGAATATGCTGTTCCCGATCGAGACTCTGGCATCCTGGCCTCAAGGGGTATCTGGCACCCAGTTGGTCTTCATTGTAGAAGAGCTAACCTATGATGCTATCGTGGATGTATTAAAAAAATTTATCAGCATGGGCCGTGGTGACCGAAAAGCCGAATTGACAAACTGGTTGTTAAGCTAAAATAATTCGGTGTGAGAGCCTTCGAATTATACGTAGGACCAGTACCCATGAATTACGGATTTGTGCACTCCCCGAAGTTGATAGACCCTATCCACCTGACATGCTTCATTTTTCATGGCACTGCTTATTTGTTATGATGCATCCCTTGCTTCGCGCGAACTATCGGCTTCATGCTCAATATCGACCTGCATTGTCACTCCACAGTTTCAGATGGTTTGCTGACTCCCACGCAACTAGTGGATCACGCAGCCACTCGCGGGGTGGATGTATTAGCACTGACCGACCATGATAATGTCGATGGGTTAGATGAAGCTCGCCATGCTGCCAAAGCAAAGAGCATCACCTTCATTAATGGTGTTGAGATCTCCGTCAGTTGGCGGAGCCAGACACTGCACATTGTCGGTCTCGGTATAGACCCTGAATATGCCCCACTCATTGAAGGCCTATTGGCCATTCGTAGTGGCCGTGCAGAGAGAGCGAGCAACATCGCCTCGCAACTTGATAAGTCTGGCATCTACGGTAGCCTGGAGGGGGCTTACTCTTATGCCGGAGCAGGGAGACTGATCGGACGCACTCATTTTGCACGCTTTCTGACCGAACGGGGTCATGCCAAGGATGTGAAGTCGGTATTTAAGAAGTATCTGGTCAAGGGCAAGCCGGGATACGCGCCGCATCAATGGGTCTCACTAGCCGAAGCGGTTGGTTGGATATGCGGCAGTGGTGGAAGAGCAGTGATTGCCCACCCAGCCCGCTACAAACTCGGCAAAAGCGCGCTGGACGAGCTACTACTTGAATTCAAAGGTCTCGGTGGCGCAGCCATCGAGGTCATCACTGCCAGTCACACTCCGGAACAGTCCCTTCTATTTGCACGTCATGCTCAGCGTTTAGATTTACTCGCTTCACGGGGTTCGGATTTCCATGGGCCGGGAGAGAGCTATTTTGATCTGGGCAGAATGCCAGAACTGCCTTCTGGGTGTAAGCCCGTATGGCATGACTGGAATGGGATAATGTAGATCAGATCGAGATAGCCCCCCCTTATAAATCAATCCCAATCATTAATATTAGAGAACGCTCTTCACGTGGCCCAATTCTTTTCCATAAACCCAAACAATCCTCAACTACGTTTGATACGACAAGCGGCTGCAATCGTACGCTCTGACGGTGTGATTGTTTATCCGACTGATTCCTGTTACGCACTCGGCTGTCACCTGGGTGACAAGAATGCCATGACGCGTATCCGCACCATACGCCAGGTAGATGACCGGCATCACTTCACACTGGTATGTCGGGATCTGGCTGAGATCTCGCGCTATGCCAAGGTCGATAACAGCCAGTACCGCTTACTTAAAGCAAGTACGCCTGGTAGTTATACTTTTATACTCGAAGCGACGCGTGAAGTACCGCGCAGATTGCAGCATCCTAAGCGCAGCACCATCGGTCTAAGAATTCCAAACCATCCTGTGGTGCAAGCTCTACTAGAGGAGTTGAAGGAGCCCCTACTGAGTTCCACGCTGATGCTGCCGGGGGACGAACTCCCTCTCAACGATGCCGAGGAAATTCGTGATCGCCTAGAACATCAAGTGGAACTGGTGCTGGATGGTGGTCCATGTGGTTTAGAGATGACTACCGTGATTGATCTAACGGGTGAAGTGCCTGAATTAACTCGCCAAGGCAAAGGCAGCCTTACACCCTTCGGGATAACGAATGGATAGTATCATTCAAGGGATCGCCATCTGGGCGCTGCCGGTGATTCTTGCCATCACCCTGCATGAGGCTGCACACGGCTATGTGGCCAGGCATTTTGGTGATCTAACTGCATACTCACAAGGTCGTATCAGTCTGAATCCGATACGTCATATCGACCTGATGGGTACGATCATCGTCCCATTGGTTCTGTTTATTCTAAGCAAATTGACGGTTGGAACCGGCTTCCTGTTCGGCTGGGCCAAACCGGTACCGGTGAACTTCAGCAACTTGCACCGCCCCAAGTACGACATGCTGTGGGTGGCTGCTGCAGGTCCGGGTGCAAATCTTTTCATGGCATTCCTCTGGGCGCTGGTTATGAAGCTTGGCCTTTCACTGCCGGAGAGTGAGCTGACCAAACCAATGCTATTAATGGGTGAAGCAGGCATTGAAATTAATGTCATTCTGATGGTCTTGAACTTGCTGCCGCTGCCACCACTGGACGGAGGGCGGATGGCGATCAGTCTGCTGCCCCATGCTATGGCGCGTCATTTTGAACGGATCGAGCCTTATGGCTTTATGGTACTTCTATTGTTATTATTCACGGGAACGCTCAGCACTATTATCGGGCCATCTATCCTGTTTACGGTACAGATGATAGCAGCACTTACCGGACTAAAATCTTGATAAATAACTAATATTTAAAGGTAAGTAACAATGTTTACTGATCGCGTCTTGTCTGGAATGCGTCCAACGGGAAGGTTACACTTGGGCCATTACCACGGCGTATTAAAAAACTGGGTTGATCTGCAGCACCAGTTCGAGTGTCTATTCTTTGTTGCCGACTGGCACGCTCTGACCACGCATTACGATACGCCAGAAATCATCGAACAGAATGTCTGGGATATGGTGATCGACTGGCTCGCCGCTGGGGTAGATCCGGCACAGGCCACCCTATTCATTCAGTCACGGATACCGGCGCATGCTGAGCTGCACGTGCTTCTCTCTATGATCACACCACTAGGCTGGCTGGAGAGGGTCCCCTCCTACAAGGACCAACAGGAGAGACTGAACGAGAAGGACCTGAGCACCTACGGCTTTCTTGGCTACCCATTACTGCAGAGTTCAGACATCCTGATTTATCGAGCGAACCGTGTGCCGGTCGGCGAGGATCAAGCGCCACATATCGAGTTCACCCGCGAAATCACCCGACGATTCAATCATATTTACGGTAAGGAAATTGGATTCAAGGAGAAGGCTGAAGAGGCGATCAAGAAGCTCGGTTCTAAAAAATCTAAGGTCTACCGTGAGTTACGTGATCGCTACCAAGAGCAGGGTGATGGTGAAGCGCTGGCGACCGCACGCTCGTTACTCAATGAACAACAGAACCTAAGTATGGGGAACCGGGAACGGTTATTTGGTTACCTTGAAGGGGGTGGCAAGATGATACTGACCGAGCCGGAGGCGCTGCTTACCCGAGCATCCAAAATGCCGGGGCTAGATGGTGAAAAAATGTCTAAGTCCTACAATAACACCATCGGCCTTCGGGAAGATCCTGCCAGCGTCACAAAAAAGATCCGCACCATGCCAACCGACCCGGCACGCATCCGGCGCAGCGATCCTGGTGATCCGGCCAATTGCCCGGTATGGCAATTCCATAAGATCTATTCAAATGCTAAGACTCAGGATTGGGTTCAGCAAGGCTGTAAGAGTGCTGGGATCGGCTGCCTAGAGTGCAAGCAGCCTATACTTGAGATGGTACTGGCCGAGCAGGAACCGATGCATGAACGGGCTCGGATGTATGAGGAAGACCCCACGCTAGTACGTAATATCATCGCGGATGGCTGTGAAAAGGCTGATAAGCTAGCGCAGGAGACTATGCGTGACGTGAGGGAGGCGATGGGGCTTAGTTACTCTTAGTGGAACTCGCCAAGGTGGGAGAAATCAGGCGGGAAGCAGTATAATCACCTTTAAACAGTAAGATGCCTCCATCTCAGAATGAACACACTCTTCAATATCGGCACCTCTCCTGTAGCAACCATTCACGGCGAACCGCTGCTGGAACTACCAAGCGATCTGTATATTCCACCAGATGCCCTAGAGGTGTTTCTCGATACTTTCCAGGGACCTCTGGACTTACTTCTCTACCTCATCCGTAGACATAATCTAGAAGTACTGGACATCCCGATGGCGGAACTGACTCGCCAGTACATGGCCTATGTCGAGATGATGCGCACCAATCAACTGGAACTGGCTGCCGAGTACCTACTCATGGCCGCACTCTTGATTGAGATCAAGTCTCGCATGCTTCTCCCTCGCCCTGTTAGTAAGAACGAGGAAGATATCGATCCGCGTGCTGAGTTAGTACGTCGACTGCTTGAATATGAGCAGATGAAACTTGCCAGTATAAATCTTAATGAATTACCCCAATCCGAACGCGATTTCATACTGGTTGAGTTATCGATTCAACAGTCTGTAGCACAACGACTGCCAGAGGTCAGTGTGAATGATCTGCGTAATGTTTGGCTTACCCTGGTCACACGGGCCCAGGCAAATCAGCACCACCGTGTCACTCGAGAAGAGCTCTCTGTCCGTGCTCATATGAGCCGCATCCTGCGCCATCTCCACAGCCGTGGATTTGTTGAGTTTCAGGAGTTATTTAGTACCGCCGCTGGCGTACCAGAAATTGTAGTTATTTTTCTTGCAATACTAGAGCTCTCCAGAGAGTCCTTGGTAGAGCTAACACAGCCTCAAACCTTCGGAATCATTTATGTCAAATCAATCAGTCTCCTCACAGCCGCTTAGCATCTCCATTCAGCCCGACCTCGGTGAGATTAAGCGCGTTCTGGAAGTCGCTTTGCTCACCAGCCAGGATCCGTTAACACTCCAGGAATTGAAGAGACTATTTAACGAGGAATTGAGTCAAGATATTCTACGTAGACTACTAGAAGAATTACGTGAAGACTGGACCGGAAAAGGGGTTGAACTGGTCAATGTGGCCAGCGGTTGGCGCTTCCAAAGCAGACCCGAGATGCAACAATTTCTTGATCGACTCAATCCGCAAAAGCTACCACGCTATTCACGTGCGGTATTGGAGACCCTTGCAATTGTGGCTTACCGTCAACCGGTGACACGTGGTGACATTGAGGAGATTCGTGGCGTTGCAGTTTCCAGTCCCGTACTGAGAACTCTCGAATCACGAGGCTGGATAGAGGCGATTGGGCATCGTGATGTACCCGGCCGACCTGCTCTATACGCTACCACCAAAAACTTCCTGAATGATCTTAACCTACGTTCCCTTGAAGAATTACCGCCACTTTCAGATCTGGGTACGTTGGTCGAACTACAAGGAAGTATGGACTTACTCCCAGCCCAGCAGCTTCCCGTCAGTGAAGATGCTGAGACAGAATCTATAGCTCTGCAATCATCCCCAGAGGAAGAGTTAACTGATACAGTTACAACCGATTAAACACTGTAGCAAAAACAGCCGTTGAGTATTCATGAAGGGTAGTCATATGCGAGCCATTCTGGTAGCAAATCCTAAAGGGGGCTGTGGCAAAACCACCCTAGCGACCAATCTAGCAGGCTATCTTGCCGGACAAAACCACCGTGTATTGATGTGGGACCTTGACCGACAGAAATCGTCATCGAACTGGCTTACATTACGTCCTACTGATTTACCAATAATCACCAGACTGAGCTTAGAGCGCAGTGATAACAATCCAAAATTGCCAAAAAGTAATGATTGGCTAGTTCTCGACTCGCCGGCTGCAATGCACGGGAAGAACCTGACTCATGCCTTAAAGCTTGTAGATAAGGTCATCGTTCCGGTACAGCCATCTGTATTTGATATGGCCGCTTCAAGGGACTTCCTAGACCGCTTGATAGAAGAGAAAGCCGTGCGTAAGCATAAAGCTTATATTGGGATTGTAGGCATGCGCGTTGATCCGCGTACCCGTGCTGCTGCCACACTGGAAAAATTTCTCAGTCAGTATGATTTGCCTGTTCTGACTTATCTGCGAGATACCATGGTGTATGTTAATGCTGCATTCAATGGTAAGAGTATCTTTGATCTACCACGCTCTCAGTCTGAACATGACCGAGAACAGTGGCAGCCCCTGATTGACTGGCTGGAAACCTAGATACACATCAGGCCAGAGTATTCAGAGAAGACTCTCTCAGTCATCAACTCAATGATGCATATGCTGATGCCCACTATGCTTTGGCGCGGGGGCGCTTGCTGCTGGTT
>JACDSH010000005.1 GCA_013450215.1 Nitrosospira sp.
CCATGATGTGCCGAATCCGTTTTCTGTAACTGTTAGGAATGGATTAGACAGATCTCTTAATTGATTCTTCCTTAGTGCTAAATATATGAAACCCATCAGAGTAGGTCTACTAGGTATTGGTACTGTCGGCGGTGGCACCTTTGTGGTTCTTAAACGCAATCAGGAGGAGATCATCCGACGTGCTGGTCGCGGAATCGTCATCACGATGGTGGCGGATCGAGAGGTGGAGAAGGCTCGTAAGATTGTAGGTGAGGGGGTCATCGTCACCAGTGACGCATATGAGATTGTGACCAGTCCTGATATCGATATTGTGATCGAACTGATCGGTGGGTATACCGTCGCAAAGGATCTCATCCTGAAAGCGATTGAGCATGGAAAGCATGTTGTCACTGCCAATAAAGCGCTACTCGCTTCGCACGGTACTGAGATCTTTGCAGCAGCTCAAAAGAAGGGTGTAATGGTCGCGTTTGAGGCTGCAGTGGCGGGAGGGATCCCGATCATCAAGGCACTGAGGGAGGGTCTGACCGCTAACCGTATCGAGTGGATTGCTGGAATCATTAATGGAACCAGTAACTTTATTTTGTCGGAGATGCGTGACAAGGGATTGGCATTTGATACGGTTCTGGATCAGGCGCAGAAGTTGGGCTATGCGGAGGCCGATCCGACATTCGATATCGAGGGTATCGATGCTGCCCATAAGCTCACCATCATGGCTGCAATTGCTTTTGGTATTCCGATGCAGTTTGACAAGGTCTATACCGAGGGCATCGCTAAACTCACCCGTGAGGATATCCGTTATGCAGAGGAGTTGGGATACCGGATCAAGCTACTGGGGATTACCAAACGTACACCCAAGGGTATCGAGTTGCGAGTTCATCCGACACTGATCCCCGCACGGAGGCTGATCGCAAATGTTGAGGGGGTAATGAACGCGATCGTGGTGAAGGGTGATGCAGTCGGAGCAACACTTTACTATGGTGCAGGTGCTGGGGCTGAACCGACTGCAAGCTCCGTCGTTGCGGACCTGGTGGATGTCACACGGATGCATACTGCAGACCCAAAGCACCGAGTACCTCATCTTGCTTTCCAGCCTGATCTTCTGTCGAATACGCCCATCCTAAAGATGGATGAGGTGGAGACTTCTTATTACTTGAGGCTTCGGACGCAGGACAGACCGGGCGTACTGGCAGATATCACCCGGATACTTGCAGATCTGAATATTTCGATCGATGCGATGGTTCAGAAAGAGCCTGGCGAGGGTGAGGACCAGGTGAATATCATCATGCTCACTCATCTGACGATCGAAAAGAATATCAATGCCGCCATAGTCAAGATAGAAGAGCTGCCAGTCATGACTGGCAAGGTGACACGGATTCGGTTGGAAGAGTTGAACAGTAAATAACTGAACAGATGGTGGTCAGGGATACGAGGCTGCTGGGGTGCTGAATCTGACCTCCTCGTCGGGTGAGATACAGTCATCCACCACCCATTTAAAAAATCATCTCTACGATAACCATCTTGTAGAGTATTGAAAATTTTTCGGTGAAAATTATGCGTTATATCTCCACCCGCGGCGGTATGCCGCCAAAAACATTTTCTCAAATTCTCCTGGGAGGGCTTGCCTCAGACGGTGGACTGGCAATGCCAGAGACGTATCCTCGGATCAGTCCCTCCGATCTGGATGAGTGGCGCGGTCTTAGTTATCCACAACTCGCGTTTGAGATCCTCACGCGTTTTGCAGATGACATTCCTGCCAAGGATCTGCGTGACATCATCAACCGTACCTATACATCCGAGATCTTTCACAGTAAGGAGATCACTCCCCTTAAGACTCTGTCCCCGGGTCTGCACATCCTAGGACTCTCCAACGGACCGACACTGGCATTCAAGGATATCGCGATGCAGTTGCTCGGTAACTTATTCGAGTACGCGCTCGATAAGACCAGGAAGAGCCTTAATATTCTGGGTGCAACCTCTGGTGATACCGGATCCAGCGCCGAGTATGCCATGCGAGGGAAGCGAGGCATCCGTGTATTCATGCTCTCTCCGCACGGGAAGATGAGTCTCTTTCAGACGGCTCAGATGTTCTCCTTGCAGGATCCGAACATACTCAATATCGCCATCCGTGGGGTATTCGATGATTGTCAGGACATCGTCAAGGCGGTTAGTAATGACCACGCCTTCAAGCAGAAGTATTACATCGGAACTGTCAACTCGATCAACTGGGCTCGGGTTGCTGCGCAGATTGTCTACTACTTTAAGGGTTACTTTGCAGCAACTCGGTCAAATGCAGAGCAGGTATCGTTCGCTGTTCCATCGGGTAACTTCGGTAATATCTGCGCAGGTCATGTAGCACGGATGATGGGGCTGCCGATCAGGCAGTTGATACTCGCTACGAACGAGAATGATGTTCTGGATGAGTTCTTTCGTAGCGGTTGCTATCGCCCCCGCACCAACGCCGAGACGCGGCATACCAGCAGCCCATCGATGGATATTTCCAAGGCGTCGAACTTTGAGCGTTTCATCTTTGATCTGGTTGGACGTGATGCATCCAAGGTGAAGGAGTTATGGCGGTCGGTGGATAAGGGGGCATCATTCGATCTCGCCGATACACCGTTATGGGAGAGCGTGAAGGATTTCGGAATTGTATCTGGGACCAGTAACCATGCATCCCGTATCGCAACCATCCGTAGGGTCTATCAGGACTATGGGATGGTGGTGGACACTCATACCGCTGATGGGATTAAGGTCGGTCTTGAGAAGCGCGAGTCGGGTGTACCTCTGATCTGCTTAGAGACCGCACTTCCCGTTAAATTTTCTGAGAGCATCATCGAGGCGATTGGGAAAGAGCCCGACCGTCCATCCGGATTTGAGAATCTGGAGGGTCTGCCACAGAGGTATGTGGTCATGGATTCCGATACCGATGCGGTCAAGTCGTTCATTGCCGAGCAGGCTTGATTTAAGGGGATTCCGAACGAACACCTTAGGGGGGGGGCTGTCTCCTTGCCGCTGACAGGAAGTCCTCTAGTATCGGACTTGAGTTAAGTAGACCGGGGGTATCAGCATGGAACTCTGGGTGCCACTGAAAGCCGGTTACATAACACTCTCCACGCATCCTGATGGCCTCGATAATGCCGTCACTTGGAGAGGTCGCTTCGACTACTAGGTCCTCACCCAGTCTCTTGATGGCTTGGTGATGAATACTCGATACCAAGTGATCCACCTTCCCCCCATAGAGCCTTGCCAGATTGGAATCCATTTCGATATGAATCGGATGACGGTGCTGGTCATAGAGGTCAGGGTCTACATGAGGAATTGCGTGTGGGTAGTCTGTGGCGATGTCTTGATGCAGGCTCCCTCCCATTGCCACATTGATCAGTTGTAACCCTCGGCACAGACCCAGCACCGGCTTTCCCTGAAGCACGCACTCTCGGAATAAATCAATCTCATACAGATCCCTCATCCGGTCACCAGACCACTCTAGACGTAATGGTATCTCGCCATATGAAGAGGGACTCATATCGGCACCACCTTGCAGCACCAGTCCATCGATCTCTGATACATAATCACTCATCCCGACAGAGGCTCGCTCGGTGCCGCCTGTCTCTAGGGTTGGTAGCATGAACGCCAGCGCATGGTGGCGCATGATCCAGTGGGCAATCGTCTGCTCAAGGTACTGAAGGGTCTTATTACGAAATCCTAGTTCTGCTGGGGGGTGGTGAAGAATCCTTGGGGATAATCCAATCCGTAGCGGACGTGTCTTCCTGATCGATGGAGGGGTCACTGGCCGTTCATCCATAAGTCGGATTGCTGCTGGACCATATCACTGAGATTGTGATCGTGGGAGTAGGTCTTCCGTAACCAGCTTGCGCCATTGCCGGTGTCGAGTATTTTCGAGATCTGTGACATCGCCTCTTGAGCCTGTAGCTCGACAGCATGATCGGCAATACGGGTTAGCATCTCTGCAATGTCCTCACGGAGGGTACGTCTCTTATGGGTACGGGGATCAATAAAGATCCCCTCAAGTCCGAACCGACATGCTTGGAAACGGTTGAATGTATAGACCAGATAGTCATCCTCCCTCGGTTCATCCTTCTGGTCGATCATGATGTAACGCGCGATCGATTGGATATAGCAGGCGATCGCGGCCGCCACTTCAATGGTGAGCGGGGTATCGCAGACACGAACCTCGATCGTTCCGAACTCTGGCTTTGGGCGGATATCCCAATAAAAATCCTTCATCGATTCGACCACACCGGTCTCGGTCATTTTACTAAAAAAGCGTTCGAAATCTTCCCAGCTTAAGACGAATGGCGCACGGCCGCTGAGCGGGAAGGAGAAGACAGAATTGAGCCTAGCAGATGCGAATCCAGTGTCATGACCCTGAACGAAGGGGGATGAGGCAGAGAGTGCGATGAAGTGGGGGACATAACGTGACATCATGTGTAATAGATGTAACGCCTCATCCGGCCCGGGGCAGCCGATATGGACATGTTGACCAAATATGGTGAACTGCTTGGCAAGGTATCCGTAAAGATCTGATAGGTAGTGGAACCGAGGCGCATCGAAGATCTTCTGCTCACTCCAATGTTGGAATGGGTGAGTCCCACCACCCGCCACAGCGATATTAAGAAATCGGCCGGCATCTGATACGGTCTTTCTCAGGGAGTTCAATTCCTCAACCAGAGAGACGTATTCATGATGGATCGAGGTATTGATTTCAATCATGCTGCGGGTCATCTCAGGCTTTATTTCACCGTGGTGTGTCTTCCTCGCTATCCGTCGTAGCATGTCCGGTGCCGATGAGACCAGGTCATAGTCATTGCAGTTGAGTAGTTGTAGCTCGAGTTCAACACCGATGCTCAGTGGCTCGGATGACGCGAATGGCATCAGGCTCATGATCTCCCCTCCAGCGTCTCTCCAGTTCCGCGCAGTGCCATCTGGACCATGATCGGACTGACGAGTTCAAGTATCACGATACAGCTCATTAAGATCAGCCCCATTCCGGATGCAAAGTCAGGAAAAGCTGCTGCGGTGTCCAGCGTTAGGAGTAGCGTGAGGCTAGACATTGGCGCCAGCGCGATCCCGAGTGCCAGTCCCTGTTTAAGACTAATACCGCTAAATTTTGCCAGGAGCAGGACCGGTGTGAGCTTGGCGGCGGTGCGTACCAAAATCAGCAGTAGGACCATCATCAGACTATCCCGTATCCCGCTGAGATTTGCCATCAGGCCGCTGGCAGTAAACATCAATACCACCAGAACGGCGCCGGCAGAACCAAAGTGTGGAAGGAAGGTATGAGGACGGTGTCGACGATAACGGACGATCAGTCCAGCCGAGAGGAGTATCAGCATCGGACTGAGTTTGAGTGTTGATGCAACGATGGTTGCGATTGCGATCATCCCGAACAAGAGGAATGAGAATGTCTCCTCGTGGCGTCCTAGGTGACGGTGGATCGTATTAAAGGCATTGCCAAACAACCAACCCAGAATGGCAGACCCTCCGATCAGGTAGAGGGGTTGTAGAACCGTGTGAATTAGGCTGGTGCCGGACTCATCATACATGAACGCGACCGCAATTTTATGACATATGATGGCATAGATGCAGTTGAGCGCGGTCATCAATAATAACCTCTCAGTTACCTGTCCCTGAGCACGAGACTCAGTCACTGTCCTCACGACGATGGCAGGAGAGGTGGCGATGCAGATTGAGGCAACCACCGCGGACGTGACGTGTGCAACATCAAACCACAGGAGCAGTGCAAAGACCGCAAAAAAAGTTGCTGAAGACTCTAGCAGGCTGGTGAATGCAATCCAGAGATTGGCCTTAAGCCATCTTAAATTTACTTTGCTGCCAAGTTCAAATAATAAGATACCGAGTGCCAGATCAACGAGTAGCCGCCACTCGGATGCAGGTAGTTCAGGAATCAGGTTGAGCCCGGCGGGACCCATTAAAAGGCCAACCCCAACATAACCGACGATCCGAGGCAGTCGTAGATACCGTACCAATCCCTCCCCAACCAGTACCGCAATCACCAGTGCCAGTGCGAGCCACAGTGCCGGACTGACAGAGAGTGGCCAGATAGGGAGGTAGGATGAGAGGGTCACGGCTGGATACGCATCGATAGATCCACTGCCCGTATATTCTTGGTTAAGCTGCCGACAGAGATCCGATGAACCCCGGTCATAGCGATCATTCTCACACTCTCGACAGTGACTCCTCCAGATGCTTCCAGTATGACTTTACGGCCGACTCGACTGTTAGAAAGGTCAACCGCTTTGGATAGTTGGTCAAGATCAAAGTTATCTAGAAGAATCATCTCTGCACCTGCATCCAGAGCTTGTCGTAATTGATCCATCGTCTCCACCTCAATCTGAATGAATACTCCCGGTGGGGCGATCTCTCTGGCGGTATTCATCACCTGATTGATACCGCCCGCAGAGATGATGTGGTTCTCCTTGATGAGTATTCCGTCATAGAGCCCCATCCGGTGATTGATGCCGCCACCACACGTCACTGCGTACTTCTGTGCAATTCTCAGGCCGGGAAGAGTCTTGCGGGTGTCCACGATCACCGCCCCCGTTACGGACACGGCAGATACATACAGTCTAGTCTGTGTAGCAACAGCGGATAATGTTTGTAGGAAATTTAATGCAGATCTCTCAGCCGTGAGGAGTCCACGTGCATCCCCCATCAAGTGACATATTGTTTGTCCGGCGGTGATGATGTCACCATCCTGTGCAGACCAATCAATCCGGGAGTGTGGATCAACCTTCCTGAAACAGGATTCGAACCACTCTGTGCCGCAGAGGGTTGCATCCTCTCTGCTGACGATGCTCGCGTGTGCGGTCTTTCCGGCAGGAATCAAGAGTGCGGTGAGATCACCTGTTCCCACATCCTCGGCCAATGCTTGACAGACGTTACGATCAATCTCTGCAGCTAAATCCATGAAGTCCCCATTAAATTCGCTTAACATGTGATCCGTAACAACTTATTTTAACTGAATGCGGTGAGGGAGGATGCATGCCAGACTTAATGACGATAGTCTCTCACGGGTTTGGTACCCTGTTCGGCCTCTTCTTAGTCGCTTTCTTGCTGTACTGGCTGGTCTATGAACTGGTCCAGAAGAAGTATCTCAGAGCGGCCAATTACGCCATAAATATGAATAAAGAGATCGACATGATTGCTCACTCTTGTGGGTTAAGACATGCCGGGAGCTAAGACGTGAGCATGTTCGTATTGTCGAGACTGCCGGTAAGAGTGTTGCGCTGAATATCATGCACCCCTATCCAGAGGCAAGGGAACACGTGGATGTCTCGTTGTAGTTTATTTTTAACCTTCCCAACCAGAAAGGAGTTTCATCATGGCAAGAATTGTAAAGAGAGATCGTAGCAGCCCCTACCCAGTTACCGTGGGGGCAGAGACCAAGTATATCTGTGGATGTGGGCTCTCCAAGAATCAGCCATTCTGTGATGGCGCTCACAAAGCAACTAAAGACGAATCACCGGCTGAGCTGTATTGGTACGATGCTGCTCATGTCCGTCACGAGATGGACGACACCCTCCCCGCAATACCCGTTCCGGCCGAGTAAATCTCTGAAATCCTCAACTCGGGTGAGATGAGGCTACACAGGTAATCTTCTGGGTTATAGGACTCTAGAAGTTCCATCCAAGCTCACTCGAGTCGGGTGATTTATCAGGCAGTGAGAGGAGTCGCCCCCCTTGAAATTCCTCACTACCTCTCCATGTAGTCTATAACTATAAATTTGGAGGGATACATGCGGTTTGATAAATTAACGACCCGGTTCCAACAGGCTCTATCCGATGCACAGAGCATGGCTATTGGTCAGGATCATGCTTACATAGAGCCTCAACACCTGCTGCTCTCGCTGTTGCAGCAGGAGGATGGCGGTACTGCTTCTCTATTGCAGCGGTCAGGGGCTAACGTTGCTCCACTCCGGGATGCCTTGAAGAAGAGTCTAGACCGATTGCCCAAGGTGGAGGGGACGGGTGGTGAGGTCACGACCTCACGAGATCTCGGTAACCTACTCAACCTGACTGATAAGGAAGCTCAGAAACGTAACGACCAGTTCATCGCGTCAGAGATGTTTCTTTTGGCGGCATTACAAGATAAGGGTGATATCGGAGCGCTTCTCAAGCAGCACGGCGCCAACCGTGCTGCACTTGAGCAGGCCATTAATGAGGTCCGTGGGGGAGAGAGTGTAGCCAATGCTGCGGCAGAGGGTACCCGAGAGTCACTCAAGAAGTACACCCTCGACCTGACAGAACGTGCTCGGATGGGAAAGCTTGATCCGGTGATCGGTCGTGATGACGAGATCCGTCGGACCATCCAGGTATTGCAGAGACGTACTAAAAATAATCCTGTCCTGATCGGTGAGCCGGGTGTGGGCAAGACTGCCATTGTTGAAGGGTTGGCTCAGAGGATTGTGAATGGAGAGGTTCCTGAAACGCTTAAGAATAAGCGAGTCCTGTCGCTCGATATGGCCGCTCTCTTGGCGGGTGCTAAGTATCGAGGTGAGTTCGAAGAGCGTCTGAAATCGGTACTGAAGGAGATCGCTCAGGATGAGGGTAGCACCATCGTATTCATCGATGAGTTGCATACCATGGTCGGTGCTGGTAAGGCAGAGGGTGCGATGGATGCGGGCAATATGTTAAAGCCCGCACTTGCTCGTGGGGAGTTGCACTGCGTTGGGGCCACTACTCTGGATGAGTACCGTAAATACGTTGAGAAGGATGCCGCTCTGGAGCGTCGTTTTCAGAAGGTGCTGGTCGATGAGCCGAGTGTTGAGGCGACGATTGCCATTCTGCGTGGCTTGCAGGAGAGGTATGAGCTACATCATGGTGTGGATATCACGGACCCTGCGATTGTCGCGGCTGCTGAGCTATCTCACCGGTATATCACCGACCGGTTCTTGCCGGACAAGGCGATCGACCTGATTGATGAGGCTGCGGCTCGGGTCAAGATGGAAATTGATTCCAAGCCTGAGGTGATGGATAAACTAGACCGTCGGCTGATTCAGCTCAAGATTGAACGCGAGGCGATGAAGAAGGAGAAGGATGATGCCTCTCAAAAACGCCTTTCATTGATCGAGGATGAGATCAAGAAGTTGCAACTGGAGTATGCCGATCTTGAGGAGATCCTGAAGGTGGAAAAGGGAGCCGCTCAGGGGACGGCCCATCTGAAGGAAGAGATGGACAAGGTCCGTGCGGAGATTGTTAAGTTGCAACGAGAGGGTAAGTTGGAGATGGTTGCTGAGTTGCAGTATGGAAAACTCCCGCAGCTGGAAACGAAGCTGAAGGAGGCGCTGCATGTTGAGGAGGGCAAGCCCAAGAATCGTTTGTTACGGACCCAGGTCGGTGCTGAGGAGATCGCTGAGGTGGTGAGTCGTGCCACCGGTATCCCTGTCTCCAGAATGATGCAGGGGGAGCGGGAGAAGCTCTTGCATATGGAGCAAAAGCTCCACGAGCGAGTGGTCGGTCAGGATGAGGCGGTAAGGCTGGTATCGGATGCGATCCGCAGATCACGTGCCGGACTCTCCGACCCAAACCGTCCTTATGGGTCATTCCTATTCTTAGGCCCCACAGGGGTGGGCAAGACTGAGTTGTGTAAGGCCTTGGCAGGATTTCTATTTGATTCCGAGGACCGTCTGATCCGTATCGACATGAGCGAGTATATGGAGAAGCATTCCGTAGCACGTCTGATCGGTGCACCCCCAGGTTATGTGGGCTATGAGGAGGGGGGCGGATTGACCGAGGCGGTCCGTAGAAAGCCCTACGCGGTCATCCTTCTGGACGAGGTAGAGAAGGCCCATCCGGATGTATTTAATGTACTGTTACAAGCTCTGGATGATGGTCGCATGACCGATGGTCAGGGTCGAACCGTCGATTTCAAGAATACGGTGATCGTGATGACATCCAATCTCGGATCGCAGATGATCCAGCAAATGACGGGTGATGACTATCAGGTCATTAAGCTTGCGGTGATGGGCGAGGTGAAGTCTTACTTTCGTCCAGAATTTATAAATCGGATCGACGAGGTGGTGGTATTTCATGCGCTCGATGAAAAGCATATCCAATCGATCGCAAAGATACAGTTGCAGTATCTTGAATCGCGCTTGGCAAAGTTGGAGATGACCCTTCAGGTGTCGGAAGCGGCCTTGACGGAGATTGTTCAGGCGGGCTTTGATCCGGTCTTTGGTGCCCGTCCGTTGAAGCGTGCGATACAAGCAAAAATTGAAAATCCGCTGGCAAGAGAAATCCTAGAGGGACGGTTTGCTGCCAAGGACATGATCAAGGTGGACTGTAGCAAGGGGGCATGGCTATTCAAGAAGGGCTGATCACCTTGATTAAAGATGAACTTCTCTTGAGACCGAGGGATATCTCGCCACTGTCCGTGGATATAGATGCATGGCCTATCGAATATTCTTGATGGGGGTAAGATTAAGGTAAAATGTCTGTTTTT
>JACDSH010000017.1 GCA_013450215.1 Nitrosospira sp.
ATAAAGATTGTTAATCGGTAGTAATTAAAGGGGATAGTGTTCTCGCCGACCGAATATTGACCCGGACTGTCGATTAAAGTGGACCCATGAGTCAAGACAGAAATGCCCTTAGTTTATAGCTCCTTGCAAAACTAATTTTAAAATAGAGCGTAATGGCATTCGATACTCGAATTTCGGCATCTAAGTGGTTACTTCTGCCTTACTTGCAGCAATCTTTTTGATTTACCGCATTTCCCCGCCCTTGAGGGCGAGTGCCATCACCGACTAGTTCGGTTTAGGAATTTTTACTTCCCTCTTTCGGACTTACGTCATCTAGCTGAGAAGATGATCTGCCGTCAACGCTAGCACCACAAACATCAGGTGCGATATTACCTTTGCATTTCCCCTGTCCTGCTATGCTTGACAAATCACCCTTACCCGCACTGACTATCGCCGCACTCTACAAAAGCCGCTTGCAAGTTGAGCCGTTTTTCAAGTGGATCAAGCAACATCTGCGCTTCAAACGTTTCATCGGCAACAGCTAGAACGCGGTGAAGACGCAGATCTGGTGCGCCGTCTTCACTCACGTGCTGATCGCTATTGTCAAAAAGGAGCTTCAACTTAATGCCTCTCTTTACTCTTTGCTACAGATTTTATCGGTGTCTGTTTTTGAGAAAACCCAGCTATCTCAAGCCTTCGCTGGCAGTGAACTGCTCCAAAATCAAACCAACTTTTATAACCAACTGAATTTATTCGACTCTTAATCGGACACTACGATTTTTTTTTAAAAAATACCATTGATATTAATAGATAATTAGAGGAGATTTGTGTGTAATTAGGACATACGAATAATAATATTTACATTAAAGAGAACTATTAACTGACTGAGGGAAAATTAAATAGGTAGATCCGCGGGGCTGTAAATGTCAAATTATTTCTTTGTCAATTCTATAGGAGCTGATGAATATGGAAAATATATTTGAGGAAGAGGTTCAAACTGCACAACCGGATACAGAGAAATTCTGGACCGATGTTTCAGATGAGATCTCAGGTGAAGAAGTTGACTTAGCGCCCCTGCAAAAGGATGGTTTACTCATGACTGAGGAACCCATTTATAAAAACCTCATCCAAATATATCTCAAGGAAATTGGATGTCATCCTTTGCTGACTCGTGACGAGGAGGCGGAACTCACTCAAAAGGTCAAGCAGGGGGACCCTGAGGCATGGCAAAGAATGATCAAGTGCAACCTCAGGCTGGTTGTAAATATCGCTAAGAAATATAGCAGTAGACACTACTCGATCACATTATCCGACCTGATCGACGAGGGGAATATAGGGATGATGCATGCTCTCGATAAGTTTGAACCGGACCGCGGGTTCCGTTTCTCAACATATGCGACCTGGTGGATCCGACAGCATATCGAGCGGGCGATCATTAACCAGTCACGGACCATACGAATCCCAGTTCATATCGTCAAGGGGATAAATACCATTCTGCGGGGGTTCCGTCATCTTGAGAGACATCTCGGGAGGGATCCCAAGGCCGAGGATGTGGCATACCTGCTAGAGATCCCCTTAGCAAAGGTACGGGAGGCGCTATCCCTTAATCTAGGCACAGTCTCACTCGATACCCCCCTTGATATCGATCCCATGCTAACAATCTGTGATGGTTTAGTTGATGAAAATAACCCTAACCCGGACGTGAAGTTTGAAGAGTCTGAGACCCATCAGTGGGTGCATAAATGGATGAGTCATTTAAGCGCGAGACAGATCACTATCATGGAGGGGAGGTATGGCCTGAATGGTCATGAGATTAAAACGCTTACACAGCTGAGTAAGGAGCTAAAACTTACCCGAGAACGTATCCGTCAGATTCAGATGGAGACACTTGAAAAGCTACATACCATATTGCAAAAAGATGGTATATGCGTGAGCGATGTCCTTTAGAGAGAGCGTAAGGGCCGGTCGGATGCTAAACCTGCAACCAGGATATGCATATGTCTGACAAAAGGATTAGGCCATTACTGGCCGATGACCACTTGATCATTCCTCATGATTTACGGGCTGCGATCGATACAGTCGATGGGGTCGGATGGAGGTGGTGCAATCACTGATCTCGGCCCAGGTCGATATTATTGCCAAGGCGGGCGATGGAATCACGGCACTACTCATCGCATCCGAAAAAAGTGAGCAGAGGATAGTTCAGACTCTGATCGCAGCGAGTGCTGATGTTAATGCCAGGATGAGAGAGGGTGTACCGCGCTACTCGCTGCCTCGAAGAAGGGGCACCAGTTTGTCGTTCACGAACTGCTTGATGCTAAGGTCGCGGTGAGTACTAGTACGAGTAATGGCACCACCCCACTGATTGCAGCCTCTGAGGATGCACACTGCTATCTGCTGGAGCTGATGTGAGTATTCGGTCGACTCATAACGGCACTGAGATGACGATGGCATCTAAGAATGGTCATCAGAGAATAATCAAGCTTCTTAAGGAGGCGGGTGAGAAGGAGCAGTCCTTCTCAGAAAGTTCTATCTTGAGGATTGTTAATTTAAGAGGGGTCTAGATGATCTCATTACCCTCCCGATTCTGTCGACTCAGCCACCCTCGAAGATTTGAACTTCAGCTGCATCAATGACTGTGACCAGAACAGGGATTCCTAAGCTTACGCTGGAGGAGACTGTGCAGAAGTCTCTAATCTGTTTACAGATCCTATCAAGATACTCTAGCTTGGCAGCATCAACCCCTAGTTTTAGCTCAACTCGTATTCTGATCACCCTGAGATGATTCTCAGGGTTTCGACCGAGTTCACAGCTCGCACTGGCCTAGATCGGATTGGCTGATTGTTTCAACTTCCTCAAAGAAAATAGCAACGAATCAGAGAGGCAGTTTGCAACTGCGGCTGCGAGTAACTGGATTGGTGATATACCTTCAGATTTGTCCAGTGGTGGTGGTTCATCGCCAGTAATCGGGGGTATTTCATCGTTGAACTGAATTTCAAATCGGTAGTTTTCCTGCTGTATAAGACGAAGAGATAGATTATCCATTGTATGACCCCTTAGTTTAGGTGCTTGAGAGGTCTTAAATCAGATCACTTCTTTCGGGGTGTCGAGATTGATGATCAGGTTTGCATTATTTTTGTGGGAAGAGCCATCAATGGTGGTAATTACAAGGATTGTGATCTCTTCTAATACTGAGACGATCTCAATCATTTGTTAGGTTCAGACTACAGTATTGTCATGAATCATCTGTCATTGGACAGGGCTAACAATTGAGATGTTTTATGAATTTAAGTATACTGCCGCGGTTGGTTGGTTTAATGCATTGTTAGTTTGGTGCTTAACTACTAACAAATGACGGTACATTTAGCGGTATATAAAACACGTCGAGAAGTTAGAAAGGCTGCTGGTGGGACTCTTGTGGTGAGATGTGAGCATGATATCCAGACCAAACTCCAGTAGCAGAGGTAGCGTAAAAATCTTTTAGTCCCCATCGTCTAGAGGCCTAGGACATCACCCTTTCACGGTGAGTACGCGGGTTCGAATCCCGCTGGGGACGCCAATAAAACAAAGGCGTTATGAAATAAAGTCACGGGCATGTTGCCTTCGTGTCGCGCCCATGTCGCACAAACATCACGGAAATTAAGGGGCAGCAGCGGTCGTGCAATACTGGCACCAGATGGCTCATATGTAGGTGGCAGCAGATGTCGGCTTATGCCCGATGGTACTTATGTTGGGGATTGACCATTTGGTTTTGCCCCATTTAAGACATTAGATGAGTGTTTGAAGAGTGGCGGAAGACTGCCGAAGTAAGTGAGTGATGCGTGTAGCGCTTCATCTGTATCCCTTTTACTTGGTCGTTTAAGTGGCGCAATGTTAACGCAGCTCGCCACCTAAATTCGCTTAAAAAAGTTGCACTTCAGAGTTGAATCCGCCCGACTATTTATCGGGGGAGCCTCAGTACCTCTATATCAAAGGATAGAGTTGCTTGATGCTATAAAGAAGTCGGGTGATAAATCCTTCCCTTTTGCTACAGAGATGACCAGTAAGTTTGCTGTGGTACGAGTACCGCTGTGTTAAGTTTTAGAGAGTATCTGATGGTCGAGGGTGCTGGTTATTCAAGTTGAGTTCGTGGTTCTGCTTTACTACTAACCGCAAAACTGAGAACTCTTACTTCTGAGATAAGGACATCAACTAACCAACTGAATTGTAGTGCATCCGGGGTGAGAGAGGGAGCTACAACCCTGAAGGTCATACTCACTCTGAGATTGAGTTTTGAATCCTCTTCACTTAATCATTAAATAACCGCAAATAGATTCCCCTTTCAGAGCGCTCACGAAGTAGCTTAAAAACCTCTTCCTTGACTCTTAATGTAAAACTGCTTTTAGTCTCTTCAGGTTGCTGCTTCCAAGTAACGTCTCCATAAATCGTGTGTGTAATGTGATCATCTGATACATTTCAACACATGAAATAGACCTTGTCGCAGCTCTCCTGAGAATGGATTTTCTCACCATCCGACTGAAAAGGGACGATCACTCGGTTCAGTTGAATAGTTCTACAGAATTTCTACTGATGAAGGCCCACCTTAAAAGGTAGCATTCTCTCGCTCTCTCTGAATGAGCTCGATAAAGATCGCCCTCCGTCGGCGCAACTTTTCTAATTCATCTACGAAGTCCTTCGCATGTAACCGGTGTATGAATAAACAAGTACTTTTCGGGAAATTGCTGCAGTAGCTGACAAAGTCGACCCACTCGACCCCACTCACTTCGAGATGATTCATCAGTTGCCAGTGGTACTTACGGTCGTAACGCTTGCTCGTCATTGTGGCCCAGTGCTGCTTCTCTCCGACAGATTTGATCTCGATACACCCCTCTGACCCGACTAGACCATCTGGACTGGTTCCATGGGTATCACAATCGAACCATCCCCCATTCGTAACAGTCGAGGAGACGATCTTTGAGTACATCTCCCGTGCAATGGGCTCCTCTCTGTGACCCCGCTCCATATGGATTGAACGGTATCCATCCGGTGCCCTGCTGCCGGTCAAGATCTCATCTGCTAGGGTCTGTGCATACCTGACCGCAGGCCTTCCGAAATCTTTTCCCTCATGGGCCATGTATATCGATGCACCGCTCCCACCAGGCTTACCCAATTTATGTCTCCACCAGTCATCGGTATTCTGGCCCACATCGATCCAGATCATAATAATCTCTCATCATTGAGATGACCTTGATCCGGCTGTAAGATCTGCATCAACATAAGCATTACTGCCGGAGTCACATTACGGTTAGAGATCATTAACCTGAACTGATCTCCTCCGGGTGTGCCGTTGATTAGATTTGGTGGCCCTTTTATCATTTGACTCCGGTAGTATTGGGTCACAACAGACTCAGTAACATTAAAAAATGAAAATGCTAACACGGCCAGCAACCGATTGTTCGGTACAGACCGAGTTTTCCACAGAGTGCCGACGGTGTGACCGTTTAGCCCATTTCCTAGATGACGTCAAATTGCGTCATCCGAACTATCACTCACTCCCGGTCCCATCCTTCGGTGCAACTGATGCAACCCTCCTCATCATCGGACTCGCCCCAGGAATGCACGGAGCGAACCGAACCGGTCGACCCTTCACAGGAGATTATGCAGGACTCCTTCTGTACCAGACACTGCATAAATTCGGACTGGCGAGCAGTGACCAATCAATCTCATCCGGTGATGGATTACAGCTATTGGGGTGCAGAATCACCAACGCGGTTAAGTGCCTACCACCTGCGAATAAACCCGATTATTCAGAGATCTGTCAGTGTAATGGCTACCTCGCGACCGAGATTGTCGACTTTGCAGCACTCGGGGGCAAGGGATTGCTCAGTTTGGGTAGGGTCGCTCACCAGGCAGGATTGATGGCATTGGGACTGAAGGAGCGTGATTATCCATTCTCTCATGGAGCCTCTCATGAACTGCCAAACGGGTTGACGCTCTATGACAGCTACCACTGCAGCCGCTACAATACACAGACCAAGCGCCTGACCACAGAGATGTTTGAGAGGGTATTCAGCAGAATCTGTGCGGACCTGGCGCTCAACTAAAGGATGGAGGAATGATGCCCTACGTTAATATTCGGATTGCAGGCACTCTTAGCCGCGAACAAAAGAAAAAGATTGCAGAAGAGATCACAGATACGCTCGAGAGGGTGGCACACAAGCCAAGATCTTATACCGCTATCGCGTTCGATGAGCTCCCCAATGAGAACTGGGCGATCGCGGGTGAGCTATTAGGTGAGGAGTAATATTTTTGCTGGTAGTTCCCATCTTTGACGGAAAGTCCTTCGCATCACAACTCCCGCCCCAGCCTGGGGTCTATCGGATGGTGAATGCAGCAGGCCAGGTGATCTATGTTGGCAAGGCAATTGATCTAAAGAAACGCGTCTCATCCTACTTCCAGAAGTCCGGTCTAGCCCCACGAATACAGCTGATGGTCTCTCACATCACTGCGATCGAGACCACTGTCACACGGTCTGAGGCCGAGGCACTGATCCTTGAAAATAATCTGATCAAGGCCCTATCCCCTAAGTACAACATACTCTTCAGGGATGATAAGTCGTACCCGTATGTCCTCCTGACAGATCATCAGTACCCAAGACTTGGTTTTTATAGAGGCTCATTAGATAAGAAGAACCACTACTTCGGACCCTTCCCCAATGCGGGGATGGTCAGAGAGAGTATCCATCTCCTGCAGAAGGTATTCCGCATCCGTACCTGCGAGGATAGCGTCTTTAGCAACCGTACACGTCCCTGCCTTCTGTACCAGATCAAGCGGTGTAGCGGTCCGTGCGTACATCTGATCGATGAACACGTATACCAAGAGGATGTGAGGAATGCAGAGCTCTTTCTGCAGGGCAAGCAGACCGAGGCCATTGAAGGCGTCGCTCTCAAGATGAGACAGTCTGCCGACAGTCTGGACTATGAGCAGGCGGCATTATTTCGTGATCAGATTCAATCGTTACGTAAGATCCGAGAGAAGCAGTTTGTTGATAGCGGTAGAGCGCTCGATGCAGATATCATTGCATGCGCTGTTCAGGAGGGGGGAGGGAGGATCTGCGTCAATCTCGCGATGGTGAGGGGGGGGCGCCACCTCGGTGATAAGAGCTTCTTTCCACAGAATGCGGAGGGGTACGATTCGGTCTCAGCGATTGATGCCTTCCTTGCGCAGCATTATCTCAATAGAAGTGTTCCACAGTTCATCATCGTTGGAGAGAAGGTCCACCGTGAGGCGTTGCAATTACTACTGACCGAGCAGTGTGGACATAAGGTCACTATCATCACCAATCCCATTAAAGACCGCAAGGTCTGGCTTGAGATGGCGGCAATGAATGCACGTCTCGCTTTAAAGCAGATGCTTGAACGGCAGGTCAGTCAGGAGGGCCGACTCAGATCCCTTCAAGAGGTACTCGATATGCCGGGCCTTGCTCGGATAGAATGCTTCGATATCAGCCATACTCAGGGTGAATCGACCGTGGCTTCTTGTGTGGTCTACGATAACTTTGCGATGCGTAATTCTGAGTATCGACGATACAATATCACTGGCATCACTCCGGGTGATGACTATGCGGCAATGAGGGATGCCCTTTCAAGGAGATACCACAAGGTTGCTGAAGGGGAGGGCAGGTTGCCCGATCTGATCT
Source organism: Nitrosospira sp. (assembly GCA_013450215.1). Classification (GTDB taxonomy): domain Bacteria; phylum Pseudomonadota; class Gammaproteobacteria; order Burkholderiales; family Nitrosomonadaceae; genus VFJL01. Next base: position 7,658 of record JACDSH010000017.1, read on the forward strand.
TGATCGATGGCGGCAAGGGTCAAGTCAGCACCGCCGAGGAGATACTGATAGAGCTCGGTCTGAGCGGTGCTAACATCCTGGGTGTTGCGAAGGGTGAGGAGCGTAAGCCCGGGTTGGAACAATTGATCATTCCCGGTATGAAAAAGCCGCTACAATTACCTAAGGATCATCCGGGCTTGCATCTGATCCAGCAAATTCGAGATGAGGCACACCGTTTTGCAATCCAGGGTCACCGAGCCCGGCGTGGGAAGACCCGTACCAGTTCAAGCCTTGAGCAAATTCAGGGTATCGGTGCGAAGCGTCGACAGAATCTGCTCTCACGTTTTGGTGGATTGAAGAGTGTTCTGACTGCGAGCATCGAGGAGTTACAACAGACGGAAGGGATTAGCCGCTCTCTGGCAGAAAAAATTTATAAGGAACTGCATTGATTCTTGCTCTATTAGGTGAATTTCTGAACTGTATTTCAGAGGCATATCCGTCATCTCATGCCATTTAATCTACCCAATATTCTGACCTGGTTGAGGATACTTGCGATCCCATTATTCGTTGGGATCTTTTATTTTCCACCGTCATGGTTATCATATCCGGAGCAGAACCTGATCGCCGCGGCTATTTTTGCGGGTGCAGCCATCACTGACTGGTTAGATGGTTATCTTGCAAGGGTACTAAACCAGACCTCAGCATTTGGTGCATTCCTCGATCCGGTTGCAGACAAGCTGATGGTTGCAGCTGCACTGGTGGTTCTGGTTCAGCTGGAACGCCTTGATGCACTGGTCGCGTTCATCATCATCGGTCGTGAGATCACCATCTCAGCATTACGCGAGTGGATGGCACAGATCGGTAAGAGCAAGAGTGTCGGTGTCTCATTCATGGGAAAAATAAAAACGGCTTCGCAAATGGTCGCAATCCCGTTGCTCCTCTATCATGATCCAGTGGGTCAAAATCTTAACCCGCAAGAGGTGGGGACATGGCTTATCTATCTTGCCGCGGTACTGACGTTATGGTCCATGGCCTATTACTTGAAGGTTGCAATTCCACAGGCATTAAAGCACGGCTAGCGTATTTGAAGAACGCGTTGCTGCGCGCCTTTCCTTGACAAAAACAGCAGCATCTCTATAATGCCTGCTTTGTTTTCGAGCGGTCTCAGGAAATATTTAAGTAGTTCATTTGCGGGAATAGCTCAGTGGTAGAGCACAACCTTGCCAAGGTTGGGGTCGCGAGTTCGAGCCTCGTTTCCCGCTCCAACTTTCAGGAGCAATGGATTTTTTGGCATGAGACTCTACGCACACAGTCTGCGTGCTCATCACTGAAAGATTAGCTTCTGTTTTCAGTTCTAAATGTAGCATTGTTACGTAGCATACTTCCCTAGTTGAACAGCAAGGGCGGGGTGGCAGAGTGGTCATGCAGCGGCCTGCAAAGCCGTGGACGCCGGTTCGATTCCGACCCCCGCCTCCATTACCTAATTCTAGGTAGTTTTGAAATGCCCTTATAAGCCATATGAATAAACGGCATCATTAAATTAATAGTTAAGTCTACATGCCCCGATGGTGAAATTGGTAGACACAAGGGACTTAAAATCCCTCGGCTGGAAACGGCTGTGCCGGTTCGACTCCGGCTCGGGGCACCAAACAGTAGTTTGAAAGTTCCGCCTAATCCCCTGAGAACGTAATTCCCATGAAAGACTTTACACGGGTTGTCCTATACACATCCCCTGACGGGAGTGCTAAATTTCGTGAAGAGAAATTAGATTTTCCTGAGGGGGGACCTGATGCCATGCTATCAAGGCTCCAACCCTCGTCTGGTTATCAGGTTCGATTCAGTCCGGTTGGATTTCGGAGTCAATTTCACTGCACCACAATCCCTCAGTACGTCTTCATTCTTTCAGGTGAAATGGAGATCGGATTGCATGACGGTACATCGAGGATATTCTGCCCGGGTCAGCACTTCTACTCTGCAGATACATTACCCACCGGGGCAGTATTCGATTCGAGTATTCACGGGCACTGGAGCCGTCAGACCGGTACCAATGCCCTAGTCACTCTATTCTTAAGATCCGATGAACCACTGAATTGATTGCGCTGTGGGTGATGTCACCGAGACGGGTATCGACATCTGGCTTGATATCACAACTCCTGAT
>JACDSH010000035.1 GCA_013450215.1 Nitrosospira sp.
CCGCCTATCGGTAAAGAACTCCCCTCTCCCAGTCCGGCAGATTAACAAGGTAAAGACTCACCTAGCAAACCTGAGCGAATATGGCAATTCCTATCGTACTTGATCAAAGTAGCCGCCAATCACTACAAAGCCAGATCTTTGATCAGTTACGACAGCTGATCCTTGGCGGAAAACTCAAGCCCGGAGCACCGATTCCAGCAAGCCGCGTACTGGCTGACCAACTCTCCATCTCCCGTAATACCGTACTACTTGTTTATGATCGACTGATTGCTGAGGGCTATCTTCAATCACGCCGAGCAATTGGCACTTATGTAAACCTCGAATTACCTGAAACCAGCCTCGCTACAGCAAGACGAATTGCAACTTCATCGCCAGTTACAACCGAGATGGTCAACCGTCCACTCATCCCCTTTATAGGACAAACACCATCAGAGAGGAAGATTAGGCATCTCGACTTTGATTTCTTTCCCGATCGACTAGACCCTGATTTATTTCCCCATAAAACTTGGTTACGCTATATCAATAAAGTATCCACTGCTACCAATGCACAATTCAGCGAGTATTGTGATCCTGGTGGTTTACTCACCCTACGAGAAATGATTGCAGATCATCTCGGTATGGCTCGAGGAATCAGCGTCTCACCTGATCAAATCATCATCACTGCAGGCTCCCAAGAAGGATTAAACCTAGCAGCACGGCTTCTCATTAAAGATGGAACTTTAGTTGCCACTGAGAACCCCTGCTACCGGGGGGCAGCTCTCCTTTTTGAAAGCTATTATGCAAAATTGCTGCCAGTGCCTGTGGATGAGGCTGGCTTGGATGTCGAAAAGCTGCCGGAAAGTGGGGTAACACTCCTATATGTGACACCCTCTCATCAATACCCGCTCGGCTTCACGCTATCAACCGAACGACGTATGAAGCTTCTAGAATGGGCTAGACGTTGTGGTGCATATATTATTGAAGATGACTATGACTCAGACTTCCAGTATCACGGCTCACCATTAACAGCACTCATGGGACTCGATGATTACGGTTCTGTCATGTATTTAGGTACCTTCTCAAAGTCTATGGGTGCGGGATTGAGGATTGGTTATCTTGTCGTTCCCCGAGTTCTGATACATGCTGCCCGCTCAGCTAAGGCGCTGTTAAATAGTGGGCATGCCTGGCTCGATCAAGCCGCAATGGCAGAGTTTATTCGTAGTGGTGCTTACGTTAATCACCTGAGGCGTATGCGTCATCTCTATTCTAAGCGCCATGATTGTCTCATCGAGGCCCTGCACCACCATTTCGGCTCAGTACGACTCTCTGGATTGGAAAGCGGACTCCATCTGGCATGGCACCTACCAGATGATTTTCCAGATGCACATCGACTACAGGAACTTGCGCTCCAACATGGAGTAGGAATCTACTCTATAGACCCCAATACCGCCTACGATTATGGGATAAGTAACTATAGTGCACGTACCCTAATACTCGGCTTCTCCTCGGTTAATGAGTATCAGATACGTGCTGGTATCCAGCGCATCGCAGATGCACTTGCGGGTCAACCAGCCGACTCTTACTTTTCGCCAGAAACATTGAGGGGCGCTGTGATGTCCTCTTGAATATAGTGCCTAACACCGGCATAACTCAAGGAGTCACTTTCCATAAAGTAATCGAATTGATGGATCGCTATAACCCAACCTCTGCCGTGAATGTCTCTTCTGAAACTAACCGTCTCGGGGCTATTTCACCCTCTGTCGTAACCTCTCCCAATCCTAGAAATTTTTTACCCATGTCATACAACCTAACCTTTTCACCCACTATCAACCCATTTAGCGAGAGAGGAGAAGTTACTATCTGTCCCTGTAGAAGTAATTTCACCTGCACACTTTCCAGCATCACAGCAGAAAAATTATGTAAGAGTCTGTCGGGCGGGTATAAACAGCTGTCTCGCTGCGATAGTGACATCCCCTCAAGCTGATCAAGTGTGTAAGATTGAGATAAGTCAAAATCATTTACAGTGCTGCGGCGCAAGACGGTGACGTAGGCCCCGCCGCATCCTAATGTTCTACCAATATCCTCTGCTAAGGTGCGGATATAGGTACCTGTACTGCACCTGACCTTGATGGACATCTCTTCGCCCGAGAGAGTGTCAATTTGCAAGTCGTAGATTGTTACTTGGCGTGGCTTCCGCTCAATTTGTATTCCTTCTCTGGCGTAGGTATACAGGGGTTTCCCCCGATACTTTAACGCGCTGTACATCGGTGGAATCTGTGTAATATTGCCGATAAAATCTTGCAATGCTGTTCCAATACTTTTCGGCATCATCTTCGTATCACCTACCACTGAAATCTCTCCTTCGGCATCTCCAGTAGTACTGATATACCCCATCCTCATCACTACTTCATAGGTCTTATCAGCACCAAGTAATGCTGAAGAGAATTTAGTAGCTTCGCCGAGACAGATTGGCAGTAGACCTGTTGCAAGTGGATCAAGAGTCCCCGTATGTCCGGCTTTGGTCGCGGCAAAGCTACGTTTGATAATTTGCAATGCGCGATTAGATGAGACCCCGTGGGGTTTATCAAGTAGCAGGATGCCACTGATATTACGTTTAATATGTTTAGGGTATAAAGGCTTAGTGTTCACAACATGCGGGGCATTGCGTCTATTCTGCCGAGCCTTCCAAGGCGATTGCTTGATCTATCAATTGTGAGAGACGCATCCCACGTTCAACTGATTCATCGTAGATGAAATGCAACTGTGGTACCACACGCAATCTCAATCGACCCGATAGCTGACTGCGCAGAAAACCAGTCGAGTGTTCAAGCCCCTTATCAGTCAGAAAGTTATCTCCGGCGCTACCGAGCGTAGTGTAATAAACCTTAGCATGAGAATAGTCATGACTAACCTCAACGCCGGTCAGAGTAATCGAGTGAATGCGTGGATCTTTTAGCTCATTGTGGAGTAAATCAGCCAGCTCACGTTGGATCTGGCCAGCAATACGAAGAGTACGGGAATAGTCTTTAGGCATTATATTCTACGGTCAAGACGTGCTATCACGATACTTAATAATCCTATTGATCATTTTTTATAGGATCGGATAGTATCAAAGATGGCCTTATCCTGATTTATAGGCTACGAGCGACCTCGATAATTTCATAAACCTCTAACTGGTCACCTACATCAATATCATTAAAGTTCTTCAATGATAGGCCACATTCAAAATTACCTTTGACCTCTTTCACATCGTCTTTAAACCGTTTTAATGAATCAAGTTCACCGGTATGAATGACCTCCCCATTGCGGATCAAACGTACTGATGAGGCGCGTCTGATGACGCCTTCAAGTACATAACAACCGGCCACTGCTCCAACTTTAGAAATACGGAACACCTGACGAATTTCCACCAACCCGATAATACTTTCTTTGCGTTCCGGTGCCATCATTCCTGACAAAGCCGCTTTGATTTCGTCAACCGCCTCATAAATAATACTGTAATAGCGCACATCTACACCAGCCGAACCAATCAACTTGCGTGCAACTGTATCTGCCCGGCTATTGAATCCAATTACCACGGCCTTGGAAGCAAGCGCCAAGTTGATGTCGGACTCGGTAATCGCACCCACTCCGCTATGGATGATGTTTACTTTAACTTCATCTGTAGACAGCTTATCCAATGCATGGGTTAGTGCCTCGTAGGAACCTTGCACATCGGCTTTGATGATCAAGGCCAGTATCTTAATATCGCCCTTCTGATCGAATATGTTTTCCAGTTTGACTGTCTGCTGTCTGGCGAGCTTTACATCGCGGAACTTACCCTGACGGAAAAGAGCGATTTCTCGTGCTTTACGCTCGTCAATCATGACGACTACAGACTCCCCTGCAACCGGAACATCTGATAATCCCTGAATTTCTACGGGGATGGAGGGACCTGCTGTCTCAACTGGCTTACCATTCTCGTCTAACATTGCCCGTACCCGACCAAATACGGCTCCTGCCAGTAGGTTATCTCCTCGTTTCAAGGTCCCAGACTGCACCAAGATCGTTGCCACCGGGCCTCTTCCTCTGTCCAAACGTGATTCGATTACAATGCCTCTGGCGGGCGCTTCCTTCGCTGCTTTAAGTTCCAACACTTCAGCCTGGAGAAGAATACTCTCTAATAGCGCATCGATCCCTTGCCCAGTCTTAGCTGAAACTTCGATGAACATGGTATCTCCACCCCAATCTTCTGGCACCACACCTTGCGTTACCAATTCCTGCCTAATGCGTTCCGAGTTGGCCTCTGGTTTATCTATTTTATTGACCGCAACCACTATCGGCACCTTGGCTGCTTTAGCGTGATGAACCGCTTCTATGGTCTGGGGCATTACACCATCATCTGCTGCGACCACCAGCACAACCAGATCGGTGACCTTAGCTCCCCGCGCGCGCATTGCTGTAAATGCCTCATGACCGGGCGTATCAAGGAAAGTGATCATGCCTCGTTCGGTCTCAACGTGATAGGCGCCAATATGCTGCGTGATCCCCCCTGCCTCACCACTCGCTACACGTGCGCGACGGATGTAGTCCAATAATGAGGTTTTACCATGATCAACGTGACCCATTACCGTGACTACTGGAGCACGTGGCTCTGTTTGATACTCCATTGTAGGGAGGTCGGTATCCGCCAAGAAAGCCTCAGGGCTATCCAAAGCTGCATATTTAGCCACGTGACCCATCTCTTCCACTACGATCATGGCGGTTTCCTGATCCAGCATCTGATTGATGGTAACCATATTGCCCATCTTCATCAGAGTCTTAATGACTTCAGCCGCCTTAACCGTCATTTTTTGTGCCAGCGCTCCAACAGAGATTGTTTCAGGCACCATCACCTCATGCACCACCGTCTCGGTTGGCACTGAGAAGGCATGATTTCCTTGATCCTCACTCGAATCCTTGCTGTGTCTATCTCTTCGTGTGCGCCATCCTTTGCCACCAGATAAGTCACCGCGTGTTTTAAGTCCCCGCTTTTCTGAACTCTCATCCTTCCAGATAACCTGTTTAGTCTGTTTCTTCTTCTTCTCAGCCTTAGCAGCCTTATCTTCAGGCTTAACGACTGGTTTATGTAGGGTCCCTTCGGTTGCAACTGAAGTTTGCGCAGGTATTCCTATCTCAGTTAGAACTGGAACTGCAACAACCGCTGTAGCCGGCTCAGTATCTTTAGCTTCAATTAAGTTAGGCTTATTGCGGCCTTTCTTTTCCTTTATTTCCGCAACTTGCCGCGCAATTAACTCAGCTTGTTTTTTTGCTTCCTCCGCACGCAATTCTTTTTGTGCGGAGTCCACTACAGACACTGGGGCTAACGGAATTGGCGTTACAGTCACTACTGGCACTGCCGGCTCAATGGCCGCCTCATCGTTATCTGCTGTTGCGCTGTCCATAAGATCGCGCTTTACAAAAACACGCTTCTTGCGAACCTCTACCTGGATAGTGCGAGCTTTTCCAGTGCTATCTGATTTTTTAATCTCTGTTGTCTGCCGGCGGGTCAGAGTAATCTTGCCTTTATCCTCTGTTGCACCATGGACCTTACGCAGATAATCCAAAAGTTGGTTTTTATCCTTCTCGGTCAAGCCATCTTTGGCAACTTCTTTGCTAACGCCCGCTGCTTGGAGTTGTTCCAGCAATACTGCTGTTAACAGTCCTAGTTCAGTAGCAAATTGTTCTACACTCATTTGAGTCATTGATTAGTTGCCTTTAATTCCTATGCTCGATCTGCTAACACTAGGCAAACCACGGTGCGCGAGCTGCCATAATCAGTGTCTTGGCTCTTTCGGCATCTATGTTGATCATTTCTACAAGGTCATCCACTGCCAAGTCAGCCAAATCTTCTTGGGTTTTTATACCCTTAACCGCTAAATCGCGTGCAGTCTGACTGTCCATTCCTTCGAGCGACAGTAGATCTTCTGCCATATGTCCTATTTTTTCCTCACTCACAATGGCCTCGGTCAGAAGTACATTACGCGCACGAGTACGAAGCTCGTTTACAGTCTGCTCATCAAATGATTCGATTTCCAACATTTCATTAAGCGGCACGTAGGCCACTTCTTCCAAACTGGTAAAGCCTTCCTGTGCCAGAATATCCGCCACTTCCTCGTCCACATCAAGCTTGTCCATAAAGAGCTGACGAGTAACCGAGGATTCTTCTTCATTTTTCGCCTGCGACTCATCCACGCTCATAATATTGAGCTCCCATCCGGTCAACTCAGATGCAAGACGAACATTCTGACCACCCCTGCCGATGGCTTGAGCAAGATTATCCTCATCCACCACGATGTCCATGCTGTGTTTTTCTTCATCGACCATGATGCTGCTGATTTCGGCAGGAGCCAGCGCATTAATGACAAAGGTAGCCGGATCGTCCGACCACAGAATAATATCCACCCGTTCTCCAGCCAATTCACTGGTCACTGCCTGTACCCTAGATCCGCGCATGCCGACACAAGTACCAATCGGATCGACACGTTTATCATTAGACTTTACTGCAATCTTCGCGCGCGAACCTGGATCTCTCGCTGCGGCCCTGATCTCTAGCAATCCCTCCTCGATCTCTGGCACCTCTAACTCAAAAAGCTTCAATAAAAATTCTGGCGAAATTCGTGATAGCACCAGTTGCGGTCCACGAGCAGTGCGGTCAACTTTAGACAAATAAGCACGCACGCGGTCACCAACTCGCAGATTCTCCTTGGGAATTGTCTGGTCACGAGGTAAAACAGCCTCTATCTTGCCAGACTCAATGATGGCATTACCCCGTTCCATGCGTTTGATAGTGCCGCTAACCATGTACTCCTTGCGCTCGAGAAAGTCATTCAGAATCTGTTCACGCTCGGCATCCCGGATTTTTTGGTATATAACCTGTTTGGCTGCTTGCGCACCAATACGGCCAACCTCCACAGGCTCAAGCGATTCCTCGACGAACTCACCTAATTGGAGAGCAGAATCGAGTTTCAATGCCTCGCCCAGAGAGATCTGACGTGCAGAATCCTCGACGGTATCATCCATCACTATCTGCCAGCGCCGGAAGGACTGGTAGTCACCCGTCTCACGGTCAATCGACACACGCACCTCGGCGTCTTCTTGAAAACGCTTTTTAGTAGCAGATGCTAGTGCTGATTCGAGTGCTGCAAAAACAATGTTTTTTTCAACATTCTTCTCACGCGCCAGCGCGTCCACCAACAATAAAACTTCACGACTCATACTACCTCCGACCGAATTCTCAGATAGCTACAATTTTGGAACTAAACGGGCCTTTTCAAGATTACCCAACTCAATATCAAGCATCGCTCCATCTACTTCCAGCTTCAGTACCTCGTCGCTCACTCCACGCAAGATACCTATAAAATTTCTCTGCCCCTGTAGCGCTACACGTAACTTCAGTTTAGCCAATTCTCCCGTAAACCGAGCAAAATCAGATGCCCTCTTCAATGGCCTATCCATTCCAGGAGAGGATATCTCAAGTCGATCATAATCAACATTTTCAACCGTGAATAATCGGTCTAGATGGTTACTGATGGCCGCACAGTCCTCCACAGTAATTCCATTGGGTTTGTCAATAAACACCCGTAACAGCTTACCGCGTGGCGACCGCTCCACGTCAACCAGCTCATAACCCATCCCAGACAGGGTCAATTCCAGCAATTCGTGTAGCTCCATAGTCTCGCTACAAAAAAAAATGGGCCAAACAAGCCCATAAAAATTAAGCCATCATTCTAACAAATTTTTATACTTAATGAAATAGACACTTCATAAGAAAGTCTTGTCTGATAACGTTATCTCCCCCATAAACAAACCTTTTTATGCCAATTAAGTTACGAATTTATCCGGAAATAATTGCCACTTGAATCCTATCGATAAGGCATAGGGACCGGT
>JACDSH010000039.1 GCA_013450215.1 Nitrosospira sp.
TGATGCATATGCTGATGCCCACTATGCTTTGGCGCGGGGGCGCTTGCTGCTGGTTTGTTAGCAGCCGGCTTCTTTACGGCCGCAGCCTTAGCCTTTGGTTTGAGTGGCGTAAACCGTGCCGACTGTGCCTCATCTCCTGCTAGCTTCACAAATACCACGATCACACTCTCAGGCTTCAATGTGAACTCTCCCAGCCCCTTCATCTGATTCTCTCCCGCGGGCTCGAGCTTCACTGTGGTTTCTATCTTGCCCTTCCCGATCTGAATGGTTGCCTTTGCAGTGCCATTTTCAGTCTTCACTGGATTGTCACCATGGTCGGTTACATACAGCACCAGCTCCTTATCTTTTGCCACCAGCTCTAAATGATAGGGGCCGGCCATTCTTAACTGCCCGCCATGAGCTGTCGTTAATGTATCCAGATAGTCGTCCGTATGCGCCCAGGCGGGTAGTGTTATCGCCATTCCCAGCACAACTGCCGCTATTGTCTTATTCATTTGGTTACTCCTTTATTTAACGATTCTGTTGTTCGGCCGCTTCGGCCTACCTTGGACTAACCTATATCAGTGCACATGATCACCCGGTGGCGGAAGTATCTGCTTCTCCCGGCCAAGCTGCGCCAATTGCTGCTGCAGGCTATCCAAATCCGTCCATCCCAACCCATCCATCTCCGGAATCCAGCGTGCACGTAAATAGCCATACCGGTCCACCAGTACCTCCATATGCTCAGGCACTATCCCATCGCCTAGCAAGTCAGGTCGTTCCAGCGTCCTGCGGAATAAGGCATAACTGCGCTTAATCTCACCCGCCCCCTGTGTCACCACCGGGAATGGTAATGCCGCAATCATTGCCGTCATCTCCTGCGGCTCAACCTCATTCATCGGCACCCCAAGGAGCTGAGTATTACTTCCGATTATCATTTTATATGCCTGACTCAATTGCTCCAGTCGCTCCTGTGATTGCGGCCAGGTGAACAACACCAGCATCACTATCTTTTGTTCACGGAAGTCCTTGAGTGTGCCGCTAGAGCCGTCTTGTGCGAAGTATGAGAAGTTCGGTGGCCCCATCGACTTCTGTGGTTGGTTGGGCTTGACCCGTGGGCTCATTAACCGTGCCTGATAACCGCGCGACATCGCATGCAGATAGTTCACTACATCCCAGCGCTCTTCTTCAGCTAGATTACCCGCAAAGCCCGGCATCCCAGTATCCGGGATGCCGTAGGTCAGCCAGTGAAAGAAGTCACCCGCGGTATGCTTAGCAGTATGCGGCTCAGTCAATAGATCAACCGGTGGCCTGGTAAAGGTCTTGCTCAAGATCCCATTGCCCTTACCCTGAGGTCCATGACAGGTCACACAGTTCTCAGCATAGAGCCCAGATCCATTCGCAATCGAGATCGTGTCAAATGGTACCGGGGTCTTGCGATAAGTCTCCGGATACGCCTCCACCGACAGCGGCGGTAGTGCTACCCCCATCGCTGCAATCACGAGGACTAAAGGAATGCTAATACGGCGCGTCATATTCCAATGCTTAAAGCTTCCCGCAACGATTGCACTCACCCCCAGCACTAAGAGTGCTAAGCCTGACCACGCACGGATCATCACGGTCTCATCGCCCCAGGTGGCATCGATTGAGAATCGGAACGCGTAGGGCCAGCTCTGAACCAGCGCATGCTTTGCGGGTATTGTATTTGCAACGATGGTCGCCAGCATCACAATCCCCAGCGCCAGTATGAATTCAATCTTGACCCATTTACGTAGCTTCTGTGCGCCGGACACGGCCATTTCTTGACCTTGCGCCAGTAATGGCAACCAGGTCGAGCGAGCGCGTGCGGCAATCATCAGAACCAACGCCAGTAGCGCAAGCTTGGCATTGAGTATCCACCCATATGGGGTCGATACCAACGCACCATAGCTCGAGTCCACCATCCGGTCGGTAATTATGACCCCAGTTGCAACGATCGCGAGCATCACCGGCATCGCCATCAGTGAGAACCGCTTCAGCGCCACCATCCCCGACTGTAACAACTCCTCTGATCGGAGCGGCACCCCACCGCCTGACGCTCCTGCATAGCCAGCACCCGCTTGCGTAGATTGCGTCGCATGGAACACCACCAGCAGAAACGCCGGTAATGCCCCAAACCAGAGGCTCGCCAGGATGATATGCATTGTGTACGGCAGGATTGCAGTGACAGAGAATTCATCCGCTGCTGAGTGGCTTGCAAGGGAGCCCACTGCCAAGGTGAGTGAGGCCATACTTGCGCACAAGATATAGCGCCCGCGCGTGGCTGGTGCCTTGCTCATCGAAAGAACCACACCCAATACGATTAACGCACAGACTGTCCGCGCTGCCCAGATGTGTCCCATCCGGGTGTTCTGAACCAATGCCAGCCAAGCGCTAGGACGCCAGGCATTCTCATCGATACCGGTCGCCTGTGCTGTGGTTGTGACCAGGATCCCAAGCAGCCCTGCCATTAAAATACCTGCTAGCCATGGCAGCAGCCGTGCCATGCGTTCAACCCAGGGAGTATTGTAGGATCCGGCAATCGCCAGAAAGACACAACTGCCAACCAAGATCATATTAGACGCAAGCTGTGACCAGCGAAGTAGCGTCGCAATGATCTCAATCATTTTTAGGGGGCTTTACTCTTGACCGTAAAGTCGTAAGACGAGTCAACCACATGACCATCTACCGATAGTACCCGGAACTTAACGGTGTATTTACCTGGTGCTAGTTCAGGTAACGGAAGCACGATCGACTTTGGGTCATCGGCCGATATCGTTGGGAGCACTTCGGTGATTCCGCGCTTGCTCTCATCCATAACAGTGAGTGCTGCGTAGTCCTTCTCAACCCCTTCGTTAAACCACAGCCGTACCTGTGTTGGTGCCTTGCCCAGTGTCGCTCGTCTTGCAGGCTCAGCCTTCATCAACATCGCATGTGCTAGGACCGTAGGGGTATGTAACGATAGCGATACCGCCAAGCTCACCGTAGCGCCTGCCAATACCCGCTTTAATGCCGTCGCCGTCCATGGTTTCATTCCAACTGCTCCTCACTCACGACCCTAATCAGCAGGGTCATCATTTATTTGACCGTATTATTGCGGGATGGTTGCTAGTCGTCAGTCAGTCAGGCAGGCGTATCGGTCACCCAACACCCCTCGTCCTGCTAGGACTCCCGAGTTTATGCGCTTCCGGTCTTACGCGGCCGGCGTAAAAAGAAGAAGACTGCGACAGCACCAATGACCGCCGCAATTCCACCCATGAGTGCGGGCGAGGTCTTTTTAGGCTCCCCTACCGCGAACGGGAAGCGAGATAGAACCTCTTTCTCCCCATCATTGATGGTCACCAATCCAACAAACTTACCCGGCTGGCTAAAGTTGTGCTCGAATGTGATCGAACCATTGTTATAAACCTTCGGCGGCAAATGCAAAACTGTGATTGGACCTAAGTTCTTCTCGTCCACTGTCAACCCGCCATCTCCTGCGGCATCCCGGATCACTCGAATCTCGGTTGGCATTGGGCGTAGGGCCTCTTCAATGTAATCAAGTGCGACCACAGTACGCCCTGTTGCGGGGATATCCTCGCAGAACTCCTTCTCCTGGGTGCTATCCGGTTGATAGCCCGTGAAGTGCATGGTAAATGGACCAATCGTAAGCTTGCAGACATCATCCGCCAGTGAAAGCCCACCATGAGCCTGAACTTGCGCTGAGAAGGTCATCGCAGTCGTCAGTACTAAACAAGCAGTTGCCGATTTAATTAATTGCAAAGACATGATCGAGTCACCTATATAAAAGTTATGCGCTTTACGTGAATACCATCAACCCATTGGGTCAGAATGGAGTCTGTCTATGAACGGCGCGAAGCACGCCACGCCTGCATCCGCTTCGATTTCATGAGTTTATATCCCAGAAAGCTCAGCAATAGTATCCCAATCAGAGGTAATATCGCTGTACGAAATACGTTCGCATAGTTGATCATCTGTACTCGCAATGCGTACTGATACCGCATCGGAGGCATTCCATCTGCCGAAATGATCACCGTATATATTCCTTGATCCAGGTTGGTCTCTCCACGCAGCACCCCATCCGGATGAAGTCTTGGGAGCATGAGCGAGACCGTTTCATTCCCTGTCTCAGAGTCACCCTTCACGATTTTCATGCCAACCGGCATCTCGCGTAGCGCCTGATCCACCAAATCCACGACCAGATACGTATCCCCAACCTGAGGGATCTCCATACAATACTGTGCACTCGCTTCAAACTGCGGCTGATAAGCGCTTAAATGAACCATGCTGTCGCCTACCCGGCGTACACAGCTATCCTCCTCCATTGACACCTTCCCATGCGCGCCCGCGCCGCCTGCATAAAGGAATGCTGCCAGAATGAGTGCCGTAGTCCCCGCCTGCGTTACTTGCCTAACCATGGGCAAATCCTCGTCTTGACATTTAACTGCCGTATTTTATCAGTGACGCCCACCAATTAAAACTGAAATTGTAGGCCGATTGATGAGCCCGCCCAGTCATCACAAACCCGCACAGACTCGAGACATGTTCGATAAGGCTTACTTGTAAAACGTTCCCTAAAAAAAACCGATCCGCCATCCCATCTTGCGACAGGGGGCGGATCGGCTGTATTGCCTTACTATGCTTAGAGCTTGGTAAAGACCGGTATAACAGCACCAGCGATACTGTTTACATTGCGATCACCTGTATCATCCCAGGTCATCAACAATCCACCAAACCGGCTTTCAGGATCGCCCAGCAGCGCCATCAGACGCTGTACTTCCCAGAGCGCATCCTTAGCTTCCATGTTCACCAAACGCGTCTCACCAGGTTGGATAGGTGTTTCGTTATCCAATGACAGGCCTGTTGCGATCAGTTCACGAGGATAGTTCCGGTCGAGATATCTCAGTCCAACCCTGTTAATGAAGCGTACACCAGCAGTAGTGAATTCCCCGATACGGATGGGACGGTCGCCACTGTTTGTGATGTTCATCGTAACGCGCAGTGCACGACCCGGTACGTCATAGTTCGCGTCCATTACTTTGATCGCGATTGGGTTCGGTTTTACTGGCATTGGTGTAACTTTAGATTCACCCGCTTGGATAGGTACCGTGTACGGATGCTTTGTTTCCGTATAACGATATCCGCCCCATACGATTGCGAAGGTCAGCACCATCATGATGGCGCCCATCTTCTTGTCGAATGGATCCAGTAAGAGTTCATCACCATAAGCCAACAGAACACGGCTACGTGGTAAGAACATCGGACGGGCACAGAATATGGCGATCCAGAAACAACCCATACCGAGCCAGAGTACGTGCCAGAAGATACCGTTGCTGAAGTTAAATGTCTCCAGATCAACAGTCTCGCCTGTCAGCAGCTTCATCGGATTGGTGAAGTCATCCCAGCTACCAGTGATGTTCATCCAAGATGCTGGGCCAGCAATTGGGCCTGCATCCTTAATGTTGACCATGGCATGCATGTGGTGACGACCTGGAATCCGAGCCTTCAGCCTAACTTCGAACTCGTAATCCCGACCAATTTCTAATGGGCCAGAAATGTAGGTTGGTTCGCCGTTCAGCTTGGTGCTCAGACGCACAAACACTGGACTTGGGCTACCTACGTTGAAGAAGGCACGGGTCGGTTTGCCAACAGCACGCGGCCAATCTTCGGCTAAGTGAAACTTGCCGGTCATGGTCGCAATGTCGTTGACTTTAGTCGTCACCGGTGCCCACTTCATGTCATACCACTGAATGGTACGCATGCGTAGGAATGGCTCCTGGGAGCGTTCACCGTGTGCTGCTACGGTGCCCACATCCAAGACCAAGGTCAATGCGAAGGTAAGTGCGAGTGTCGCCAGCCCATTCAGGCCGATAACACCCATCTTAAGAAAGTTTTTTGCGTTCATCATTTAATCCCCTCAGCAAATCCTTCCTCGCCAAATGCTGTCACATCGTGTTTCTCCGCGACACGACCTCTTGGGCCCTTCACGTAGTAGAACGAAGTGCAAAATACCTTGCCAAAATACCACCAGACAAGGAACATCAACATAGATACGAAGGCCGAGAAGAATGCAGCGATGACGGTCGTGTGACCACCAAAGGTCCGCAATGATCCTTGCTCAATCAAACGAACGTACTCAGGTGTACCAGTACGAACATAGAGAAAGCCCGTGTAATCAGCAACCGACAACAGGACGCCTTCTGCTACCAACGGCAGATGGGTTGGTCCAAAAATCGGCCAGTTACCCGGATAGAACAACAAACCGAATGCGCCGCCACCAACCAGTGCTGTAATCAACCAGCTGCGTGTCAGTAACAGACATGTGTCCATCACCAGCGCGCCAGGAATCATGGTCGAAGGCAATACAAAGTTGATCGGATAATGCGACCACCAGTAGAAACCCCAGTAGCGCGTCAGCCATTCACCAACCAATAGGCAAACTACGCAAAGCGTAGCGCCAAACGGTTGCCGGTAATTCACCCAGAGGTAATACATCAGTGCTGCACAGTATGTGATCCCTACAATCGGGGTCACTACCGGCCACCATTGACGATCCTTCCAGTCAAGCCAGAAATCCCAGTCACCTGCAAGCAACATAAAGTGCATGTGATAAGTTCCGACTAAAAGTATGCACAAAATAGGGAAGTACACAGCATCTATGTATCTAGACATGCTGGCTGCTTCTGGTCCCATCTTGGCCGCTTTTAAAATCTCATCTGATCTACTCATTGCGCCCTCCCTTCAAATATATCGTATAACCTTAAACATAAAGACATGATGACCCTGCATTCTCTACAACCATCACATATATACCTGCCGCATTCAGGCTATGTAGTCAGGAGCTTTAGCCCCCTTTACTCACCTAACCCGCTCCCCACAAATGGGGAGCGGCGCGGCAATACAAGCTAAGACCAGTCTACGACTTAGTCTTTGGTATAAA
>JACDSH010000023.1 GCA_013450215.1 Nitrosospira sp.
TCTGCCCCGATACCGCGACACAATAGGCTGTGATATTCTTTTCAAGCTTGTTTAAGTAGATATTCCTGTTCAGCGAATAGTAATTGAGACCCTGTGGCTCAAAGGCATACACTCGCACCTTATCTCCATACTTCTTCGCAGGGTATAGCGAATACTGACCAATATTTGCCCCCAGATCAAAGTAGCACGAACCGGGTTCAAAACTATCGAGCCAATCCAGCGTATCGGGCTCCTTAATGGAGTAAGTCTTCGCTCTCATCAAAGTCCGCCAATGATCGACAGCAACGCGAATCGACTGACCCCTAACTTTTACGTTTGTGTATCCACCCTTTAGACCATAAAGGGCCACCAAAAGGAACGATAGAAAACTCTCGAAGAAGGAACCCATCCTAACTACTACCCCACTTTATTAGACTCTGGCCGAGCTAACTCGACTGAGTTTTGTTGACTTGACAAGAAACTGTAATTTCTCCTGAAATATGCGAACTCAATCAACATACAAACATGGCATGCATTCTAGACAATCAACCAACCCCTATTCTGGGTTACGAACCAGTCTATTTGGACTGCTCGACAGTGATCATATCACCCTCGCTCGCGCATACCATCTGACAGCCTTGTCCAATATGGTATGAGCCTGAAGTTAAGCTACTTTACCCCGCAAAGAAGTGCAGTCGCTCTACAAACCCTCTACCTATAGCGATCATGATTCAAGTAACCATTTTTCCTTATTAACTCATCCCGTTTTGCGCTCTTGAGATCTTCGCACATCATTTCCGCTACTAATTCACGGAAAGTGATCTTGGGCCCCCAACCCAGCTTTTCCCGGGCCTTACTAGCGTCACCTAGTAGGGTCTCCACTTCGGTGGGGCGGAAGTAGCGCTTATCTACTTGGATGATAGGGCAGGGTGCGCTCCTACTTCTTAGTTCTTGCTTCTTGATTTTCTTAATCCAGTATCCCTTTTCCTCGATGCCTTTACCCTCCCAACGAATACTCATACCTAACTCTTGAGTGGCAGCGTCCACAAAGTCCCGAACACTGTGCTGAATGCCGGTAGCGATGACGAAATCCTCAGCCCGGTCTTGCTGCAGCATTAACCACTGCATCTCGACATAGTCCTTGGCATGCCCCCAATCACGTTTTGCATCAAGATTCCCGAGATAGAGACAATCCTGCAGGCCAAGTTTGATTCGCGCTAGAGCCCTAGTAATCTTGCGCGTGACAAAAGTTTCACCGCGTACTGGACTCTCATGATTGAATAAGATCCCGTTACATGCATATATGCCATAAGCTTCACGGTAATTGATTGTGATCCAATAAGCGTAGAGTTTAGCCACCCCATAGGGAGAACGCGGGTAGAACGGAGTAGTTTCCTTTTGTGGAATTTCCTGAACCATCCCATACAACTCGGATGTAGATGCCTGATAAAATCGGGTTTTATTCTCCAGCTTGAGTATTCGGATCGCTTCGAGTAGGCGCAATGGGCCGAGTGCATCGGAATTGGCAGTGTACTCTGGTTCTTCAAAAGATACTGCGACATGACTTTGTGCAGCCAAATTGTAAATTTCATCCGGTTGTACCTGTTGAATGATGCGTATCAGACTACTTGAATCAGTCATATCACCATAGTGTAAAAATAAACGTGTTGTCGGGTCATGAATATCTTTGTACAGATGATCTATTCTGGCCGTATTGAATGATGAGGTACGGCGCCTGATACCATGCACTAAATAGCCTTTATCCAACAGAAATTGAGCTAGGTAGGCGCCATCTTGACCAGTGATGCCAGTGATTAGAGCAGTTTTTCCTGTGCGCATTTACGTCTAATTCCTATGGAATGTCCAATCTGAGAATTTTTAAATTCAGACATGAGTTTGAAGGAAGGGGGCTAAGAGATTTATATCAGTCAAATTATTGTTGAGTTTTGTTGGTCAATTGAAAGAGTTTGGCCCTAATCTCATCAAGGCTTTAGACGGCTTCATCATCGCCGAATTCAATAGCAAATGCACCTAGGATTTCGAGTCTCTAACGCTTACTTAAGGGTAACTTGCATTTAAATCACAAAAATAATCTTTCAAAACTATGAAAACCTATGCCCCCCCTCTATGCTCTCTCTATGCTCAGCACTTCCAGCAAGGGAAGCGGAAAGACAAGAGTAAAATTCTTTAACATTTTGCTATTTTCAAAAAAACTCCTAAAATGCCAAGGCAAAATTAACAAGTAGTCAGGCTGTAGCGCGAGCAACTCTTTTTCAGGAATGATAGGTATCCATGTCCCCGGAGTATAACAACCAAACTTATCCACATTCACCTCACCCACATAGGTAATCTCTTTTTCTGTCAGGCCGCAGTACTGCAATAAAACGTTACCTTTAGTGGAAGCACCAAGAGCGGCTACAGTTTTTCCTTCTGCATGAGCATTCTCGACAAACTCCAGCAAATCAGACCGCGATTGCGCGGCTCGCTTAGCAAAAGCTTGGTATGGCACAAGCGTATCCAGCCCTTTTGCATATTCCTCAGCAAGAATTCGTTGTATTAATGGCTCTATTGTGGCCCTTTGAAGTGATTTTG
The DNA here is from genome assembly GCA_013450215.1 of Nitrosospira sp. Classification (GTDB taxonomy): domain Bacteria; phylum Pseudomonadota; class Gammaproteobacteria; order Burkholderiales; family Nitrosomonadaceae; genus VFJL01. The sequence continues at coordinate 2,572 of JACDSH010000023.1, forward strand.
AAACAGTGACTGAGAAGCTGCCGCCATTCGCATTATTGAACTCAATATCAACAATCTTAAAACCCACCCGGTCCGTCATCCACTTGATCTGATGCAGTGCATAAAATTCAAGATGCTCATGGCAGATCGTATCGTATGAGTTCGTTTCAAGCATAGTCGGCATATAACTCTGCTCGAATACCCATAACCCGTCATCTGCAAGTACTTCATAGATCTCTCGCATAAAGCTGAGGGGAGCCTCAAGGTCATAAAACATAGAAAACGAAGTAATAACTTTGGCTTTCTTTCCAGGAAAACGTGCTTTCAACAGAGCAGAAGAAAAGAAATCTGGAATCAATTGAATATGCGGCGGATAGTAAGCATGAAATTTCACGCCAGTTGGATCTATTCCAACCAATACAATTCCGTCACTAGGATATGCCTGTAGCGTCGTGCTATCGTTACTCCCGATATCCACTACCAAGTCCCCTTTAGATAGAGTGACTTGTTTAAGGATATTTTTTACTTTGCCTTGCAGATGCTCGACCATGCTAGCATTAAGGCCAGAACGATAACCATAGTTCTCACCGTACATCTCACCAAGACTAAAAGTATGCTCCAACTGCAAAAGACCGCACGCCTCACTTCCACCCACACATTTCACCAGTCGTAGCGGGCCAATCGTAACATCCCGAGCCCTCTCTCTAGGGAAAACTCCTGTGAGCATCTGCTCCCCAAGGTCTAATACCCTCACTAGGTGAGAATTTCCACAAATTCTGCACTGCTCAATTTTTTTATAACGCATCTTTAGACACCACAAGCTAATTATTTTTCTCTTTCAACATCTGCAAATCGGCATCAACCATCATATCCACCAATTGACAAAATCTGATTTGTGGCTCCCAGCCCAGGACTTCCTTTGCTTTCCTTGCATCCCCCACCAAGGGGACTGACTCCGCAGGGCGGTAGGCAGCTGGTTCATCAGCTAAGAATTGCCGATAATCTAATCCTAAATGTGTGAATGCACGTGCACAAAATTCCCGCACGCTGTGCGACTCACCCGTCGCTATTACGCAATCAGTTGGCTGGGACTGTTGTAGCATTAGCCACATCGCTCTCACATAATCTCCCGCAAAACCCCAGTCACGACAAGCATTCAGATTTCCAAGATAAAGCTCTTGCGAAAGTCCAAGTTTGATCTTCGCTGCTCCATGTGTGATTTTTCGTGTCACGAAACCCAGACTACGGCGCGGACTTTCGTGGTTAAAAAGAATTGCCGAACATGCGAAAAGTCCATAATGTTGACGGTAAATTCGGATCATTGAATCCGCATAGAGCTTTGCAGCTCCATAAGGGCTGCGCGGATTAACCCGTGTGCATTCCGTCTGCAAGCCTTCAAAAGACTCACCAAAAACTTCTCTGCTTGATGCCTGACAAAATCGTATGCCGATATTAACTTCACGTACTGCTTCTAACATACGCACCACAGATAGTCCGTTCACTTCACCAATCCCCACTGGATCGTCATACATGCCCGCACCGGAAGAATAGGCGGCCAAATTGTATAGTTCCGTCGGCTGATAATGCCTCATAACTGACACCATTTCTTCCTGAATCAGCATACTCCATGCGACTAACTCAACCTTGTTCTTCAGGGTTATGGGGAGCGAGTCCTCTGTTCGCCGTACATCCCGGACAGCCCCAATAATCCGATAGCCTTTTTCTAGTAACAACTCAGCAAGGTATGATCCGTCCTGCCCCCCCAGTCCAGTAATAAGTGCTGTTTTCATCAAATATTATGCGCCTAAAATATGAGCAACTGACCGACTGATCCAAGTTGCATGCTGACTTCGTGCCAAATCATAGACAGTGATGCTAGCCTTCCTATGTCCCAAAAGGCAATAAATGCTGGCTAAAGTATTTGTCAGGCTAATAGGAAAAATCGCTATCATAAATGGCATGGCCTTTGATAACTCATAGCCCTCATTGGGAAACATATCTCGGTACTCTACCCGCGTATAGGCTCCCATTGCTCGATATAAAATAAGCTTATCCAACCTTTCCCATGGCTTACTTGGACGAACCAAGAACTTACTCCGATCCGAAAAATCACTGAATGACCAAATTAACCTAGGCCACTTGTATAACCAAATTTCGAGTCCCCGCGCAGACCACATTGCATTACCATAGCGAATAGTTATCATCGGATCCGCTATGACTCGTACTGTTGCGGTTGCTGGGTGTTGAAAAATTACACCGACATGCACAAATAATGTGCCGTAATAAGAGGTACGGTCGCGTGCCATCCAAAAGCTTCGCTTGATAACTACGCAACCAATAAAAGAAAGGTAATTAGTTATCTCAGAAAAAAAACTCTCGCTATCCTCCGCCCCATATTCTCTGTCGTCTTCAAAATGGAGACTCCTCTTCCGTAACACCTTTGAAAAATCAGCACTTCGTACCTCTGAATTGACGATTATAAGGTCAAGGTTGTCGTTAACTAACCCAATAATTCGGGAAATGGCATCGGGCGCCAATAGATCGTCATCGGTCATGAGCCAGCAATAATCGCCACTGGCGTAACCTACGGCTTTGTCATAATCTGCATCAATACCAGAATTTACTAGCTCTCTAAAATAACGAATCTTAGGGTGGCGTGATAAATACTGGGCCATCACCTCAGAGGTATTATCTGGCGAAGCCCCATCCACCACAATTAGCTCAACATTCGGCACCATTTGGCAGAGAATAGAGTCCAATGTTTCACCAATAAACTTCGCCCTACTGTAGGTTGCAATGCAGATGGAGAGTTTTACATGCGCTATATTGTTAGATGGCTCATCGTCGGCTTCACTGTCTTGCTTGGTATAGGGGGTGGTTACGGCCGCTGGCTCCGCAACAAGACCAGTCAATATATTGACATTAAAATCGGAATGACTCTTGGCAAGCGCTAATGTGACCTCATGAATACTTACCCCCCGCCTTGTTAAGAGACCCCTCTTCAGGAACGGGAACTTTAATTCGGTGATGAGTGACTTCCACAATCGATGCGTTGGATCGATTTCACTCTTGGGCCGCTCAAGATATGCGGTCTGATCGGGCATATCCTCTAAAGGATAGAGCGCCGCTAGCCGAAATTGTTTACCAAGTATCCGAGCAAAACCCACTTCATATTTTCGGACTACTGCACTCTTGAGCTGTATGACTTTAACTTGGTCAAAGAAATTGATGAATTCTTTTGACAAGACCACGGGTCTTTTGCAATAGATGAAGTAAGACTGCAGGTGCAGATGATACCGACGGCTATCTGTCATTCCGACGATATCGGCATCGCAGTTTTCCAGTCTGGTGATGATATCGCCGAAGTCGAATAGGGGTCCGTAAACGCTATCATTGGCCAATAAAAGTCCGGCATGCTCATGGTACTGAGGATACGCTTCCAGCCCTACTTTCCAGCTATAAAAATCATATCCTCTATTCTCTCGACTGATTATTCTGATGCAGCAGCCGGCTAATTTCTTTAGATCTGATTCTGAGATGCTAGCACTTGTACTGATGAACACCGTATCAAATCCCGCCATCTCGAGTTTCCGAAGATAGTAGTACACACTCTCCCTGACGATACTCTCGCCATCGTAGCTACTAAAGAGACATAACGGTCTGACGTGATCGGGGGATATCGCTCCTTCCACGTTATATCTAATGTGAGGCTCATTACTGGACTGCCCTCGTGTGAGCACACAGAGCAGTAACTCACACTGGTACCCAAGATCCTTGAGGATCGATTTAACCCTCCACTTTAGAGGCAAGATGCATACTCCTTGCTGGGGCGGGTCGCACCATTCCGAGAGCCTTGGCTACTGGACTGCAGCTGCATCATCCCACGAACGGATCTTAATTCCATTCGCACGGCTCCAAAATAAAAGAGACGAGCGCAGCGGAGGTGAAATATCGGGCAGCATCCATATTTCAGAAACGCGCTTATCTGGACGCAGCCAGCCGTGTAGTGAAAGCTCGATTACCACCCTCAGACTCATCGACCGATTAGGCATATGTAGGCACCAAATCTGAGGGGCAGGTTTACGCGTAAGCCAGTGAACACAACCCCCCTCCCGAAATATGACTTCGACCTCATCAAG
>JACDSH010000010.1 GCA_013450215.1 Nitrosospira sp.
ACGGCAGGTCAAGTGTGTCCCGGCATTCAGGCACTGCGGGTGGCTTGGTGGGCATGCGCACAGTGGCGCAATAAGGCAGATAGTCGGCCAACAACTCTTGCTGTTCTACCGCAGAGAGCTTGAACTTTGGGTAGGCCAGCACACGTATCAGCTCGGCGGCAGTCACACTTGATATCAGAGGCTTGCAAAGGGAACCCTGCCACGCTAGGCGTAGCGGTGATAACCGGCCTAGCACAAATACCAGTGCAGATAGCACCAGGTTGGTGTCGATGACTACGCGGGGATTATATTGTGAACGCGGCATTACTTGCCCGACTGCTTGGTTGCAGGGGCTTTGCGCGCCCAGGCAACCGCATCGGCAATATCTTGCTCACTTAGATCAAGTTCTGCCAGTTTGGCACGGACTGCATCACCACGCTGGATGCGTACCGGGGTAAGAACGATTTGGCCGTTACGAGTTTCCACGTCAAAGTATTCTGCTGGGCCAACGGCAGCAGTGATGCTCTTGGGCAGGGTGAGTTGATTCTTGGATGTCATTTTAGCGAGCATGATAAGTCCCTGGTTCATCAAAGTAAGGAATCCTTACTTTACGACTTTTCCTGAAATTAATCAAGCGGCAGTCTGTTGGACGGTGCAAGTACACCAGACTCAGGATACAAAACGACATTGAGTGGGTATTTTGGGGAAATTGAAGCTACTTGACGACAGCCAGTGGGCAACTAATTGCTAGCTTTATGTAATCCAAAATAGTCAATTATAGTGATGTTTGTGTATAATGTGATACATGCCAAGCAAATCTCAGCCCATCTTTCCTTCGGAGCAGAAGATCCTAGCTGCCCTAGGAGAGCGGATTAGGCTCGCCCGTTTGCGTAGGGGTATATCGGCAGAGGTGTTGGCTGAGCGGTCTTCTATTTCTAGGATGACATTGCACCGTGCAGAAAAAGGCTTTCCTGCGGTGGCGATGGGTACCTATCTCAGAATCATGGCGGCATTACAGCTTCAAGACGATTTTAATTTTCTTGCTAAGGATGATTTGCTTGGGCGTCGTCTACAGGATTTAGCGTTATCTAAAGCAAGGAAACATGATGGCCAATCTTGATTTAGAGGTATGGATTGATGTGAGCTTTATTGATAAAGAACCTGTCAAAGTTGGCTATTTAAAGCACGACAGAGGTAATGTCCGCTTTAATTACGACGATGCTTGGCTATCCCACCCACAACGTTTCGATATTGACCCTGATTTATCTTTAGATAACGCCGTCTTTCATCCCAATCCTACTCAAGGCAATTTTGGTATTTTTCTAGATTCTTCGCCAGATCGTTGGGGGCAAACCTTAATGAAGCGAAGGGAGGCAATGGAAGCCAAAGACGAAGGTCGTCAGGCTCGTACGCTATATGCGTGGGACTATCTCATAGGCGTCCAAGATCAAACCAGACAAGGCGCACTGAGATTTAAGTATCCTAACGCCGATATATTTTTAGCGTCGCATGAGTTGTCTGCTCCCCCTGTAACTCAGTTGGCTGAGCTGGAGAATGTTGCCAGGCAACTAAGCGATAAAAATATAGCTGACATTGATAGCCTGAGAAGGTGGCTTCGAGTCTTGGTTGCCCCAGGCGCATCCTTGGGTGGCGCAAGGCCAAAAGCGAACTTCACACAAGAGGACGGATCATTTTGGATTGCTAAATTCCCGGCAAAAGATGATGACCGAGACATTGGCGCGTGGGAGATGCTGGCCCACCAGCTGGCAATTCGTGCCGATATCCGAGTGCCGCAAGCAAAGTTACTCAAACTGGGTAGTTACTATAGAACCTTTGCTGTTAAGCGGTTTGATCGTATTGATGGCCAGCGGATTCATTATGCGTCGGCTATGACCATGCTCAAACAAGAGTCTAGTGATGATGCTAGTTACCTCGATATCGCTCAGTTCATCATGACCCGAGGGGCCGCAGGTTCGATTAAGGACGATTTGGCGCAACTGTTTCGCAGGGTGGTTTTCAATGTGGCAATCAGCAATCGAGATGATCACTTAAGAAATCATGGCTTTATTTTGCTGTCAGGCGGTTGGCGCCTCTCTCCTGCTTTTGATTTGAACCCGAATATCGATAAAACGGAGCATGCCCTCAATTTAGATATTGGCGATAATCGCGCCAATCTGGACAATGTCATTGCAACTGCTCAGTATTATGAATTAAGCACAGATCAAGCAGCCCAGATTGCGGGCGAAGTCGTGGCAGTCACTCGCCAATGGGAGGATGCTGCAAAACACTTGGCTATCCCAAGAGGTGATATTGAATTAATGAGAGCGGCCTTTTTGACTTAGACAAAGAGCGTGTCCACGCTTTTTTAAAATTGTTCTGAACTTCAAATAACTTCTGATTCAGAAAATTCAATCAAATCATTTTTTGATTTTGCATATTCTAAAGCGAAAATTCAGATTTTCTACTTTTCGCTAGGCCTATACGGTATAGGGCTTACAGGGCGAGTTGATTCTTGGAAGTCATTTTAGCGAGCATGATAACTCCTGAGTTTATCCAAAGTAAGGAATCCTTACTCTACGATTTTTCCTGTAATCAATCAAGCGGCAGTTTGTTACCAGATTAATTGGGTGAAAGTGTTCAGAATCTCGGTCAAATCAACTTGACATTACCCTCTTTGAGTATAGACTTTAAATATATATCAAGGGGACGCAAATGAAAACTGCGAAATTATTTCAAAATGGACAAAGTCAGGCTGTGCGTTTACCTAAAGAATTTAGATTTAAAGGTGATGAAGTTATTATCAAAAGATCGGGCAATGCCGTGGTGCTGATACCAACCAATCACTCTTGGGAGGTGCTTGCTAGTAGCTTAGAAAAATTCAGCGATGATTTTATGGCTAATCGTAATCAGCCTGACCCACAAATCCGCGAGGATATGTTTGCATGAAGCTAATGCTCGATACCAACATTTGTATCGCAATTATTAAACAAAGGCCAAAGGATATACTGCAAAAGTTCAGCGCTTATCAAGTAGGCGATATTTGTATTTCGTCTATCACATTGGCAGAGTTGTGCTACGGGGTTGCTAAAAGCCAGCACCAAGAAAAAAACCAAGTGGCACTAGATGAGTTCATTCTACCGTTAGAAGTCGCTGCTTTTGAGCATACGGCAGCATTGTTTTATGGGGGACTCAGAACCACCTTGGAAGAGCAAGGAACGCCGATAGGTCCGCTTGATACAAAGATAGGCGCCCATGCATTAAGCTTAAATCTGACGCTAGTCACTAACAATACAAAAGAATTTAATCGAATCCCGGGACTCAAGGTGATTGATTGGATTAATCATTAGAATTTTTAATGTCATTGGCCCGGGACTGAAAGATCTAGGTCACAGACTTTTTCACCGCTTCTTTTCTTTCACGGTCTAGACGTGTTTCTCGGTTTTGTAGATGTGTTCAAGTCAACGTGAGGAGCGTCGCATTACTCTAGGACCTGAGGGGGGCGCCTATCATTATCGATGTGCGTCCCCTCAGCTCTCTCGCCAGACTCAAGATCTCGCAACACTGAATCGGTCATGAGCTTTGACTATATCGAAGTGCACTATAAACAGAAACGGCAGAACTCGTCTCTGAGCTATAAATCGCCAATAAGGTTTCTGGATGATTAGCTTAATGCTCATCAGAAAGAAAAGCGGTTCGCATAAACCCCACCTCTCGGAAGACGAAAAACCGGGGGAACCTCAGTATAGAGCTTACAAGGCGATTGGCTTGCTAATGCCATAAATATCCCCCAAATAAATACATGTATTTTATGTATTGCATGTAATACAATGACTCTGTTGACGCTTTTTAAGGGAGGAAATTATGGCTGTTTCAATTCGACTTGATCCAGAGATTGAGCAAAGGTTGGATCAACTGGTTGCGCAGACTGGTAGGGCTAAATCTTATTATTTGCGTGAGCTTATCGAGAGTGGGTTAGACGACCTTGAAGATTTTTATTTGGCTGATGCGGCAATGGAGCGGGTGCGTAGAGGTAGTGAAAAACTGTTGGATACTTCCCAAGTAAGGAAAGATCTTGGTCTGGATCATTAAGTACACCGAATCTGCAAGCAAGCAACTTAAAAAGTTAGATAAGCAAATTGCATTACGCATACTTGATTACATGGATGAGAGGATTGCGGACTTGTCTGATCCGCGTTCATTGGGCAAAAGTTTAAAAGGCCCTAGGATGGGCGAATATTGGCGTTACAGGGTTGGCGATATTAGGCTGATTTGTAAAATCGTGGATGGGCAGATGACGGTCTTAGTGATTGAAATTGGAAATCGTCGTGAAATTTATAGATGAATGAAATTGATTAATGTATCGCATCATGAATCTCTTGAATTTTAATGTTGCAGCCTTGCGAGAAGTTTTGTTGTCCGAGAGAGTTGGAAAATCGATGGATTGGTAATTGATCAATTTGCTACTCAATTTGAATAATTCGATTGGTAAGCTTAGGACCGCTAACTCGATGTATCACCCTTCAAAAATTCAGGTATGCAATTTCAGGGCATATCTGGTAGAATATGGATGATGACTAAAAAATTTAGGCCAAAGATCGAAGTTCAGCTAGAGAGGGAAACCTTCAAGCTAAAGACAAGTCAGGGCGGTGGGATTTTAAGTTTCGAGGTTTGGGGTTACGTTCAAGATGGCAAGACGGTAGTAACACGATACAACCTGGCTTATATCAATCCACTGATTTGTCAGAAAGATAAAGGGCGGGTGTTGGGATTTGATAATGCGCATGATTATCACCACAGGCACTATATGGGCAAAGTAGCCCCTGTCGAATTTGAGAGTTATGAGCAAACTCTAGAGCAGTTTCAGAAAGAATGGCAAGAAATTATTAAAGGATTAAAAAAGGTGAAGAAATGACAAAAGTAATTATTCGCACTGATAAGGTTGAGGGCTTCTTTGATCGTGCGCGCAAAGCTGCGCAAAAAGCAGATCGTGGTGAATCATTTAAGAAGTCAGCCACTTTCTCATTTGAAGATCCTCAAGAGATGTTCATGGTCCTCTCAGAAGCGCGCAGGCGCCTTATGTTAGAGGTGATGGATGAGCCTAAAACGATTACCCAACTAACGGTCAAGTTGCATCGTGAGCGCTCTGCCATTACCAAGGATATTGGACTCTTGGAGAAATTGGGATTACTTGTTTCGCAAAAGAGATCTAATCCTGGGCACGGAGTTGAAAAGCTAGTCAGAACGGTTGCGCCAAAAATAGAGATGATTGCAACCTTGGGTTAATTCGATTGCTGAAGTGGGCGCCAATAATTTACCTCTTCCGAAGGAAGTAGATGAGCCATTTATTAAATAGGGACATTAATTCTCAATTTGAGGATCGGCTAATTAGCCCAATGGAAACGCTTGATATTGAAGCCAAGGATTGGCTAGATATGGATGATGTTGAATCTAAGGGTACCATTGCAAAAACTTTGATAGCTCTTGAAAATCATGGTGGGGGATTCCTGGTTATTTGATTCACTGAAGATTCTACTGGTGTGCTGTCGCCAGGGAGGGGTCGCCCACAAAGTCTCAATCAGTTTGGTACTGATGAGGTAAATGCAATCATTAATAAATATGCAGAACCCCCATTTCATGCTCACGTAACATTCCAAAGGCACCCCAAGTCTGGGGAGGAATTTTCAGTAATTCGTGCCCCTGGGGGTTCAAAAGTTCCAGTTCGCAGTTGTAGTGAAACACCCAAAGGAACTATTAAGAATAAGGTTTATTACGTGCGTCGGCCTGGTCCAGCCAGTGAGGCGCCTTTAGATGGCCATGAGTGGGATGCGCTTATTCGTAGATGCGTGATGAATCAACGTGGAGAAATTGTTGAGATTCTTCGTTCCTTCATTCCAACTCCAGCACAGGGAAATTTAGCAGCAATAGTAGATGAGGGTGAGGCATTAAATCAGTTTTCCAGTGATTCATTTGCAAGATGGGCTCTCAACCATAAATTGATACTTTGAGGATTCTATTCTTGTAAAATCGACTTTCTTTTATGCTTCGCCGAGTGTCAGGCTGATTACAAGTCAGAGCAATGGATATGCTTAACTCAGGTTCTTAGGTTGAATTCGTCAGTCAGGGGACGGAGATTGATAGCAAGGACTAGGTCAGAGACTTTTTTTAGTCGCTTCTTTTCTTTCACGGGCTAGACGTGCT
>JACDSH010000045.1 GCA_013450215.1 Nitrosospira sp.
ATACGACCCGCGCAGACTACCCCCTTAGACTTTACCTGTCAAGAAATTTACAGAGTAAATTTATAGGTGGGGGCCCCAATTAAGCCTTCTAGGAGCTCTTGCTTTAGATGGGGGAGGGGTATGTGTCAATAGGGACTCGAATCGACTAATTCACTCTCTTGTTTTTGCTCCCTTCAGATAAGTCTTTGATGCGCAGATTGAGACCGAGAGATAACCATTCCTCTACTTCGGCGGCGATAGCGGTAGCGGTCAATGGGTTACATTCCAACCACTCGTGCCCGATGCGTAATACGCACTCGGCTTCATCAAGCAAAACCTCCATCCGAGGCAGTTCAATTTCACTACGGCTTCGGTGAAAGAGTGTCGCCAGTCTCAGTGCGAACACAAGTTTCAAGTCCGATAGTGTGGTGACCATTTCACGAGCCTTACTGAGGTTGCCCCGGTGAACAAGAACTAAAAGGCTCAGTCGAGACTGTTCCATTTTTGAGAACCCGGGCATATCAGCGTTACCAAGAATATATGCAGAGTGTTTGTGGTAACCCGAGTGAGCGATCGAGATGCCAACCTCATGAAGACGTGCAGCCCATGACAGGATTCGTAGGGCACCCTCTAGATCGTCAGGAGAGTTCTTCAGCAGCTGCCGAGCCAACGCCACTGCTAATGACTCAACTTGCCGCGCTTGAGGAGGATCAACCTGGTAGCGCCGCATGAACTGCAGAGCTGTCACCTCTCGCATGTCGTGATTATGGAATCGCCCCAGCAAGTCATACAGAACGCCTTGACGGAGCGCGCCCATTACCTGCGACATGCGGAGAATACTCAGTTCTGAAAATATGGCAGACATGATGACGAAACCGCCGACGATGACAGGGGCACGCTCAGGGCGTAGACCGGCAATTTCTAATTTTTGGCTGTCGCCAACCTTGAGTAGGTAATCACGAAATTCACCCAGTCCTTCTACTGTTATGTCATCGCTAGCACTTTCGCCGCCAAATTTGTTCAATTTTAAGATTTCACCCAGTGCGCGGGCAGTGCCGGATGAGCCGAAGGCATCTTGCCACTGGTCAGATGAGAATTCGGATGAAATGGTCTGAACTTCAGCGCGTGCAGCAAGCTCAGCTTGTTTCATCGCAGACTTGGTGATTCTTCCATCCGGGAAAAAGCGAAGACTATGACTGACACAGCCCATATAGAGACTTTCTAGCTTGGCCGGCTTTAATCCGCTACCGATTATAATTTCGGTAGAGCCACCACCAATATCTACTACAAGACGGTTCTCGGTCGAAATGGGTAACCCATGAGAAACACCCAAATAAATGAGACGCGCCTCTTCACGCCCTGCAATAACCTCAATGGGAAAACCAAGAGCAGATTCTGCTTTTTTCAGGAATGCGGGGGCATTTTTCGCTATCCGCAGCGAGTTTGTGCCTACTGCGCGCACGGTATGTGGCGCGAAACCCCGTAACCGTTCCCCAAAACGTTTTAGACAGTCAAGTGCGCGGGCTTGGGAGTCCTCATTCAACCGCTTGTCGGGAGTGATCCCGGCGGCAAGGCGCACCATCTCCCCTAGGCTATCCAGCGGATAGACTTGATCCCCCACCACCCTCGCCACCTGTAGACGAAAGCTGTTAGAGCCGAGATCAACCGCAGCCAGGGTGGAATATTCGGGCATAGTTTCCTGGTGTATTTGTAGAACTAGCTAGAGCAACTACTGTTGAACCTCGCGCTCGATCTCCTCAACGGTAACATGGCGGACATCCTTACCCTTGACTAGATAGACCACGTATTCGGACATGTTTTTAGCGTGGTCACCGATACGTTCAACGGCCTTCGCAGCAAAGAGAATTTCAAGAGAGGTTGAGATCATACGAGGGTCTTCCATCATGGAAGTGATCAGCTGTCTAATGATAGAACGAAACTCTTCGTCCACCAGTTCATCTTGACGAACAACCTGAGCCGCAGTCTTTACGTCTAGGCGGGCGAAGGCGTCCAATGACTTGCGCAACATATCTAATGCGATATTGGCGACATGCCTTATCTCGATAAAGCGTGGCATACGCTTATGTTCGGTGACATAGATAAGATGTGCCATACGCGCGATCTTAGATGCTTCATCGCCGATTCGTTCTAGGTCAGTAATCGTCTTAATGACGGCCATGATCATGCGTAGGTCACCGGCAGTTGGTTGACGGCGCGCAATAATCTGACTGCAAATCTCATCTATAGAGACCTCCATGTCATTGACGCGGCTGTCATCTGCGATGACCTGCTCGATCAGATTGATATTGCCGGTGGTGAGCGCTTGAATGGCTTGCTCGATTTGCTCCTCAACCAGCCCACCCATTTGGAGAACGCTCGAGCGTACGGCTTCAAGCTCAGCATTAAATTGTTTGGATATGTGTTCACTGATTGACATTGCGTGCCTCTTGGTTGAACAGAAATAGAAAAGGATACCCGGTAATTATGACAATTTTGTTTTCTCTCAGATTAAATGGCAATCGTTCGCACGCCAGAGTCAGTACCGAGTAACAGTACATCTGCGCAGCGCCTTGCAAACAGACCATTAGTTACCACCCCAGTTATCTGATTGAGCGCTGTCTCCAGTTCTACCGGGTTAAGAATTTTCAGGCCGCGTACATCCAGAATCACGTTCCCGTTGTCGGTGGTGAATCCTTGGCGGAGCATCGGCTGTCCACCTATTCTCGAGATCTCGCGAGCGACATAGCTACGCGCCATCGGAACCACTTCGACCGGAAGGGGAAACTCACCCAAAATATCAACAAGCTTACTCTGGTCGGCAACACAGATAAACTTTCTCGCAACCGCAGCAACAATTTTCTCACGGGTCAGGGCGCCCCCCCCACCCTTAATCATGTGTAGGTGCTCAGTAACTTCGTCAGCACCATCAATATAGAGGGGGAGATCATTGACGCTATTCAGATCCATGACCTCAATACCATGCCCTTTAAGGCGTTGAGCGGTCGCCTCGGAACTCGCCACTGCACCTTTGATTTTATGCTTAATCTTGGCCAACTCATCTATGAAATGATTAGCGGTAGAGCCAGTTCCAACGCCGACAATACTGCCGACCAGAACATGCTGGATGGCGGCTTGTGCGACAGCACGTTTTTGTTCATCTTGTGTCATGGCGTCCTTGCTCTGATAAAAATATTTAACTGCCCCATTAGGATAGCCCGATTCATAGAGTTTAACAATTAACCTGAACTCTAGACGAGCACGTCAACATGGTAGAATTCATTTCAGATTATGGCCCCTCAGGTGAATGTCCAGATGAAGAATGATTATCTTGAAAAAATTCTCACTGCTCGTGTTTATGACGTAGCGGTAGAGACCCCCCTTGAGCTTGCCCCCAATCTCTCATCACGCATGCATAACAAGTTGCTGCTGAAGAGGGAGGATATGCAGCAGATATTCTCATTCAAATTGCGCGGGGCTTACAACAAGATGGTCAAGCTCTCGCCTGCTCAGCTCAAGCGTGGGGTGTTGGCAGCCTCTGCCGGCAACCACGCGCAGGGGGTTGCGTTGGCGGCGCAGCGACTCAACTGTCGGGCCACGATCGTGATGCCAGTCACTACTCCACAAATCAAGGTGCAAGCGGTTGAAGCGCGTGGAGCGACTGTATTGCTCCACGGCGATGCCTACGACGAGGCTTATACGCACGCTCTGAAACTCGCAACAGAGGAGCGAGCCACCCTTGTGCATCCCTATGATGACCCCGATATCATTGCGGGGCAGGGCACGATAGGCATGGAAATCCTGCGGCAGCATACCGGCCCGATCCACGCTATATTCGTGCCGGTGGGTGGGGGTGGTCTTATTTCCGGAATTGCTGTGTATGTAAAGAGACTGCGCCCAGAGATCAAAGTGATCGGGGTTGAGCCGGTCGATGCCGACTCCATGTCCCGGTCATTGCAGGAGGGGAGGCGTGTAAAGCTGACTCAGGTGGGTTTATTTGCGGAGGGTGTGGCGGTAAAGCAGGTGGGTGAAGAAACCTTTCGCCTGTGTCGCGAGTGGGTCGATGAGATCATCTTGGTGGACACGGACGCCATCTGTGCAGCTATTAAGGACGTGTTTGAAGATACCCGCGCCATTCTGGAGCCTGCTGGCGCACTCTCCATCGCGGGTGCTAAGGCTTATGCTAAGCGCAATAGGATTCGCGGCAAGACACTGGTGGCAATTGCCTCCGGTGCCAATATAAACTTTGATCGGCTGCGTCATGTGTCGGAACGGGCGGAACTGGGTGAGCAGCGGGAAGCTGTGATGTCGGTGACCATTCCTGAGGAGCCAGGTAGTTTCAAGAAATTTTGTGCCATGCTTGGGACGAAGAGCATAACGGAGTTCAACTACCGTTACTCCGACCCAAAGCAGGCGCATGTATTTGTCGGCGTGTCTGTGCGCAACCGCGGCGAGTCGGCACAACTGATCAAGAGTCTTAGAAAGAGTGGGCTGTATGCGGAAGACTTTAGTGATAACGAGATGGCAAAGCTACACATTCGTCACTTAGTGGGCGGGCGAGCGGGCGGGGTAAAGAATGAGATACTTTATCGGTTCGAGTTTCCAGACCGCCCTGGTGCCCTGATGAAGTTCCTAGATAGCATGAGCCAACACTGGAACATCAGCCTCTTTCACTATCGCAATCATGGTGCCGATTATGGTCGCGTCCTGGTTGGGATGGAGGTGCCACCCACAGAGAAAGCCGAATTTAAGAAATTTCTCGGCCAACTGGGATATCGGTACTGGGATGAGAGTCAGAATCCAGCCTATAAACTGTTCTTGGGGTAGGCGGGGCAGTATTTATTTGGATTTCCTGCCTTGAGGAGGCTGGTGACCATCACCAATGTATCTGCTTTATCTTAAGACCTTGTTGTCCTTATTTATTTTGCATAAATATTCTGTGGACATTTTGTAGAAAATAATATATTTTACACAGTCGGACTATTGTCCTTGGGTGTTTTGTCTATTTCTTAAATGAAGGGGGGTACGAAAATGCAACGTAAAATTGGACGTAAAAAGCGCATGCGTATATCGGCACTAGCAGCAGGTGGAGTGGCCCTTCTTTCAATCGGAATGACGGGCGCACAAGCGGCAATGAAGACTCCTCAATCGAATGGCATGCTGAACTCTCTGATCATGCCAAAAGTTTTCAAGGATAATGGGATAGAGATCGGCGGATGGATGAACGGGGGAGCAACCTTCAATCCTAGCCACTCAACAAACGGGTATAACGGACCGGTTACATTTGGCGATCGCGCTAATCAGGCTCAGTTTAACCAGTTTAATATGTTCCTAAAGCGCGACGTGGTGAACTCGGGTAAATCGTGGGACTTGGGATTCCGTGCAGACTTTATGTTCGGAACCGACGCCATCTTTACCCAAGCCTACGGCAACCCTGCTACAGACCCAACAACTGGGGGTAATATGCAACATAGGGGAGACTGGGATCTCAACATATTAAATACCGGACGTAACTACGGCGTTGCTCTGCCGCAGGCCTTCGTTGAAATATACGCCCCAATCGCTAATGGTCTGACCATTAAGGCCGGTCACTTTTATACACCGATCGGCTTTGAATCGGTTCCGGCACCGAATAACTTCTTCTATAGCCATGCCTATACCATGCAGTATGGTGAGCCTTTCACCCATACTGGTGTGTTAACCCACTACAATGTCGATAAGAATATTGTATTCATGAGTGGTGCGATTACCGGAAGCGGCACCGGCGGTTGGGATGGAAACTTTAACAGGAACATGAGCAACTGGGGCGGCATCGGGGGGGTCACTTATACGACGGATGACAAGCGAAGTTCACTCAATATAGCTGGAACTGGCAGCCATCAGTCGGCTCGCAACAATGCCTTCTGGGGGATGTACAGCGTCGTGGCAAAGCACATGATCACCCCAAAGACACACTTTATTTTGCAGCATGACCATGGTTATGC
>JACDSH010000054.1 GCA_013450215.1 Nitrosospira sp.
GGCACCATAAAAAACTCTAAAACCCATGCACTTGGTTGATCGAGTACCGGTACAGCTTTCTGACTGTTCAGTTACTCGTCTATCTTGCGATCTCTCGTCCCGCAATACAGCTTAGCTGATTCCAAATGCGACTGTATTTTACACCATCACCCGACCTTTAGAGAGGGGGCCATGAGAGGACTTGTCGCGGCAAGGGTTAGAACCCAACCACACCGGCCAGATGGCGCGTGTATACGACTCGACCGGGGGTTATTGAACACTTCCCACACTATGCTCAGTGTCGAGAATCATCAAGTTCAGCGACCCATCGTAACGCCTTCAGATCTATGATAGTCAGCTCAGCCATACTCAGAAATCCAATCTCTGTCAGGGGATTTTTTATGAGTCGGTCTATGTTCAGAGTGCCGCGCTCTCGCGACGTGTGTACAAAATATTAGGATCAACTCAACTTTAATTTTTTAATCGGCCGGTGTACCTCTTGACACCATTTGTCGTCCACAGATCACGAAAAGATGTCTTGTCCATGAAGACCAACTCTCCCTTCCATTTCAAAGAATTATGGGTGTATTCCACACCTGTTCAATATACTCCCCCCTCCTCAGCTCTGTTAATCTAGCCTCAGTCAAATATTTCAGCCTTGGCTCTCCTTTAACCACAACCAACAGAGCCATAGCTCTTCCAAATCTAGAAATTCTGGCTGTCTCGCGTACTACGTGGTATAAAAAAGACTAAAGTAAAGCTAATGGTTGAGCACATTAACTTATGGAGTAAGTCACCACCTCATGGAAGCGTTTAATCATGCCTGACGATACCTCCCAAGATTATCAAGTTCAGATCGATCGGTATGCTCAGAAGATCCATCAGTCGACTAGCATCGATGAGATCAGGCATCTGCTTGAATCTGCCTTAAAGGAGATTCACCCTCCCCACGCTCATAATGAGGTTTATCTCTCACGTGAACAGGTCAGGCACTCCGAGCAAGACCTTGCGAATCTGAGAAAGGAGCTTGATCAGGTCAGACTGCTGATCCATGCAGACCCAATGACCGGAACACTGAACAGGAGGGGACTCTCAGCCGCCTTTGCTCGCGAGTCTGCTCGTGCGGACAGACATGACACCTCCCTATGCATGGCAATAATCGATCTGGATAACTTTAAGGGGGTGAATGACACCTACGGTCACCAGGCCGGGGATAATGTATTGCTCCACCTGGTCAACTTGGCACGTGAGACGCTACGTCCGAGTGATGTGATTGCACGTTATGGGGGGGAGGAGTTTGTCATCCTACTTCCATCAACCGGTCTTGAGCCAGGTGCTGAGACGATCAGACGTCTTCAAAGAACCCTCGTGAAGAACCCTTACTTACATCAAGGAAAGCCGATCCAGATGACCTTCAGCTCGGGGGTTGCATTATGGAAGAAGAACGAAACTGAGGTTAGTCTGATAGAGCGTGCAGACGAGTCGATGTACCGTGCAAAGAATGCATTAAAGAACTGTGTCATGACAGCCCCTCTCTGACCGAGACCCATCAGGCCACAAACCACTTAACCAAACATCAAAAGACTCATTAAATTAAATCGTGTTGCGAGGGGCCCTGGAGAAGGGGTATATGAACCAGGCCATTCGATTATTTCAAAATTACGGATCTGTTTTACTACCCAATACTTAAATGACGACCCTATCCCTTAATTCGCTTGCTGTTGCATTCTCTCGAAATATTCACACAGACCACTCTGATTTATCTGTTAAGGCCTAACGAATAGGCCATGATCATCGCAGTCCTTGTAGTCACGCATCTCACAATCTCTCGCCATTCTTTGCGCTTCAATAATTTGTGAGGGGATCATCATCTTGGCAGATTCGAGCAGATTCCTCTGTGCTGTAACGACACCCCTTGATGCCGCCATCTTGAACCACATATAGGCTCGAACATAATCCTGTGGAACGCCTCGGCCTTCTGCATAGAGCCTCCCTAAATTATTCTGGGCCTGCAGATAACCTTGAGCAGCCGCTATTTGGTACCATTTCAGGGACTCTCTATAATCCTGCTTCACGCCACGACCTTCCTCATACATCTGACCGAGATTGAATTGAGCACGCGAAAAACCTTGAGCTGCCGAGAGCGAGTACCATCTGATCGCTTCCAGATAATCCTGCTCAATACCCTGGCCATTGTTATACAACACACCAAGATTGAATTGAGCACGCACGTGACTCTGCTCTGCCGCCAACTGATACCACTTCTTGGCAAGTTCAAAACTTTGATCTACCCCATGCCCATTGGAGTACATCACACCCAGGCTATACTGCGCGAGTGCATTCCTCTTTGCAGCTGCCAGATGAAACCAGTTAGCGGCTGCTTCGTAATCTCGTAACACGCCCTGCCCATTGGAGTACATCACACCCAGGTTGAGTTGAGAGAGTGTGTTCCCCTGCTGTGCGGCCATACGAAACCATTTTAATGACTCGTAATAGTCTTGAGGAACACCCTGACCATTGGCATAGATCACGCCCAGCGTATATTGAGCACGTGCATTTCCATGAACTGCAATCATTTTTCGCCACATCAGAGACTCTTGATCAGACGGAACTAATTCCTCACGAACGGGATTTACATCTACTATCGCTTGAGCAAGATTTGCCCCCATTATGAAGATAATGGATAGGCAGATGATCAGACTCTTAACCTTCATGTCGGCTTGATAGGATGATTGGTGCATTCTGATGGAGAATGCGGCTCCCAATTTTTTGCACGGCCCAATGCCTCACTCCAACGCTCACGAATCTCTGCCACACGTCCTCTCTGCATCATTGGATTGAAGGTCTTATCAACTCGCCAGTGTGTAGCGATTGAATCAATGTTCGACCAAAAACCAACCGCAAGACCCGCCAGATAGGCTGCCCCCAAGGCAGTGGTCTCGATCACGGATGGACGGACCACGGGTATACCCAATAGATCTGCCTGAAATTGGAGCAGTGGTTCGCTACGAGATGCACCCCCATCAACGCGCAACTCCTGTAGTTGCTGACCGGTATCTGCATGCATCGCATCGATCAGATCCGCCACCTGTAAGGCAATTCCCTCAATTGCAGCACGTGCGATATGCGCGGTGGTGGTATCTCGAGTCAGACCGATCATCATTCCACGAGCGTAAGGATCCCAATGCGGAGCACCCAGACCTGTAAAAGCTGGTACCAGTATGACCCCCCCACTGTTCGATACCGAGCTTGCCAGCGCATCCACCTCCTGAGCAGATTGGACAAGATGCAAGCCATCTCTCAGCCACTGTATGACTGCGCCGCCCATGAAGACACTCCCCTCAAGGGCAAACTCCTGATTGCTGCCAATTTTGCAGGTTGCTGTTGTGATCAGTCTCTGGCTCGAGATGACGGGCTTGCTGCCAATATTCTGTAATAAGAAACATCCCGTCCCGTAGGTATTCTTTGCTAATCCCGGCCGTAAACACATCTCCCCGAGAAGGGCGGCCTGCTGATCACCCGCCGCACCAGCTAAAAGAATAGAAGAGAGGAGTGGCACCGAACTGATCTCTCCATAGATCTCACTAGAGGATCTGACCTCTGGCATCATGCACCTAGGAATTCCGAAAAGTTTTAGCAGGTCTTGGTCCCATTCACCAGCGCTCAGATTGAAGAGCATGGTCCGGGATGCATTACTCGGCTCGGTGATATGCAACTTGCCGCCAGTCATCTTCCAGATCAACCAAGTCTCCACCGTTCCGCAGATGATCCTCCCATCAACTGCTTGAGAATGTGCCCCCGGAACATGATCGAGTATCCATTGGATCTTGGTCGCTGAGAAATAGGGGTCAATCACGAGGCCCGTAAGACCCTGAACTGCCGCCTCATGCCCGCCCTCTCTCAACTGATCGCATACCGTGGCAGTACGTCGGTCCTGCCAAACGATGGCATTGTAAATGGGCTTTCCGGTGTCACGGTCCCACACAATGATGGTCTCACGCTGATTGGCAATACCCACCCCAGCGATATCGGCCGGCCAGATCCGAGCTTGCTCGAGCGCTGATACGGCGACACTGATCTGTGTCTGCCAAATCTCCTCGGGATCATGTTCAACCCACCCAGGCTGAGGATATATTTGACGTATCTCCTCCTGAACACTGGCACAGATCTGACCCTCATGATCGAAGATCATGGCTCGGACACTAGTGGTACCGGCATCAAGGGAGAGGATGTATGGCATAGGTTATGGTTATAGTTCGATAAAGGTCAGGATGAGGAAGGGTCTGATCAGTTTAATAGTGGACGGATGATTATGTCTCTAAAAGAGGATAGCAGTTCCAACATTCTAGACTGATTCAGAAGAGTTGATGATCAGACTGAGTGGGCGCTCGTTACTCTACCGCTAGAGATCTTAAAAAACGAGGCCCTTTGAATGAATAACGAATATGCAACACGGCTAGAGTTAATCAAGGGGGTAATGGGTAGGCCAAGATATGAATCTAATATCGAAGAAGATCCATTCTTCACGCCATCAGGAAATGACGCTATGAATTCAAGATGAAGGAGGCATTGTCATGCAGAGATTGTGTTGATAAAAAAAGCCGCCCCACGGGACGGCTTTTTTCAACTACAAATACTTAAAAATGCTTTTCTTGTTTTTAAATTACTTTGCAGGTGCAGATTCAGCAGCAGCTTCTTTTGCAGCTTTTTCAAGTTCCTCATCAGACACTTGACCGTCACGTTTATCCCAAAGGCTAGGAGGATATTGACCTGGCTTCCCTTCTCCAGGTGTTTTCTCCCGCATCTGGTCACAAGCGGTAAAAGATAGTGTTATCAGAGCGGCAGCGAGGAGCGGGTAGAGTCTCATTATTAATCTCCTTTATCTAGTTTATGACAGGTCATTATGTGTTATTAAAAAATTTGGTCACTCAAATACACAAGGACCGCTACATTAATATCAGAGAAAATAAATGTTGTCCAGTAAATTTGGATAAATTTATGCGTTCTCTTGAACGAAGGCTCTACACTAAGAACTAGTCCTAACAATGATTATAGGTATATTGGGGCAATCTGTACCC
>JACDSH010000056.1 GCA_013450215.1 Nitrosospira sp.
ACCAACGACCCCCACCATGTCAAGGTGGTGCTCTAACCAGCTGAGCTACGCGCCTAAAGAATCGCTAATTTTAACTGAAACGGCACAGGGCTTCAAATTATAATACCGAGTCGTAACAGAAGATAATGATGCACAAATCTAGGCTGCCCCGCCAAATTTATGGAAAAGATCCGTCTATCTAAACTCATGTCAGAACAAGGGCTTTGCTCACGCAGGGAGGCAGATAGCTATATCGAACAGGGTTGGGTATTTGTGGATGGAGACCGCATCACTGAGCTCGGCACGAAGATTTATCCCACTCAGAAAATTAAACTCGATAAGGCTGCCCAAGCGCAACAACTTGGTCAGGTGACGATACTATTGAACAAGCCGATTGGGTTCGTGTCAGGACAGCCCGAACCCGGTTATCAGCCAGCGGTTACTCTGATTAACCAAGAGTCCCGTTTTCAGGAGAGCCAGTCATCGCTAAGATTTAGTCCGATGCACTTAAAGGGCTTGGCCCCGGCCGGAAGGCTAGACATTGATTCTCAAGGCTTGCTGATATTAACGCAAGATGGCCGCATTGCTAAACAGCTCATCGGCGCGGATTCTGAGGTTGAAAAGGAGTACCTGGTGCGTGTTCAGGGAACGCTCTCAAAGCAACAGTTGGACCTATTGAATCATGGCCTAAGTCTTGACGGTGAGACGCTAAAGCTCGCTCAAGTGAGCTGGCAGAATCAGGATCAGTTACGGTTCATTCTGCGCGAAGGTAAAAAGCGTCAGATCAGACGTATGTGTGAACTGGTTGGACTAAAGGTCACTGGCTTAAAGCGTGTCCGTATCGGCCAAGTAAAGCTCGGCGACCTGCCCACGGGGAAGTGGCGTTATCTAAGCGATAAAGAAAAATTCTAGCTCAGTGGGTCGAGCACAAAAAACCCTCACCCCCTCAGGTGAGGTAAACTATCAAGTGGGATGAAACTGCACCCAACTCTACATAAATGGATGCAATACAACTTTAGGGCTGAGAATGATTCTAGTAACAGGGGGCGCCGGGTTCATCGGCTCGAATTTTGTGATGAATTGGCTGGCCCAGTCAGATGAAACGACCATCAATCTCGATCTTCTCACCTACGCGGGTAATTTACAGAACCTCTCTTCACTATCATCTGATCAGCGCCACATATTCGTCCATGGCAATATCGCCGACTCGACTCTAGTAAATGGCTTGCTTACTCAACACCAACCACGAGCGATCATTAATTTTGCTGCTGAGAGCCATGTCGATCGTTCAATTCACGGTCCGGAAGATTTCATTCAGACCAACATCATCGGCACCTTCCGACTGCTGGAGGCGGTCCGTGCATATTGGAATGGGCTGAACGAAGGGGCAAAGAAGGGCTTCCGTTTCCTACACGTCTCGACCGACGAGGTTTATGGCTCACTCTCCAAAACTGAGCCCGCTTTCAGCGAGACCCATCAATATGAGCCCAACAGCCCTTACTCTGCCAGCAAGGCTGCCAGTGACCATCTGGTGCGTGCCTATCATCACACCTATGGACTGCCAACACTCACCACCAACTGCTCCAATAACTACGGTCCTTATCACTTTCCGGAGAAGCTCATTCCACTGATGATCGTCAATGCTCTTGCAGGCAAACCCTTGCCCGTATATGGGGATGGTCAGCAGATTCGAGACTGGCTTTATGTCAAGGACCACTGCAGCGCCATCCGCCGTGTGCTTGCCGATGGGCGAGTGGGGGAGGTCTACAATGTCGGCGGATGCAATGAAAAACCCAATATCGAGATCGTACATACCATTTGTGGGTTGCTGGATGAACTCCGCCCGCGGTCCGATGGAAGTTCCTACCGCGAACAAGTCACCTATGTTACAGATCGACCTGGCCATGACCGCAGATATGCCATTGATGCCGGGAAGATTGCGTCTGAGCTTGGCTGGAAGCCGGATGAGACCTTTGAAACAGGTATCCGTAAAACCGTGCAGTGGTATCTGGA
The DNA here is from genome assembly GCA_013450215.1 of Nitrosospira sp. Lineage (GTDB taxonomy): Bacteria > Pseudomonadota > Gammaproteobacteria > Burkholderiales > Nitrosomonadaceae > VFJL01. The sequence goes on from JACDSH010000056.1 coordinate 1,993, forward strand.
TAATCAGAGCTGGGTCAGTAATGTTCAGTCAGGCAGCTACCGATCATGGGTCGAGAAGAATTACCAAGGTCGTGGCTGATGAAGATTCTGCTATTCGGCAAGAGCGGTCAGGTCGGCTGGGAGTTGCAACGCAGTCTTGCGCCTCTGGGGGAGCTGATTGCGCTGGATAGTGATAGTAAAGAGCAGTGCGGCGATTTCACCCATCTGGACCGCATTGCTGAGACTGTCCGCTCAATTTCCCCGGATGTGATCGTTAATGCCGCCGCCTATACCGCTGTCGATAAGGCCGAGAGTGAACCGGAACTGGTCCGAACCATTAACGCGCTAGCTCCTGGTGTCCTCGCACGGGAAGCACGAAGGCTCGATAGTTGGTTGATTCATTACTCCACCGACTATGTATTCGACGGCAGTGGCAGCACGCCCTGGCTAGAAACCGATTCAACCAGACCTTTGAATGTATACGGCTCCACCAAGCTCGCAGGTGAGGAGGCTATCCGGGTCGCAGGTTGCCGTCACCTGATCTTCCGCACCAGCTGGGTCTATTCTGCACGAGGTGGCAATTTTGCTAGGACCATGTTGCGATTAGCGGGAGAACGCGACCATCTGACCGTCATAAATGACCAAATTGGCGCCCCCACCGGCGCCGACCTGTTGGCGGATATTACCTCACACGCCATTCGCACGGTCCTACAACGAGCGGAACTGTCCGGCCTGTATCACCTGTCTGCCGCAGGTGAGACTTCGTGGCACGGCTACGCTTGCTTGATACTGGATCTGGCACGTCGGTGCGGCGTCAAACTCAAAGCAACTGGGGAGAATGTGACCCCGGTTCAAACTAGCGCGTTTCCTTCGCCCGCTAGGAGACCTCTTAACTCGCGTCTAGATACCTGCAAGCTGAGAGCCGCCTTCGATTTAAACCTGCCTTTGTGGCAAACTGGCGTGACACGGATGCTTACCGAAATTCTCGAGGAACGTTCATGACTCATCGTAAAGGGATCATCCTTGCCGGCGGTTCTGGTACCCGGCTCTACCCAGTGACTAAGGTTGTCTCAAAGCAACTACTTCCCATCTACGACAAGCCGATGATCTACTATCCCCTGAGCACGCTGATGCTTGCGGGCATACAAGACATCCTTATCATCTCAACACCACAAGACACACCACGCTTTGAACAGTTACTGGGGGATGGTAGCGATTGGGGTCTTAACCTTCAGTATGCCGCGCAACCCAGCCCGGATGGGCTGGCCCAAGCATTTCTCATCGGCCGTCATTTTATCGGTCACGGTCCCAGTGCACTGGTGTTAGGTGATAATATTTTTTATGGTCATGACTTGCATGTTCAGCTCGAACGAGCGATGGCTGAAACTGATGGCGCGACTATATTTGCGTATCACGTGCAGGATCCAGAACGTTATGGCGTGGTCGCTTTTAACGACCAGAACCAGGCCATATCACTGGAAGAGAAGCCTCCCAAAGCCAAGAGTAATTACGCCGTGACCGGACTGTACTTCTATGACAATCAAGTGATTGATATCGTGACCCATCTCAAGCCCTCGCCCCGTGGTGAATTAGAAATAACCGACGTCAACCGTATCTATCTGGAGCGCGATCAACTGCATGTAGAGATCATGGGTCGTGGTTATGCATGGCTGGATACGGGAACACACGAGAGTCTTATAGAGGCCAGCAACTTCATTGAGACCATAGAACACCGTCAAGGCCTCAAGGTCGCCTGCCCCGAAGAGATCGCTTATCGCAGGGGCTTCATCGGTGCTGAGCAACTTGAGAAACTGGCTCAGCCCCTCGCTAAGAATGGCTATGGTCAGTATCTGATACGGTTGCTGCAAGAGAGGAAACCGTCTTGAAGGTAACCCCTACCTCGATCCCATCAGTTCTAATCATTGAGCCCAAGGTCTTCGGTGACACTCGTGGTTTCTTTTTTGAGAGTTTTAACCAACGAGACTTCAATCAAGCCACTGGTCTTGACGTGAACTTTGTACAGGACAACCACAGCCGCTCGTCCAAGGGTGTGCTGCGTGGGCTTCACTATCAGATCCAGCAACCACAGGGAAAGCTAGTTCGGGTCGTACGTGGCTCGATATTCGATGTGACTGTGGATCTCCGAAAGTCCTCCCCCACCTTTGGGCAGTGGGTGGGCATGGAACTAAACGAGGATAACCATTGTCAACTATGGATTCCGCCGGGGTTTGCACATGGCTTTTACGTGTTGAGTGATAGTGCCGATTTTTTGTACAAGACCACCGACTATTATGCCCCCGAGTTTGAATGTAGCCTCATCTGGAACGATCCCACGATCGGTATTGAGTGGCCTCTCAATACTCAGCCCATCATCTCGGCTAAGGATGTACAAGGAAAGAAACTAGCCGATGCAGAGGTATTCGCATGATCCTACATCGCATCAAAATTGACAGACTGGTTAAGATCGCCAGCAATACTCGTTACTCACGAATTTTTATTCTTAGTAATTTTGACGGTCTAATCTAGAGTATGCGACAACAGCATTCACAAAAATATAATCTCGTTGACCGGGATACCGATACACCGGTCAACGAGACGCTTCAACAGGTCACGAGCACGCCTAATGCCAAGGAGTTTCCACTTCGAGAAGCGCATGAGCTGGTGCGAGATCTGATGACGCC
>JACDSH010000059.1 GCA_013450215.1 Nitrosospira sp.
CTTTCACAAGGCTAGTGAAATGTGTGGAGGACGTAGCAACTCGAAACGAATTATCACACGGAGAGAGGTAGAGTACCTTAATACACTTGTTAGGGGGGCTTATGCCAGAAACGATTTGCAACCGGGCTACGTTTTTAACAAAGAAAGCCTAGAGAAAGACTTCTATCTGGCTGTACCGCTTCGCAAGGGTCAGTTATCTTGCCGTGAGATTATGAATGGAGAGCGATTAACTAAAGTAGTAAAAGCTAATGAGCCGCTCACTATTGATCATATTGATGGACCATACAGTGAGAATGAGGAACTAAAAATTTTCATTCTTAATCGAGGGCAGTAATGCGCATTTTTGAAAGTATAAATAACTTGGCGGAACGTCGTGAAAAATGATCCGGTCTCTACTGTTACGAATTATATTCGTTCCATAATCTGAGACATAGGTACTGCCTGAGCAGCCTTAATTAGTGCTCACGCACTAATTAAGGTTTTCAATGAAAATCCGCTGTTAACAGCAAACAATATGAACCTCTATCACTTGAAATTCAATTGCTCTACCGTAACGATGAAAAAAGAGTGACAATTAGGAATCTTAAATAAATAAGGTAATCCCCCGGCTATGCCGGGGGACTCACTAGGTTTGACCGAGCGCTACGGTCAGCCTGATTCTTCTGACTCGATCAAAAGTTAGGAGAATCAAATGAAAGAGTACCAGAGTCTCTGTCATACGAAATGGGATTGCAAATATCATGTGGTATTTATACCGAAGAGGCGCAAGAAAATGATATTTGGAGCGATCCGCAAGCATCTTGGCGAGACATTGCGCGAGTTGGCGGAACAAAAGGAATGTCAGATTGTGGAAGGGCATTTGATGTTGGATCACGTGCATATCTGCATCAGCATTCCGCCGAAACACTCGGTATCGTATGTGATTGGCTATATCAAAGGGAAGAGTGCGATATCGATAGCGAGACGATTTGCCGGGAAGACTAAGAATTTCACGGGTGAGAATTTCTGGGCTAGAGGTTACTTTGTGACCACGATTGGACTCGATGAGGAGATGGTCAGGGCTTACGTCAGGAATCAAGACAAAGAAGACGCTCATTATGATCAGCTCAAGTTAGGTATGTGAGTCAGCGCCTTCAGGCGCTTCATGTTTTTGCCCCTTTGAGGGGCTAACAGAGATAAACCCCCGGCTTTGCCGGGGGTAACTTAATTTGAGCATGAATAAATGAGAGTTGCCGATTATATTGCCCAAAGATTAACGCAGGAATCAGATACTGTATTTATGTTGGCTGGTGGAGGCGCCATGTTTTTAAATGACGCTCTCAGCTGGTGTGAGGGACTACATCCGGTTTTCTGTCATCACGAACAAACATGTGCAATGGCTGCCGAGGCGTACGCAAGATTTAATGGCAAATTAGGGGTGGTCAACGTAACAACTGGCCCCGGGGGGATAAATGCTATAAATGGCGTGTTTGGAGCTTGGACTGACAGCATTCCAATGATCGTAATTTCGGGCCAAGTAAAGAGATTGACTACACTACGAGCCACAGGAAATCTTGGCAAATTGAGACAATTGGGCGATCAAGAAGTAGACATAATTTCTTTAGTGAAACCCATAACAAAACGTGCAACATTTATTTCGCAGGTTGATGAGATACCATTCATTCTAGAAGAATCTATTCTACTTGCAAAAGATGGAAGACCCGGTCCCGTATGGATAGATATTCCTATTGACATACAATTGGCAGAAATGAATCCAGAAAAGTATTTTATGTGCAATGCAGTGGCCACTAGATCAATCCCTGTAAGTTTGGAAAGGTCTGTTAATCATGTTTTGAAACTAATAGATCAATCTAGCCGTCCAGTTTTTCTTGTTGGATCAGCTGTTCGTAGCTCTGGGGCGCAACAAAAACTAATTGAAATATCAAGAAGAATCAATGTTCCAATCTGTACAACATGGACAGCAGTCGATTTTATCGATCATAAAAGCGCTTGGTTTGGCGAGCGCCCCGGCGTTGTCGGTACTCGTGCAGGAAATCTGATAACACAAAAATCAGATTTAATCATTGTTATGGGTAGCCGACTTCCAATACGGCAAGTTTCTTACAACTGGGAAAATTTCGGCAGGAATGCAATAAAAGTTGGGATCGATGTTGACCCCTATGAACTATCTAAACCGATGGTGGCACTAGATGTTTTAATTAATGCCGATGTTGCTTCATTTATCAATTTACTTTGGGATAAAACAACAGAACCAAGTGAAATTTTTGATAATAAAAAACATTGGATAGAAAACATCTCTTTAATTAAAAAAGAGTTACCTGTAATCGATTGTTCTCTTGTTGAGAAGGGCCACTCGGATAAGGGTTTAAATCCATACTTATTTATTGACGAGTTATGGAGGATGTTAAATGATGATGAAATAGTCGCTTGTGCCGATGCTTCAGCCTCAGTAATTCCCTTCCAGATCGCCTCGATAAGAGGCACCCAAAGGCTCTTTACTAATGCAGGTTCTGCTTCAATGGGTTATGAGATTCCAGCTGCCATTGGAGCCGCCTTTGCCAATCCAGGGAAACGAATTATATGTATCGCAGGTGATGGTTCTATTATGCTAAATATTCAAGAGTTAGAGACTATTCAGAGATACGCTCTACCCATCAAAGTGCTTGTCTTAAATAATGACGGGTACCTATCAATAAGATTGAGTCAGAAAACCTTCTTTGGCCGCGAGAAGGGTGCCGGACCAGATTCCGGTCTAAGCTTCCCTAAGTTATCGGCTCTTGCTAAAGCGAACTCTCTTAGCTACTGCTTAGTAAATTCAATTTCTGATTATGAAGAAATGCTATCTAGATTGAATTCTAGTAAGCCAGAAATCATAGAGATCTGCATCAATCCTGATCAGTCTTTTCAACCAAAACTTGGCAGCTACAGAAAAGACGATGGAACTATAGTGTCGGATTCACTTGAATACATGTCTCCACATTTACCAAAGGATATTATTGATCATCTCTTGAAGAGTTGAAATTATGCTAAATAAATTTTCATTAGAAAAAAAAATAATTCTGCTAACAGGCGGGGCGGGGCATATTGTTGGAAAGCTTGTAGAGTCTTTCGCAATGCAAGGTGCCATATGTATATCAACAGACTCGAGGCCAGAAAAACTGATGCTGCAGCAACAGACCCTGCTTGATTCAGGACATGATATTGATATATACCCTCTTGACGTTACCGATCAAGCTAACTGGGAGAAGTTAGTTAAAGTTGTATTAAGTAAATATGGGTCGATAGATGCGCTGATAAATGGAGCGGGTATGAACACACCATCTTCATTTCTTGAAGTTGACGTTGAGAATTTCAAAAAAATAATTAACGTAAATCTCGTTGGAACACTTATCGGCTGCCAGGTTATAGGGGCTCTTATGGTTAAAAAAGGCACTGGTTCAATCGTTAATATTTCATCGACTGCGGCAGCCCCCCCCCTTTCTAAAGCCTTTGCTTACTCCGCATCAAAGGCAGCCGTAACCAATTTAACTATGAACATTGCTCGTGAGTTTGGGCAGACAGGCGTACGGGTTAATTCATTGAGACCGGGATTTTTTCCTACTGAGTGGAATAAGAAAAATTTCTTATCACAAGAGAGAACTCTAGCAATACTCAACCACACGCCAATGAAGCGTTTCGGAGAACCGGATGAACTAGTAGGTGCCGTGCAGTGGTTATTGAGCGACGCAAGTTCATTTGTTACAGGTTCTGAAATTATAGTAGACGGTGGATTTAGCTGCCAAACAATATGAGTCGAATATGAGAGTAGCCGTTATTACAGGGTCAAGCTTAGGTATTGGCGAAGCAATTGCTCGGAAATATGCCAATGAAAATTACAGAGTTTTTACTGTTGCAAGGAGTGCTATGAGCTCTTTGTCCACGACTCATTTTCACATTCAAGCCGACTTATCACATTGGACTGAGTGTCAACGTGTTGGCGAAATCATCAAGAGTGAAATAAACCACCTAGATGTACTAATTAATAACGTTGGAAGATCTGAATGGAAATCAATTAGTAAAATAGATGAATCCTTCTTTAATTCAATGATGGCTTTAAATGTTGCTAGTTATGTATCAATGACGAACGCATTGATGCCCATCCTAGGCGCTGGATCAATAATAACAAATATTTCAAGTATCGCGGGGAAGCGTGGATCTTTAAATAACTCTATATATTGCGCTAGTAAATTTGCAGTGAATGGACTCACCCAGAGCTGGGCTAAGGAGTTTGGACCTAAAGGAATTAGAGTGAATGCCATATGCCCTGTTTTAATTCAATCTGAGGGCTTAACCGCCGCATTGATAAAGCCAGATGCTCCCGCGGAGAGTATAGGTATCATTAAATTTATGAACGATTTTAAAAACTCTCAATCTGCCCTCGCTCATCTACCAGTTGCACAAGATATTGCAGATTTTAGTTTCTATTTAAGCTCAGCAGAAGCTCGATCCATAACAGGTCAGTGCATTAATTTAGATTCTGGTGTTTTCCCACAGTAATTCATATAAATATTCTTATAAATTAGTTAATTGCATTTCTCTAGAAATAGACTCCCAAAGAGAATGTG
>JACDSH010000026.1 GCA_013450215.1 Nitrosospira sp.
GGTCGGGAGTTCGATCCTCCTCGTCTCCACCAGAGAGAGTTATGGAAGAGTATGAAGCTGCAGCCTAGCTAGTAGGAAAATTAGATAGACATTTATCGAGGAATTCCTTAGTCATTTCAATATTCCTGTCCTGAATTTTTTGCAGCTCTCCAAGAATCAGATGCTTTGTATTTTCAGCCCAAGCAATATTTTCCTGCCCATAGGCCAGACCATACCGAAGCCTTTCATCCGGCTCCCACGCTTCAAGAGTTACGCCTTCCTCGGGAACAATCATAACCTTACATCCACAAAGAGCAGCGAAGCGTGTCAGCATCGTCCGTGAGTCATAACTAACGCAGTACTCAACCCCATTGAAAACTCTAGCCGTCTCTTCATGCGTGAGTCCATCAATCAATATTGAATCTTTAGGATGCTGATCTAGCACCCTAGACCTTCCCTTTCTTATGATATGGCAATACCCTCGTCGGACACCAAAGTTTGACTGCTTATATTTATCCGTCATGACGGAAGTTATCGTGAAAAGAGATGTTCCCTCACTAATAATCAGTTCATCCAGATAGGACTCGTGCCAATGAAAATTTATTTCATTAGCTTTTACTTGCCTCTTCTGAGGAGGAAATTTTCTTTTATATAACCACCAACGAACAATATTCTTAGCATCGAGAGGATTTCCATAAATCACTTCAGAGTAGATCACGATGGTGTTATCTCGAAGGTCTTGTACTCCTGCAAGAGCAGTCTTCTTGTGCTTGTCTGGGCTTAACTTAAAATTACTCTTCCCCTTACCCCGAACAAATCTACTTAAATTATTAAAAGTCTGTTGAAATGTATACCCAGCGCCATTTCCCCTCAAAGATTTTATTAATGGGGCGTGATGATGAGGCCAAATCTTTGCAGAATGACCGAGTTCATTGATCAGGTCACAGAGTTTATGAAGTACGATTACCCCACCCGAAAGATCATTATAAGAGGGGGCAACAATAATGAAGTTAGGAAGTAGAGATGGTTGTGAAGGGTTATTACTGTTTTCTTGCATGCTTGTCAGGGATATATCCACAGGCTCATCGAAACAGGACGTGAATCGGCTTGTGAGATACTTGGAGTTGATCTGTTGAGACTAATTGGCTGACTGCTCGAGTACATTTAGAATTCGATCTTGATCATGTGGTGTTAAGCCAGCCCATAGCGGCAAACGTACTAAACGGTCTGAGTAGGTTTCTGTTAAATGCAATGAACCGCTAGTTCGGCAGTAGCGCTTACCCGCAGGGGAGAGGTGAAGTGGAACATAGTGAAATATTGAATGAATTTCGCTTTCTTTGAATTTTTTAAGTAAGTCCCCACGATTAAATTCTGGCCTCAATAAAATGTAATACATGTGTGCATTATGCTCACAGTGACCGGGGATGATCGGCCGTCTCAAAAATCCCCTCGTCTCAAGATTGACTAACTTGTCGTGGTAATAATTCCAAATCTCCATTCTGCTTTTAAAAATCTCATCAGCATCCTCGAGTTGCCCCCACAGAAAGGCAGAAATAAGCTCACTCGGTAGAAATGATGACCCCACATCTTGCCAAGTATATTTATCGACTTCTCCTCGAAGAAATCTGGAGCGATCTGTACCCTTCTCGCGGATGATTTCGGCTCGTGAAGTTAGCTCCGGGTCGTTCACTAATAACGCCCCGCCTTCACCTGAGATAATATTCTTTGTTTCATGAAAACTAAAGGCTCCTAAATCACCAATACTCCCCAGTGCGCGACCCTTATAGCTCGCCATTATTCCCTGCGCTGCATCTTCTATGACCTTTAGACCATACTGACTAGCTATAGCCATGATTGTGTCCATCTCACAGGAAACTCCTGCGTAGTGCATAGGAACAATAGCTTTGGTGCGAGCTGTGATTGCAGCTTCGATGAGTCGTTCGTCTATATTAAGTGTGTCTGAACGAATATCAACAAAAACTGGCACGCCACCTCTTAAGACAAATGCATTAGCGGTGGAGGTGAAGGTATACGCTGACATGATTACTTCATCGCCGGGCTGTATGTCCGCCAAAAGTGCTGACATTTCTAGCGCGGCGCTACATGAGTGTGTTAGTAGTGCTTTGTGACATCCAGTATGGGTCTCAAGCCATTCATGACAGCGCTTGGTGTATTCGCCATCCCCAGCTAGGGAAAGACTGTCACATACCGCGGTAATATGGGAAAGTTCTTTGCCACTGGTGTAGGGTCTATTGAATGGTATTTTATGATGTGACATCAGAATCTGACTGAATTTGAATTTAATGCCCTAAGTTTGATGATACAGCCTATTTGCAATAGCAAAAAGGAAGGAAATGCTGCGGCAGGCATCTTGCAAGTATCCGGGATACAGGAGTGCATTAAGACTCGAAGCATAGCAATGAATATTTTACGGTATATTTGGCGGTATGTTTCTAATTTAGAAAGTATGTCAGGTTGTTTATTAATGGTTTAAAGACCTAATGTGAGGGGCCTCGTCTCCACCAAGTCACCTGGGAGAGCGCATTCATTCAAAGGGTCTTACAGAGTTACCAATTTTTTTACTAAAATAAATCAGATCAGTATTGCTGTCACTCTCATGATAATCTCCGCCTTAAGTGGCTCATCTTGTTTGAGGTTAAATCTGCGGAATTTAGAATGAATAGATTGCAACTCTTCGTTATTGGCCTGATAGTGATTTGGTTGCTCTACCCGACCTAGGGCCAGCTTATTATTTTGTGTGCGCATAGAGATGCCAGAGAGTGATATACGCTGACTAAGTTCTACGACGATTGGGTTAGGGAATCTGCATCGAGGTTGTAAAATACAATCTCCCGATAATGTAGTTACATCCGCAACAATTTTTTGTATTTACTAAGGAGATTTTAATAAAAAAATTGCATACCTGAAATTCATCGCCATGACCTTTGCTAGTGGTCAAGTCTTTGCCGCAAAATATTGTGAGGAGTTGAAAGGTGAGGTTGCCACTAAGGTTGAATCAAAGGGTATTACGAAGTACACACTCGAGATCATGGGTACCGATCAAGTCGGTGAGAAGTAAGTAGTCGGCAGTTGCGGGGGTGGTGCAAAGAAGCTCGTCTATACAAGGGAATAAAACCCGCCTGTAGTATTTTTGGTCTGGTATTTAGACAGGCCCAGAGAGAGGGATCATTGTGAGGGGTTGAACCGTGTAGTGATTAAGGGGTGTGTGGCATATGTCGACTATTGATGATTTGGGTATGCCGAACATGAACCAAGTCGAAATTCCTCAATCGTTCTTGGCACTCTTTGTTAGTGCAGGACGCCTCAAGCCCTACGCTTCTCTGGAAGAGGTTGTTAACCGTTATGAGATTTGTGAAGATATGGCATGCATGCTCACGGAGCATGCGCAGACTATTCTTTCCAATTTGTGTCTCACAGAGGATGACGTTCTGATACGGTGTCATAAGGGATTGTTGTCCGGTGATGCGGCATTCACCGAGCAGGAATCCGGTTGGATTATTTGCAGACTTGCTGAGCTTTTGTCATGGACAGCCCCGGAATTCGGGGAGGTTAGATAACCCCACTCTCGCCAGACTCTCTGAAAAGAGGTCTGAACGAGATGAAGCTCGGATGGATTATACGAAAGAGGTGAGGCCGCCGTTCATTATTAAATGATGTCTTAAATTAAGGCCTGCATTTATAGATATCGAATGTGCGCTCACCATACCGTGTGGTATCTTTTTTAACGACTGTATCCCCACCCTTATCTACTGCACCATTAAGCGCTAGTTGTAACAGGTTAGCCTCCACGGCTTCGACACTACGGGTGAAGAGTCCAACTTCAGTCAAAACGCTGCCCATTAACCTACCTTTGGACTCACAACTGGAAACTTGATTTGCATCCGCGACAGAGACTCGTTCAGACCCGCTTCGCACATCAATCAAGTGACTCGCACATGCCCCTAAACTAAGGACTAGTGGAAGCATGATGGACGCAATTAATTTTTTATTGGTGAACTTCATAATAATCTCCCATTAAGTGGCTAAATTAATACTGCGAGTCATTTTACGCTTTTCTTCCATTTCAGAATTCACTTTGGTTTTAATTTAACGAGGGGGCGTACCTGCTACCAGTTTTATTTTCTGCAGAATATCTTTATCTCGATTGAGTCTGGCGCTGTAGCGGCACCCCAGAATAGATGGAGAAGTTTTATCCATGCCTCAGGGAGAGAGATTTGCTGCCGTGCATGCTTCGGAAGTTAAAAAAGTATTCGGTTGTGCCACATTTTACAATGCAGGGGAGGGTAGGAGGGACGTGATCACGCCCTATTTTTCCCGATAAAGTGAACCGTAAGTAGTGCAGCCAAGGTATGAAAATTAACCTACACCAAGAACCATCGGTTGAAGAGCCCAAAGCTTGATATTGAGATTAGGACTATCACCGTCATGATTACCAAGGTCCAATCAATTTTCATCGCTACCCCTCCTTATCTGGTTGAAGAATGCAAATATGGAATATATTAGCCATAATAATGACATATTTTAGCTTGATGTGCTGACTGCGATAAATTTTTTTATCTCTACCCTCTTGTCCGGAATTGTGT
>JACDSH010000055.1 GCA_013450215.1 Nitrosospira sp.
GAGGTGGCGTGGGTCAGTTTTACACCCGACTCAAGTTGAGATTGACCGGTCGATGTCATCTGTTGGGTGAAGGTTGTCAGGGTATCTTGTAACTGTGAACCCACAGCAGTGCCATTGAGTTTCGCATGTGTGACCAGATCGTGAAGGGTGTCCGCTACCAATCCCTTCGCGGTCGAGGCTGAGGACTGTAACGTCTCTAAGAACATGGCCTCTAAGCTCTCTAGATCTGAGCGAGCACGAGTGAGTTCCTCATTCGAAAATTTACGAGCCCGACTGGCCGCCTCCTCAACTGCGAGTTTTGATGCCTCGGCAAGCTGTGCCAGAGCCGCATCCAGTCCAGCAATTGCATCTGTCATTTGGATTTTTGCTGCGTTTGTTTGTGAGGTTGTTTGTTGCAACTTCTGTTGTACCCCATCACGTGCTCCCCTCATCACCGCGGTGATGACGCGGCGTAAGGATGCGAGATCATGGATCTCTGAGCTCAGTGCTTTGAGGGTTAGTCGCTGGACAGACTCTTGCACGTTATCACCCTGTGCGACGGTGTCTCGCACCTCAGACTCGAGCTTAGCGCTATCAATCGTATTGCTTGTGTCGTTCTGCATGGTTAAGATCTCCTTTAGTGATGAGGCAAGTACCGCGTGGTTCACTTTCTGTCCTATCTGGTCAGACGAGTAAGGCCCCCCATATAGGGCTGTAAGGCTCTTGGAATGGAGACGCTGCCATCCGCATTCTGGAAATTCTCTAGAATTGCTACCAGCGTGCGACCAACCGCTAGGCCCGACCCATTCAGGGTGTGCAGCAGCTCCGGTTTGCCCTTTTCATTACGGAACCGTGCTTGCATACGCCTCGCCTGGAATGCCTCGCAGTTGCTGCATGAAGAGATCTCACGGTAGGCATTTTGTGCGGGTAACCAGACCTCAATATCGTAGGTCTTGGCAGCGGAGAATCCCATATCACCTGTACAGAGAGACATCACCCGGTAGGGCAGTTCCAGCTTCTGTAGAATCTTCTCAGCATGTCCGGTGAGCTCCTCTAAAGCCTCATTAGATTTCTGTGGGTGGACGATCTGTACAAGCTCCACCTTGTCAAACTGGTGCTGCCTGATCATGCCTCGAGTATCCCTGCCGTAACTACCTGCTTCGGAGCGGAAGCAGGGTGAATGTGCAGTCAGCCTGATCGGCAGTGATTCCATCGATACGATCTGATCGCGCACGGTGTTGGTGAGCGGGACTTCGGCTGTTGGAATTAGGTAATAGTTTCCATGATCTCCATGCGGCACAGCAAACAGGTCTTCCTCAAATTTTGGCAACTGACCGGTGCCACGTAAGCTCTCCTCATTGACCAGATAGGGTACATAAGTTTCAGTATAGTCATATTCCTGCGTATGTGTATCCAACATGAGCTGTGTTAGTGCGCGATGTAGTCGCGCGAGTCCGCCCTTCATCAGACTGAAACGTGCTCCGCTGAGTTTTGCGGCGGTCTCAAAGTCAAGCAGCCCTAGATCTTCGCCCACGCTGACGTGATCTTTCGGTTTAAAATCAAATGAGTATGGGGTCCCCCAGCGACGAACCTCTTGGTTATCGTTCTCACTCCTTCCCTCTGGTACGCTTTCATGGGGCAGGTTGGGGGTGTCGGATAGCAACTGCTGCAATCGGCTCTGAACTCCCTCGAGCAAGGTCTCGGCCTGTTTCAGTTCATCGCCAAGGCTCGCCACCTCGGCCATGATGATACTGACATCCTCGCCCTTGCCCTTGGCGTTGCCGATTTGTTTGGAGGCTGAGTTACGCTGTGCTTGCAGTTCTTGGGTGCGGGCCTGGATGATTTTGCGCTCGGTTTCCAATGAGTTGAACTCTTCTATGGGAAAGGTATATCCACGCGAGGAGAGGCGCTTCGCGACATTCTCAAGATCGGTACGTAATAGCTGAATATCTAGCATGCAATCTCCAAATCATGTGTGTTGTACCCATCGACCGCTGGAGGAGTGGGTTCTAGGTTTTTTTCTGAGTCTGTTTGTCTAATCCGTGCAGGTATGCCAACTTTTCTGATATTTTTCCTTCCAGCCCACGTGCAGTTGGTTGGTAGAGCTTCAGATCTTGGATGCCATCAGGGAGGTAGCTCTCTCCGGCAGCGTAGGCCTCAGGGCTGTCGTGAGGATAGCGGTACTCCCGCCCGATCCCGAGATCTTTCATCAGTTTGGTAGGTGCATTACGTAAGTGCCCAGGCACCTGTCGAGACTGGTCGCTCTTGATGAAAGATAGTGTTTTATTATAAGCCAAGTAGGCCGCATTGCTCTTCGGTGCGGAGGCCAAGTACAGAGTCGCCTGCGCAAGTGCTAGCTCACCTTCCGGACTACCAAGCCGCTCGTAAGTCTCGCAGGCATCAAGTGATATCTGAAGTGCTCGCGGATCGGCTAATCCAACATCCTCCACTGCTGCACGGATCAACCGTCGGCCGATATAAAGTGGATCAGCACCCCCATCCAGCATGCGGCACATCCAGTAAAGCGCTGCATCCGGGTTGGAGCCGCGTACTGATTTATGCAGCGCTGAGATCTGGTCATGAAATTCATCCCCACCCTTGTCGAAACGACGTACATTGCTGGAGAGGGCATTGCCTAAGTAGTCCCCATCAATCTCTAAGACACCCTCTGTTTTCGCCGCAGTTTCTAACTGTTCTATCAGATTGAGCAAACGTCTAGCATCTCCATCTGCATATCCGATTAATAGACTTCTTGCGGCATCGGTAAATTTCAGATCTTGGAGCGAGTCTCTTACCGCCCGTTCGAACAGAGTTGCGAGCTCATCTTCAGACATTGCGACGAGCACGTAGACCTGTGCGCGTGATAGCAGTGCACTATTGACCTCAAACGAGGGGTTTTCGGTAGTGGCTCCGATTAGAGTGACCAGCCCCTGCTCGACATACGGCAGAAATGCATCCTGTTGTGACTTGTTAAATCGGTGTACTTCATCCACGAATAGGATGGTATGGCGCCCAGACTGTTGTAGTGACATCTGTGCTCGCTCAATCGCATCGCGGATATCCTTAACCCCCGAAAGCACGGCCGAGAGTGCAACGAACTCGGCATCAAATGCCATGGCCATGAGTCGAGCCAGGGTAGTCTTGCCGGTCCCGGGTGGGCCCCATAGGATCATCGAATGAGGCTTGCCAGACTCAAATGCAAGGCGCAAAGGCTTGCCCGCGCCGAGTAAGTGGGTTTGTCCGATGACATCATCCAGATTCTTGGGGCGTAGCCTCTCCGCGAGCGGCGCGGCCGGTTTATGTTTCTCGAATAGATCAGTCACTGATCACGTCCGCACTCTTGGGCGGAGTAAATTTGAATAGGTCGGGTGCCAGTCTGGGGTTCTTCTCCAATCGGGAGAAAATAAGCATCGTGGTTTGACCAAAATTATCGCGTAACTCCATTGACGTCAGTACCCCCGCAGGGGTAAATCCAACCCGTACCAAATCAAAGGCGCCTTCCTTGTTCTTGGGCCGGGCTTCCAGCCACTCTAGCCCACCCTGCGTGCCGCTTTCACTGAGAGAGAAGTTAGACTCAATGGCGCCACTGCCAGCGAGTAGTGCGGCCGGACTGCTGCCGATGGCAGGATCGAGCTTACGAACAGTCACCTGGTTAAGATCGTAGTCGTAAAACCATACCCTGACACCATCGCCAATGATTAGTTGTTCATAAGGCTTTTCGTACGTCCATCTGAACTTGCCAGGACGCTCGAACTGCATTGCGCCGGTCGTTTTTTGCAGGATGCGCATATCTCTATCGATTAGGGTCTGTGAAAATGTTGCCCGAACGGTACGAGTCTCTTGGACGAAGGTCTTGAGGCTGTCTATGGCTGCAGACTGAGCTATGGCAGGGGCCAGACAGAGCAGTAAAAAGAGATAGTGGCGGGCGGTAGAGATCATGGCATTTCTCGATAGAAGTCTGCAAAGAATTTGGCTATAGTTGATCAGAGCCAGCCATGTTTAGGCGCTATATCCTCATTTAAAACACAGGTACCCCGACCGGGGCAGTCTTTTAATGATATACAAAGCAATTGTACGTGCTAATTTTACCGATTTCTGTCGTTATTAGGAGAACAGAAAGTAGTCTGGCCATACTTCGTAAGAAATGAATGTTGATGGTGATTGTAGTGGCCCAGTATTTGTGTGGGGATTAGCCGGTAGATGAGCATTATCATCGGTTAGCTTTCAGGAGCAGTTGGGCAGCAAATAAATGAAACTATATTGGAATTGAGCGGTCGAACAACTGTAACGCCTGTCCTTTTGGTGTCTACGGAAGGCGCATAATTTGTTTTAAATCAATAAGATAGGAGGTCTACAATGGCAACAACACTAGGATCATCAAGCCACGCGGGATCGGCTACGGGCGGTTGGGACCGGTC
>JACDSH010000024.1 GCA_013450215.1 Nitrosospira sp.
TTCACTGAGTGATGAACACGCACACGCTCATATGATAATTGATCAAGCATCTCTCGCGTCTCAGCGCCAGAAGCATCGTCCTGGACATATATGTATCTGATCGACCGCCCGAGATGGGCAACGATGGAATCGATACATCGCCGTGTCAGATCAGGCGCATTGTAGACCGGGATTACCACATCGATGGACGGCATTCCTGATTCAATTGTTTCATCTGATAATTTGCTGCGTAACTCCTCTGGCAATGGGACCTGATCATCGCTCTGAATTTCCTTAAGTATCGTTACCTGTTCCGTTTTCTCAGTTGATACTGTCACTGGAAGAACAGATTCCTTCTGTTGAGTCGGAACCGCTGTAGGCTTTGTCCGTACCTGCGACTCCAGCAGCGCCACAAACCGTGGCAACACATCCGGCCCTCCTACATGGAGCATCTCGTCGATGAATCGTTGTCGATGCTCCTCGATATAGAATGAATCACACCCATCTCTAAGAAAACCATCGATCTTTTCATATACGTCATCACGGCAGCGTAACTCTGTCTCGGGCATGTAATGAGCCACCGTTGATCGTCCTGCAATCAGGTAGTCAGCCGCTAGGACTGGTTTACCCACCTTAACCGCTTCAAACGAGACCGATGTGGCTAGATCAACAATGACATCGGCCCACTCCAGCAGATGCGCTGAATGAACACCACCGCCTGCCACGCTCACGTTTGGCAACTTCCGTAGAGAGGAGTCCCTGGTCAGGGTCTGCTGCCAACCACCCCGAGTGTGGGGCTTAATCATCAATTCCACGCCAGGGAAAGAGGCGATCAGTTGTACCACATAGCCGACCTCCTCCCAGAAGGTCGTAAAGTTACTCTTTCTGAGGAACATCAGCACCTTGAGCTTACTATCAGAGCGCGTCAGTGGTGTAGGCGGCAATAAGGTCGCAAGCTTGGTCAACCACTCATCGCAATAGCGCGGCGAACCGAGAACAGCAATCCTCTCGTTATCCATGAAGGGACGGAATCGTCCAGCGCACAACTCGTTTGGCACCACCAGCCTGTCAAACATTCGCCCAGCCGAGAATAGAGTATCCGGGCCGAGTTTCAGCTCATTACGTCGTATCAGTTGACTGGCATGGGGACTATCTCCGTGTGGTAATGACACGATACTAAGACCCGCGTCATGCCCCATCGACACTACGATCTCGACCCACTCCACGCTGATGGTTGAGTTTCTTTCAACCCAATCAAAAGCCACCACGCCCCCATCGGCCCCCTCAAAAGTACGTGTCAATAAGTGCTGGGTGATTCGACGCCAGATCGGTTCGCGCCTCTTGGCATTGTAGATCTGGGCCACTGCATTAACGATCGGGCCCAGCAGTGGGAGCCTCAACCCGCGGATCAGTAGCAGCATCTGCACACGCCACCTGATGAAGTCAGGAAGAGTCAATAATTCCTGAATATGCGTCACCCGTACACCCGGCAATTTCTTCAAGAACTCGATACGGAAATCATTACGAAAATACTCAAAACCGATCAGAACGACATCGCAGCTATGACCAGAATCGACCCACTTGGAGATGACCGGAGTAATGTGGTCTACATCGTTATAATGACGAAGAAAGAAAAGGGCTTTCATGCCCTTACCCTTAAGGGATTGAAGGTGGGAAACTTATCAATCATTGTTGAATATTCCGGAGCCTCAGGGGTTAAAACGTTCGCAATTTTACACCGGGAGATACTCAATTACCATGCTATTCAATGCCCTGTAGCCCTATCTCAAAATGCCATGTGCAAAATCAGTCGTTTCAGCTTCTCGCAGAGAACTGCCGCTAATGGTAGGATAGCGTTCAGAATGGGTGGCTTAGTTTTATTAGGGATCATTCGATTCGAGAACAGAGTATCGATAGATCAAAAAAAACCAACAAACTTAAACTACCAATGAAAACAATTGCTGTGATACCCGCACGCATGGGCTCATCTCGCTTTCCTGGCAAACCGCTCGCGAAGCTACTGGGGCGCACTATGATTGAGCATATCTATAAGCGCATCACCATGAGCAGTGCGCTTGATGCCACCTATATTGCCACCTGCGATGAGGAGATCCGTCAGGCGGCTCAAAGTTTTGGTGCCAATGTGATCATGACTGCCGACACCCATGAACGTGCCAGCGACCGGGTAGCAGAAGCGGTTGCTGGGATTGAAGCGGATCTCATTGTCATGGTCCAGGGTGATGAACCGATGACACGTCCAGAAATGATTGATATGGCAGTCGCACCCTTTCGAGATGACCCTCAATTGGGATGTGTGAATCTGGTACGTCGCATCCAAAGCGAAGCTGATTTCTATGACGTTAACACCATCAAGGTCGTCATGAACCAGCAAGGGGATGCACTCTATATGTCACGGCAGCCGGTCCCAAACTTAGCCAAATCAGGCTTTGCAGAGACCCTCGCTTATAAACAGGTATGCATCATCCCCTTCCGGCGTGCCACCCTATTCGACTATACCCGCTTGCCATCCACGCCTCTGGAACGACTTGAATCTGTCGATATGCTGCGTCTATTGGAGCATGGGCAACGAGTGAAAATGGTCGAGACTGAGTTCGATACCCAGGCGGTCGATACCGAGGCCGATCTTGCACGGGTGGCGAAACTGATGGCGAACGACCCCCTACTCGCCTCCTACTGAAGATAATCACCGCCTGTAATGAACACCCTGTGATGCCTCTTATTAAGGAATATTCATGCAACTAAAATCAAGATTGTCTAAAGGTGATCTGACCATCGGCTCATGGATCACTCTGGGACATCCATCGATAGCTGAGATTATGGCCTCTGCTGGTTTCGACTGGCTGGTTCTGGATATGGAGCACAGCGTGCTAGAGCTGAGTGAAATACAGACTCTGATTCAAGTGCTTGACGGGAAGCAGTGTCCATCCATTGTGAGATTGACCTCGAATCACCCCGATCAGATCAAGCGTGTTATGGACGCGGGCGCTACCGGAGTCATGGTCCCGATGGTGAAATCTGCTGAGGATGCCAGGGCTGCGGTGCAGTCGGTCTACTACCCTCCCAGAGGACAGCGCGGAGTCGGTCTGGCCCGCGCACAGGGTTATGGTTCAAGCTTCCAGAAGTACCGCAGCTGGCTGGAAGAAAATGCCGTCATTGTGGCCATGATCGAGCATGTAGATGCGGTTAATTCGATCGATGAGATCCTCGCCGTTGACGGGATTGATGCATATATCATCGGTCCTTACGATTTATCCGGATCCATGGGTCGTCCTGGAGATCTTAACCATCTGGACGTGCAGTCCGCGATAACGCGGGTGCTAGAGGCCGGACACCGCTCCGGCAAACCGGGGGGCATCCATGTAATCGAGCCAGACCAAGACGAGTTACAGCGCCGCATTACTGCCGGCTTCAACTTTCTTGGCTATGGACTGGATATCCGTATCCTAGACTCAGTCTGCCGCAGCCATATGAAAACAATTAGGGAGAGATTGTGAGTAAGATTGTCATCTCCACCTCCTCATTCGGAGTGGACAGCAACCCTCCCCTCCAGCTTCTGCTGAAAGCGGGGATGCACATTGTCAGCAACAGTTTTGGGCGGAAACTCACCGAAGAAGAGGTCACCAAGCTGCTCGGTGAAGACACTGTTGGCATGATCGCCGGCATAGAACCCTTGACCGAGCACGTATTCGCATCTTCCAACAGCCTACGGGTGATCTCCCGCTGTGGTGCTGGTCTGGACAGTGTTGACCTAGAAGCAGCAGAACGTCACAACATTGCCGTCACCAACACCCCCGAGGCTCCGTCCCAAGCAGTGGCTGAACTCACGCTGGGCCTCATCTTGTCTGCACTGAGACGAATATGTCAGACCGATCGGCAGTTACGTGCAGGGGAATGGCCGCGTATGCAAGGACAGTTGCTCGCCGCTCAAGTGGTCGGCATCATTGGTCTTGGACATATTGGCCGTCGCGTTGCCCGTCTGTGTCAATCCTTTGGAGCTGAAGTCGTATCACATGACCCTCATATCGATCAATCTCCGGACGGGGTGACATTGCTGCCGCTGGAAAAATTACTGGCAGAATCAGA
>JACDSH010000029.1 GCA_013450215.1 Nitrosospira sp.
TTTAAAAACTGAATGCGACTTCAGCAAAGAACATGCGCTGAGGATAGGGATGAACAATCCACGCTTGCTCTCCCGTTAAATTATTGATTCCGGCTGAGACCCTACTATTAACGGTATCTTTTATTTTAAATCGGTAGTTAGTCTTGAAGTCCATAAAATGGTATCCGCTGACGGCGCCATAAACATTATTCTTATAATCTTTGTTATCTTGGTCAGTGAATGAATCCGAGATGAAACGCCCGGCAATTGATAAGTCCCAGACATTGGTGGCATTGTAGGTGAGAAAGTAGTTTGCACGGTAATGCGGCAGTCGAATGATTTGCTTCCCCGTCAGATCAAAATTTCCTGGCACGCCCGTCGGATCAGTGTAGGAGACCATATTATGATGGCGGTCTACTTGTACGTTCATCCAAGTACCGTTAGCGCTAAAATCAAATTTTGACTTCATCACGCGGCTTTGTTGAAAGATCAGCTCCACTCCCGTGGTGCTGGTTTTATCTATATTCTGAAACCCAGTGGTGGTGACACCGCTATTGATTGTTTTCACACTTTGAATGGCATCCTCGATTTCGTCGCGAAAAACACTGGTGCGAATAAAGCCCCTAGGTATGACGTAGTCCACAGACCAGTTATGTTGAGTTGCGTTCTCTGGCTTGAGATTGGCATTCGCCTGCGTAATTGAGAGGGGGGTTGAGAGCGCCTGAAACAATTCGGCGATTACCGGGAAACGATGAGCACGCCCAAACGAGTAGCGATACTTCCAATTTCCAGACTCATATCCCAATGAAACCTTAGGTGACGTCGCCGTGAGATTCCGATCCGGCACCACGGTGCTCCCGACAACACCATTCGATGCCGACCAGTCCTCATAGCGAACCCCAGCGGTAACATCCCAGCCCGGCCTGAACCTGTAGGCAGCTTGTCCAAAACCAGCGTGGGTTGATGTTTGACCCGTATTTGTTTTGGTTGCATCAATAGCGCCGATGCCACCCGCATAGTTTGTCATTTTAGATTGCTGAAATCCTAAATTATATTGATCATAGTGATATCCATATAACAGAGATAATTTTTTGCTATTGAATAATTCGTTGGTACTGAGTTTGGCATCTGCATTGAACCAATTGTAGTTATTGAAAGCCTGAAGTTGACCGTCTGCGCCAGAATTAAGTACTCGTGCTGCGGCTGCGCCGCCCGTCTGGCCGATGCCGTAGAAAGCGTTTCCCCTATCGTCTCTAAGTACATTGAAAGAACTTACATTCGAATTAAGCGTCCATTTTGAATCTGCGCTAACCTTCCCATTGACACCCCCTCCAAGCTGCAGCGTCTCACGTGTATTCTCGCTAAGCCCAAAACTCTTGCTGATGACATCAAATTTCGAGCCATCCTGTGAAGCGGTTTGCAGGCCATTGGTATAAAACGGTTGTCCGGAGCCATTAGTTAAATAAGTCTGTGGGCTCGACGTGCTGGTACGTACCTCATATGCTGAAGTAAAGCTTGCCAGCAAGGTTGGCGTGATGTCGAGACCCAGTTTGATTTTATATAAGCTGCTGTGATGTTTCTCGACCCCGCTATCCCCATAAATTGCGCTGGGCGTCCCCCGGGTATCAGGAATGAAGTAAGCGCCAGTAACTGGATTATCTGCTGTCCCGCTCCCCAACCCGGTGTTATCTATTAAGTAGGTCATTGGCTGACTCTGATTCTCTATACGGTTATAGGATGCCAGAACCGATAAACGGTCTTTAAATCGGTCCCCATACGATGCAAATTCACGGTTGCCCAGCAACACTTGCTTATCACCTCCAAAGGGATTGTTGTAGGGCTGAATCATGATGGAGCTCTCAGTATAGAACTCGCGTTTTTGAGGCATACGGGTGGTGATATTCACCACGCCGCCTATAGAGTTACCGCTGTACTCCGCAGAAAAACCACCATAAACAACATCTATCGCCTCAACTTCATTTGGACCAACGAGCGACCACCGTGGCGCACCATTAAATGTAGCCTGTAAAAAGTTGTGGATCGGCATTCCATCTACAAAAACCATATTTCGACCAGTTGCAAACATATCCGAGCCACGGATCGCCATAATACCGTTAGGATCTCCAGGAAACCGTTGGCGAATTTGCAAGCTAGGCATGAACTTGACCGCCTCTTCTACGGTCTGGGCATTCTGCAGCTCGATCTGCTCTCGCGTTATCCGCATGATCGGCGATGTGTAACGTGTGTCACGCTCGACCTTCTGCTGAATGACCATGGTCTTGAATACGATCGGCTGGGCATTATCTGCTGCAGATTTAACTTTATCCTCAGAGTCCACTTCAACCGGAACCCCCTTTTCAGAGGCTGTTACGGTTGTTGGATTTGACGCTATTGGATTGCTGGCTTGCTCGGATTGAATCGACTTGTCCGGTCGCTCGGCCGGCTGTGTCTCAGTCTTAATCGGCTTAGTTGCTTGGGCAACAGTCCCGTTTTTTTTTGCCACCGGTTTCTTGATTAGCGCCGGCGTATCAGTCGCCCAAGCAGATGGCCCACACAGCATGGTTGCCAACATGATCTGTATGATTCTTTGTGTCCCAACTCTTAGCGCTATTCTAACGTTCACAATCTTTCCATTAAAAAGAGTCAGATCTAAATTTATCGGTTACTTTTTTCTTTCAACTGGAACACATAGTCCCTGAATTCCATGAAAACATACCGGAAGCGCTGACTCCGCTTCTTTGCCGGATACTGATGGGCTATCCCTTTCCTCTAATGACACGATGCGCATCCCTTCTGCCGCGGTATTCCATACCACTAACATCCTCTTGTCGTCAGCCAGCGGTATGGGGTAATCCGCTGCTCCGGTGGAGGTCATCAGACGCAGCGGCTGCGCCCAGGAACTGCCACCATCTTTTGATCGCATCATTTGCACCGAGTAGGCTGTTCCATCAAACTCTCTCCAAGTGAGGATGACCGTGTTGCCTGCCGCCACTACCGATGCATGATTCGGCTGGGTTACTGTATTTCCGATAGCCATCGGCTGAGACTCTCGTTTTCCATCAATCCGTTTGTAAAATAGGCCCTGGCGTTTGCTGCCATTGGTGAACCAGGTCAGGTGCATGACACTCTTACCATCGACCGCAATAGCGCCACCATTATGTGGGCAGGCGTCGATCTGCCAATCATCATCCGTGACACGGCGTAATCCACCCTGATCAAGATTGGCAATCGCGAAGTCTCGTGTATTAACCCCAAAAATATTGCGCCAGAACGCGACCGGTCCTTCATTGGTCCAGGTGAGCGCTATTCGGCAACATTCGCAGGTACCTTGCTGGAATTTTTGGTTAGCGCCGAAACTTGCGCCATTGTCGGTAGACCGCGCGGTATAGATCGATGTTCCAGAAAACTTCTCACCCCGCTCCCTCGCAGCATCACGATCACGTGCATCTAGCCATGCCACTACCACCCTGCCGGAACCATCAATCGTCAGAGCATCGAACCGATGGCCAGTGATTCGACCGTCGTCATTTAATGTGATTGGAGAGGAGAATGTCTTCCCCGAGTCGGTGGATCGGGAAAAGCGAATATTCCCTGAGTGCCTTTGTGGCAGCACTTGCGTCCAGCTCAACAGTACCGTGCCATCACGTGCCACGGCAATCTTGGGTCGGTTCTCACCGTCAGTTGATATCTCTTCTGGGACCGGAGTGACCACCACTGCACTAGAAAAACTGACCCCACCATCATTCGAGTGCGAGACCAGTAAACGCTGATTTTCCACACGTGCCAACCATAACCGACCATCACCATCAATCGTGACACCCACCGCGAGTGTCGGCTTAACTGGCTTCTGTTTTGTGGTTTGGTTATTTGCTGCGGAGGGATCATCGTGGTCCGCGATCGCGGCCATCGAGATACCCAAAAACAAAATAGACACGACACTCTTAATCCACATGCTGACCCCCCATAAATAGTTCTGGAGCGATCATAAGTTAGATTGCTCACCTTGGGAATGTGGCAAATTGTCGCACCCCACTGGCTTGGAAAGCGCGTCTATACCTA
>JACDSH010000057.1 GCA_013450215.1 Nitrosospira sp.
AGCTGGCGATCACATGCTCTACCGCGCCGATCAGAATTGATGTTTCCCCGAAAAATAGTCTTCCAAGGGTGACGTACAATTAAGGTTAGCGAAATCGGTTCTGTCGCGTTGTTAATCAAAAGCCGAAATTTTCCAGGAAAGGAACTGCGCCCCTCAAACTGGACGGATTTTTCCCGTTAGCACATAAAATTGGTCGGCGAACGACATCGTATCCGCACCGTCGATCGCGAACTGGCCCTTGCGGATCATGTGCATGAGTTCGACGCCGGCGAGCACGCAGCCGGCGCAGCGGAACGATTTGAAGTTAAGCATCGGCCTGGTCACCCGTTTGATGGCCCGATGGTCCTGCTCGACGATGTTGTTGAGATATTTGACTTGGCGTACCACGATCGGCACGTCCCGGCCGGCGTTGACCGTCTTCTGAACCAACGTGTATCGCACAATGTTTTGGAGCAGGATAAGAACCGCTTCTGGCAAGTTCAAAAAGTCTGCTCGCACGTGGAGGTATGAATCTCCTCCCTATCCCCTCGTTCTCAAACTCACCAACGATTGGTGATAGCAATATTACCTTCCCAATATAGGGTTCTAGTTGTGCCTGAGCGTGGAGAAACAAATAGGCGCCAAATGAATTAGCAATCACCTTCGAGTCTTCGTACCAAAAGTTGGCTCGCAAATCTTCAGCAATGGCGTCAATCTGGCTCTGAAATTTCAGATCTCTGAATTCTCCGGTGGTCTCTCTGCCTGTTACATCATAGCCCCTACTTAGCAGCCCTTGCCCCAACCCTGAACCCAAATGCCCACCCATACCGGGCAAGTAGTAAATTGTATTTTTCATGACTGCTTCAGATGCTACATGATTCTCAGATCATGAGGGATGGTAAGGCAGTTAGCTTGCTAATTGGCCCTATGCCTACGCGGAAAATTGCAGTTGCTTCAGTGTTTCTAACAATATCTCTCACCTGTACCCGGCTATACATTTGTCATACGTTGACTATTGTGGTGATGAACAAAATTCCTCATACGCAACAGCCTCACTCAAAATGCGCGCACTGTAAGACCTGGCTCTACTTGACAACTATATCCCCTAGGTTCCTTTTGGGGGCCGGAAAATGAGTCGCGAGTAAACATTACAGTGTAGGATAAGTCGAGGGCGTATCGAAGATCTTTTTCTCCATCTTTACGGGCTTTGATAAACCTCTTGACCCTTTCGCTTTCGCTGGACACGTTGCCGCCACCCACATATGCGCCGGCTTGATAAACATCGGCGGAGTATTCGTCAACCAAGAAAACGCCAAACGGAGATGTATTTCGTGACTCGGCTAACTCTAGGACAGAAGATTGGCAGCTAGAAAGAATTGATTTGATTTTTTCAGGTGTTGCCTTCTGTAGCTCAGTTTCTAGCTTTGCCAACTGCTCTTTATATATGATTTTCGTAGGTTATCGGGCTTTAAAGACGATGTCCCTGATGTGATGCTGAATATGGTTCCATTGTTTGATGCAAGTGTTCTTGCATATTGTGTGTTGGTTGCTGTTGCTCAGAATAAAGACTCAAAATTTGTCGGGTGTGGCGTTTGGAAGGAAGTTACTAAGAAATTTGAAAAAGACAACATGTTGCAATTTGGGCTTATGTCTGGTTTCAAAAGAAATGGGTCTGTGAATCTGGCGGCGATTGACCCTACTGTTGCGCGAAATAGTGAGAATACTGGATTAGATTTGCTTTCTTTGATAAGAAAATCTCCTAATGAATTTTTAAAGTCAAATGAAGACGTTGTAATTCGTATCAAGTTACTACTTCAAGGGACTGTAGTATTTAGAAATATGTTAAGTCATCCTATTTATAGCCAGTCTCTGTCCTTAATTATTGATTCGGTTTTCATAAAAGTTACAAAAAATTTGGATGAACTTTCTAAGGGTGAGTTACTTAGCTGGGATAAGCAGAAAGACCTTAAGTAATAGCTTAACCGTGCACTGATCTAGAAACCCAAACTTATTTTCAAGATAGATTGCGAGCTAAAACTTAGATTTCTATTTCTTAAATTTTTGGATTTACCCTCTCCCCCCATCACGGGACTAGATTTTGTAAATGATTTTCTTAGGTTGCGTGATTATTTCCCTCGTTTAATTGATACTACTTTCTCGGCACTAAACTTATTGGCCCCGCGTGATGCAATCCACGAATGCAATAGCCGTAACGTTTGGCGTTTCTCTTGTTCGTAGTCATGCCGGTCGTAGTGCCTTGTCTGAACCCCGTTGAGGCCGTGGCTTTGCAAATACCCCCGTACCTCTTTGGACACCTCCATCCCAGCTAGCCGTGTTTCAACAGTACGACGTAAGTCAGCCAGATTAAAAGGTGTGGTGGATATGCCAGATCTTATGAACTCTTCAGACACATCGTCTATATATTTGGATACTGAGTAGGTATTTACGCCACACATACTGCAATGTGTGGCGACCATCAGGCCACTTGGCAGCGCAGCTGGACAACATTCACGCTCTTTGATTGTGCATCAAGGTAGTCCGCCCAGTTCTGTACCAGTTCATGGCGTTCTTCAAGAAATTGCGTTCGGTCGTAAGCGGCTTGTATCTCATCTTTTTTGGCATGGGCGAGCTGCGCTTCCAATATGTCGGCATCGACCCGAAATTTCTCGCGGGCAATGGTTCGCAGTGTCGCACGGAATCCATGTGTAACGGTTACACCACGCAAGCCGTTTTCGCGCAATACCTTGCTCAGGCTATCGCGGTGCATGTGCTGGATTTTTGGATTTCTTGCGCCGGGAAATACGAACGGAGAATCATCAGTGAACTCACGTTGCCTCTCCAGCAGTGGTAGCATTTGTGAAGGGATCGGCGTGATATGGTCGTTACCCATTTTCATGCGCGGAGCGGGTATGTGCCACTCCATTGCATTGAGATCGAATTCATCCCAGCGTGCCCCCACCACTACACCGGGGCGCAAGGCGGTATAAAGGCAGCACAGAATTGCCGCACGCGATTGTGGTGAGCTGATGGCATTGATGGCTCCGATCAGCGCAGGAAGGTCATTCGCCTTGGTGACAGCAGCATAGTGACCTTTGGGAGCCTTGGGCAAAGCCCCTCGCAACGACAGCAGCCGCCCATCCTCGCGTAATCCTTCCTGAATGGCATACTCGATTATCTGGTTGCAATACTGGCGCGCCTTTACCGCTAGTCGCGGTGCGCGCTCGTGAACAAGGAGAATGACAGGTTTAATATCAGCAGAGGTAATCTCAGCAATTGGCTTTGTTCCCAATTTGGGGAAAAGATCGTCATCAAGCGACTCACGCGCTTTGCGGGCGGTTTCACTTGCCCAGCTTTTTGCTTTGTGTGCGTACCATTCTTCTGCTATTGCCTTGAATGTGCCACGCACAGCAGCCTTTTCAGCACGCTTGGAATCCTTTTTTATATCTGCCGGGTCTTCACCATTGGATAACCGCTCTCTTGCTTCCTGTGCCACGGAGCGTGCCATCAAAAGTGAGGTATCAGGGTATGACCCCAAACCTAACCAGTTACGCCGACCATCCGGCCTTGTATATCGGAACACCCAACGCTTGTTACCGTTGGCATCGACCATAAGAGACAAACCCCGACCATCAGACAAGGTCGTTTTAGGCTTCGCCACATTGATCTGCTTAACTGTAAGTCCTGTTGCAAGCCTTGGCATAGGTTCGGGTCACACCATAATTTCTATACCTAAAACTATACCATAAAACTTTGGCTTGTATTGGATTTCCTTGGATGCAAAAAGACGATGATTTCGGAAAGAGGCTTGAATAAAGGCTTGTAGCGAGGTCTTTATGGACTGAGATGGACAGCTATGAATTACTATTCGGGTTTTCTTCTGGCACCATAAAAAACTCTAAAACCCATGCACTTGGTTGA
>JACDSH010000044.1 GCA_013450215.1 Nitrosospira sp.
ATCACTACCCCTAGAAACGCTCCAATTAAGAGCGTACCGCCTGCTTTACCCCCACGTGTACCCATTAGTCGTCCGATCCTTTAACGCCAACCTTAGCGGTTGCCTGGAATTCATCGTGGTACATAAACTTAGGCTCACCCGTGTAGGTACCATCTAGCTTGTAATGCTCATGCATCGCCTTGCTGTCGCGGACATACTTCTTGAAGTCAAAGGTGTACTTCTTATCGACCTGCGGTGTGAATGGTGTATATGGCTTCTTATTACCCTTCCAACCCGAGCCCTCGTAATTCAAGTGGCATGCATTGCAGCCCTCTTCAAAATCAAAGTCCTGACCTGCATCAGCCAATGCTTTACGGGGCGAGGTCTTCTTGGATTTCTCAAAGTCCGCTCCTGCCTTACGGTGCATCCCACGGTACTTAGAACCAGGTCCATGGCAGGACTCACAGCCAACACCGGTTAGGAACTTGTTCGGCTCAGCAATGGTGTATCCGCCTTCACGGTTAAAGCCATCGACGTGACAACCAACGCATTCTTTGTCCTTGGTGTAATCTTTATTGGGGTCCAGCTTCGCCTTGGTCTTTGCCGCAGCCTTGACCTTGGGCTTCAATGACTCCATCGCCTTAGCATGGGCAGTTGTGTCCCATGACTCGCCCTGACTCTTATGGCACGAGCTACATTTCTTACGGCCTTCATACTTATCGGCCAGCACGCTGCCCGAAAGAACTGCCAGCATCGCAGCTCCCGCCAGTGCGAGTGTCATTGATTGACGCATGATTTCTCCTTCATATTCGTTGTTATATATCGGCTGAACCTACCCTTAACGGGTGCACTTTATCGCTGCTTTGTACAAACTGGTAGAACCAGTACTATCACTCTTTCTAGTACCACTGATACCGCAGTATACAACGACTCAATCAATTCGTCGCGGCTGCCGCTATCGGAACCCGGTACAGCCAATAACCACCATGCTGGTAAACCAAGTCCAATGCCGAGATATCTAATGGTTGGGTATTGGTAAAGGGCAGTGTCTGCGCCATTAAGGTATTGGTACTCTTAGCATCCCTTAGGAAGTAGGCACGTACCTCACTATCTGAAATGGATTGTAATGCATAGGTCTCATACTTGTTGTCTTGCATCCAGCTCTTGAGATAGCCAATCAGACCATGCATATTGCCCCCCATCGGGAACACCTTATAGGCCATATCAAAGTGAGCGGGGCGCATGAGGCCAAGCTTATAGAGATCAGTTACATGTACTACCAGAAAGGCCTCGCGCGGCCCTGCGAGCTCACGCAGGATCTTAGCACCTGCATCCGGTTCGGCAACCATGGCATCGGCAAAGCGTTGGAACTTCTGACGCTCATCGGCAGAAGCGGGTGCGCCCCAGAACTTATCTTCATACTTGATGATGGCATCGCGACGCTCATTCCATTGAGGTGGAATGATGAGTGGCTCACCGACACGGTTGCTAAATAGGGTGTCAGATCCAATCAAGAGCTTTAACTGACGTGAGGTATCCCACCAGGATAAGATCAGTGCATCCTTGGGGGCATACTTAGCAATGGCCCCTGCAATGGTAGTGAGTTCAGAGAGCTTGCCGTCAAGGGCGAGTATCGGCTCACTGATGCGACCCTCCCAGGTCATTAGAACCGGTGCACCGGTACCGCGGTTCGCGGTATGGACGATCGCAATCGGGTTATCTACTTCCGGGACCTTGACCTCGTACTTACGGATATTGAGATCCGGCCAGGCATCGAGCCGCATGTTTGTAAACTTATCAACGCCCCCCTCGGTCACCAGTTGGTACTGGTAGGGTGAGGGTTTGGGGTTGAACCACAAGTAGGCAAACCAAGCGAGCAAAAGAAAACCTCCCGTAACCAGGAGAATCCCCAGTGCCGGGAGGAGCTTGTTTCCCGGACGCACCATCACTTCGGCGCTCCGGGATGATTCAGAGGTCAACTTCCGCTTTTATCGCGGCGACGGCGCCATCCAGCCAGCGCGATGGTACCCGCTAGCAGCATGCCACCACCCAGACCACCGATGGAGATCTTGTCGCTGGTGCTGTCGATATCCAGCAAGCTGGTACGACGACCATCTAAACGATCAACACGTTTTTGCAGTGCAACCATCTCACGGATCTTGGTGCTCTCATCCATGATCTCGACATAGGCCCGGTTCATTGGTCCCCAGCCTTCGGTGTATGTGTAACCACCTGGATTAACGTGAGCCAGTCCGACATGGCCTTTCGGCAGATCGTTCTCACCCATCTCCAGTACCTTCAATTCGATGGCAGCTGGGTTGTTATCCTTTGACCAATATAACTGGGTGAAGCCTGCGAACATTTCCTTGTCCGGTGCTAAAGGTGCTGGACGGTTGGTCTTCTGACCGGTCAGCAAGCCTTCTTTGTAGAGCTTCTCAACTACCTCATGGGACTCTTGGTACTTGGCCAGCAGATGCAGCGTGCCCTTGTCCATGAACTCTAGGTAGGAACGGGTGAAGCGTTCAGCATGGCACTGGGTACAGGTCTTAACCCATGAATCCAGACGTCCTTCTGCCCACTCACTCGTGATGTTCTCTGCAATGCCAGGGACTGCTGGGTAGTTCGCCCAACGGATCTTGCGGACCACGTTATGGCTGAACTTGCCTTCATATTCCATGTGGCAACCAGCGCATGTCGGGGCAGTCTGACCACCCTTAGTGTAGGCATCTGCGAGCTGAACATCCCAGTTCCACCTGCTGCCATTCATTGACACAACCTTGCCATGCTTAGACATGGAGTAGGCTTCCCAGTTGTTATGATCAACCCCGCTATGGCAGGTAGCGCAAGCCTCAGGCTTACGTGACTCAGCAGCTGAGAATTCGTGGCGTGTATGGCAACCATCGCACTTGTTCTGATTGGTATGGCACTGGCTGCAACCTTCAGCGATTTCACGTTGTGGCATGGCAGCAAAGACGGCAACTTCAACGTTTGCCTTCCAGTCCAGCGCATGTGAAGGACGTCCATCAGGCCAGCCGGTCTTGAATGGCCAGGTCATGGTGTCGCGTTCAGATTCGCGCTCAGCAAACTCTTGAAGATGGCATACACCGCAGACGTCGGCGGTTGGCATGCGCAGATCGACGCTATGGTCAGCCTTCTTCTTGGTGTTGATATCTACGTGGCAGTCAATACAGCCGACTTCTTTGAGCTTCTCACCTGAACCCAGGCGACCCATCGAGCGGAGGTTGTTCTCAACGGCTTCTAGCTTTGCCTTCTTGTAGAAGGTTGGGTCGGAAGGCTTGAGTGAGCGGATCTTGTCTAGATTGGCATGGCTACTCTTCTTCCAAGCATAAACCCAGACTGGGGACTCATCAGTATGGCATTTCACGCACTCTTGGCGTGAGGCCACTTCCTTCATCGAGGTTGGGGGTTTGTAGAATGAGGCTGGGTCCATGTACATGCTAAATGGGATCGGTTCCCAGTACTGGGCCAAGGTGCCGCGTCCGGCGCCTTGCGCTGGATCTTTGTAACGTTTGTTCAGTGCCTCATATAATTGCTTGGGTGTGGCCGACTGCTCCAGACTCAGCGCTTTGTAGGTCTCCTTGGGGACGCTGGGGAAATTCGCGTACGATGACGCTGCCAGCATTGTGCCGCCGACCAGCAAAATCAACTTAAGCCAAAGCTTGCCAACCATGTCTTCTCTCCTCTGTTGTTCCGTAGTTATTATGTGTTTCTTGAGCCACTTAGGTAATCACAACAAGCTCTTCGACTGCCGAACCGGTTGATCAGTTCCCCTCTACCTGTATGGCCCATTCCATACGACCCGCGCAGACTACCCCCTTAGACTTTACCTGTCAA
>JACDSH010000007.1 GCA_013450215.1 Nitrosospira sp.
GCTGTTGTAGCTCAGTTGGTAGAGCAACTGATTCGTAATCAGTAGGTCAGAGGTTCGATTCCTCTCAACAGCACCATTATCTGTAAGACTTATAGCGGTGTAGCTGTTCTTTATTTACGTCTTAATCTTCTCCTCGAAGATAATGGTCTAGAAAATCAATTACACGGTCCTCATACTCTCTGCCGGCATAAGAATGCATATTAAAATGCCCTGCCCCGGGCACAATCCAAATCTCCTTCGGCTGCTTAGCAGCTGCAAATAGTCGTTCTGTCTCCGCTACCTTAGTATGTTGGTCAGCGCTGCCAGCAATCAGTAGTAATGGCGCATTGAGGTCCTTGATCCGGGTGATTGGATCTAGTTCATTCAGGGAAATGTCCAGATAAAAAGCTAGTTGCGCCATCACTACTGGCAGTAGCGCTGTCCCGTACTCGCCCAAGTGAAGTCTGAGCCGGTTCTCAACAGCCTCTTCTATGGTCGGGTGCAATGACTCAATCACCACAGCATCCAGCCTAGGTGAATATTTTGAAAGCACAATAGCAGCCGCCCCCAGTGAGACCCCGATAGCGCCAATCCTTTCTGATGGAAAAGTCTTGTGTAAAAAGATAATAGCCGCCGCGACATCATCAGACTCTCTATGTCCGAAGGTGATTCGGCTACCTGGTGTCTCCCCATGGGCTTGTAGATCGATCAAGAGCACACCATAACCTTGCTTGTTTAGAAACCGGCCCCGACTCAGCATCTCTAGTCGGTTGCTGCGAATTGAATGAACTAGTAGGACAACACCGCCACCGTGCCGCCCCCTCGCTAGCCAGCCATTGACTCGAGAGTCATTATTAAGTGGGATCTGAATCGATTCAACAGGGAAGTCTGAAGAGAGCGACTCGACAGCAGTTGACGCTGGTCCTGTCATCACTTCGCCGACACCGATAACAACAGCGATTATTATGATCATGCATGATGATATCCCAATAAAGAACCATTTCGGCCTGTTGCTAACAAGCCGCATCTCAAGTTGACGATGACATAATCAAACGGCTGATGCTCTCATGTTCAACCAAACTAATTCCTATTCTTGAGTATGCATTTACTTGATGTGATGCAAAGCGGTCCCTTTCTTCGACAGGAGTCACTTCGATTCCGGGTTGCTGCTCCACTGCTGGCGAGTGGGCGGGGCTCTTTTAAAGTTAGGCGGGCCCCATAGGATATACGGGGCCCGCTCTTTTGTTACGTTCGCAACTTTTTAATTATTTACCGTAGCTTGTCTCTTTATTGATGTCATCCCAGATGTAGCCAGGCTTAACTGAAGAGGCGGTTGGAATTAGGAAGGTTGCTGTATCCATTATTCCGTATGCTGTGCGACCTAACGCCTGCATCATGCCAGTAAATACACCAACAGTCGCACCAGCTACAATTCCATCTTTTTGCCCGACAATCATAATGTTCTTAGGAACCTCAGCCCATCCTGTGGCGATGTTTGCAACTCCGTGTGCAAGCTTATTGGCTGTATCTGTCGCATAATTCCCCGTGTGCCCCGCATGAGCTACTGGTGCTATGAATGTCAGGGCGGCTAATACCAGCAGTGATTTAATTACCTTTTTCATCTGTATCCCCTTAAAAATGAATTAAAAGACAATTTGAATTTAGATTACTATCGAAGACACTTACTACCGCGAATCCGACAAATCTGCCTATTTACTTCACGGTAGCGTAATATTCTATATCAACTTAAATAGGACAACTAGCATCAGTTCTTATAATCGTTTTCTGTTAAAACTTTTTTTAATGCTGCCCTTACTGAACCCGCAGGTTCTGTTACTCTCATGTCATTCTGTCAGTTAACCTGGTTACCCTTGGAGGATCTCCTTTGAAACGGCTGCCCATCTTTGCTGTTGCTTTGTCCATGCTTCTCATATTCACCTCTCAGTCAGCGCTCGCGGACAGCTACCCCGCTAATGTGCTTGGCAAACTTACTAATGGCGTTGCTAACGTGACCTTCGGTGTCGTGGAAATTCCTAAAACTATCTTTATAACTAGTCAGAGTCAGGGTCCTGCTTATGGCGCAACAGCTGGGATTTTAATGGGCATGATGCAGATGGTTGGTCGCACTCTAAATGGCGTTTTTGATGTGGCTACTTTCATTGTTCCTACCAAACCACTCGTCACTCCTGTTTATATTTGGAATGATTTCTGTACAGAGACTTCTTATAGCTCTGATTTACAGTTGCGGTAACTTATAGTCCCTTCCATTGACCCTGAGTACTCCTGTTTTTATCGCATATAAGCTCAGTTGATTTCAATTTTTTCTTACCCAAAAGCTATCTCTCTATTCTTTTTTGTTTCCGTTGGCTTTGCA
The DNA here is from genome assembly GCA_013450215.1 of Nitrosospira sp. GTDB lineage: Bacteria > Pseudomonadota > Gammaproteobacteria > Burkholderiales > Nitrosomonadaceae > VFJL01. Next base: position 2,354 of record JACDSH010000007.1, read on the forward strand.
TTTCCAATTTTAAATCGTATTATTTTTGGCTTGCCTAGCCTTCATTCATGAGTCTCAAAGCACGCCCCTCGTACCTTGCAGATGGAGTACATAGAAGGGAGGTTTGGGCATGGGCGATGTTTGATTTTGCTAATTCTGGTTTCACTACTGTCGTTATCACTGCAATATTTAATGCGTATTTTGTTTCAGTTGTCGCTGCAAATCAGGAATGGGCAACTCTTGCTTGGGCCTCTGCCTTATCTGTCTCTTACCTCCTTATTATTCTGACCGCACCTCTTCTGGGCGCATATGCTGACGCTCATTCAGCGAAGAAACGTCTTCTGCTTATAACCACGGTTGGATGTGTTGGATTCACTGCTCTCCTCTCAACCGTCGGCCCTGGTGACTTGTGGTTAGCAATCTTGCTCATTATTTTAGCCAATTTCTTTTTTGGAAGCGGTGAGAACTTGATCGCTGCCTTTTTGCCGGATCTGGCGCGAGGAGAAGCACTTGGAAGGGTCTCTGGATGGGGCTGGTCCCTGGGTTATATTGGCGGACTTTTCAGCCTTGGCTGTTCACTTATTTATGTAAACTGGGCCCAGGATCAAGGTCTTCAGGCAGCGCAGTTTGTGCCTATCACCATGCTGATCACGGCACTTCTATTTGCTGCTTCCAGCGTTCCTACATTTCTTTATCTGCGGGAGCGGCCACATTTTCTTCCAATCGCAGATCCGGTATTAGCTCAGTCGATTACACGTTTAAAGGAACTATTCAGTCAGTCCTGGCCCTATCTTGATCTAAGACAATTCCTCATTTGCCTTACTTTTTACCAGGCAGGAGCCCAGACAATTATTATACTGGCTGCTATATATGCTCAACAGGTAATGGGGTTTGGAGCTGCTGATACGATTTTTTTAGTTCTGATTGTTAATATCACCGCTTCTTTTGGTGCCTTTATCTTTGGGAGCGTTCAGGATAAAGTCGGTCATGTTGCGACCATTTCCGTGACACTGATTGGGTGGATTCTAGTGATCTTACTGGCTTGGGCTGCTGAAGGACCCACTATGTTTTGGATCTCAGCCAACCTCGCGGGTCTTTGTCTTGGAGCTTCACAATCATCGAGCCGAGCCTTGGTTGGTTTCCTTAGTCCAGCCTCGCATAGAGCTGAATTTTTCGGTTTGTGGGGGCTTGCGGTTAAGCTTTCGTCCATCCTTGGCCCCATTACCTATGGTCTAATCAGCTGGATAACGAAAGGAGACCATCGACTCGCAATGCTTGTGACCGGCGTATACTTTATTATCGGACTGCTAATATTGATGGGAATAAATGTTCAACGCGGTAGAGAGGCCGCATTGAACAACTATTAGTCTCGATTTTTTATTACTTAGTGATGCATATGCTGATGCCCACTATGCTTTGGCGCGGGGGCGCTTGCTGCTGGTT
>JACDSH010000016.1 GCA_013450215.1 Nitrosospira sp.
GCCGCACAGACGTGATCGAAGTGCTGCCCGCCAGCATGATCTCGGTTGATATGGTGCCGCGCTCACCCGGCGACTGGCTGCTGCATTGCCATGTCAACGACCACATGCTTGCGGGGATGTCCGCGCGCTGGCGCGTACTGCCGTAACCTCCATCCGCAACACTCCTATGAATCGCTACGAATTCGCACAATTTAATTTGACAATAATAATAATAATCAATATCATTCGTATTAGTTTATGAGCAGTTTGTCGGAGAGGTATAACTCTCCCACAACAAAAACTCGCATCATCAAATAAGTAATCCGTAGCACCAGCCAGCGCCTTCCCGGTAGCCAGCCAATTTTCTATTTGACTTGCCAGGAAGCATGGGCCATGAAGCAGCAAGAAACGATCACTTCAGGTATCGCCATTTATTTTCCGCTCGTAGACACAATTCGCGCCGGCGAGCTGCTGCCAAAAAAACCCCATCTGGATAGTGGCGGTACCCGTATCACGCCTGACCTCGAGGGACGTTGTGTGCTGTGCGTGGGTGGACTTGCCGCTCTCTACACGGAATATCGCCGCGTGGTGGAAACTGCGGGTGGCAAGTTGCTGATTTATCGCGGTGACCAACAGCACGAATCGAATTGTCTACTCGCTCTGCTTGCCTGCGCCGACGCACTGCTCTGTCCGATCGACTGCGTAAATCACGCAGCCTATTTCGCCGCAATACAATACTGCAAACATTCCGGCAAGCCATGTGCATTACTGAAGCGTTCCGATCTGCCCACCTTCCGCAAAGGAGTGGAAGTGCTGGCTGCATCAGCCACCACAGTCGCTAAATCGGCACAAAAGCATGCCACTGTCCAAGCTCGACGCAACCACTGCAAAGCTCGACTCGCAATCGCATTGCACGGTGCGCTGATCTGCTTCGGAGTAGTCACGATGCTTTTATCCCATAGCGCCTATGCAACGACAACCATCGCTGTCGGCAACACCCTACAGGCATTCAGTATTTCTGCAGACTCGCTGGAAGATGCACTCAATCGTTTTGCTAAGCAAACTGGCATCAAAATTTCCTTTAGTAATATCGAAGTAAAAGGATTGATGACACAGGGATTAAACGGAAATTTCACTATTCAAGATGGATTAAAGCATTTGCTGGTTGGCAGTAATCTGGAAATGATACCGCAAGCTGATGGTTTTACCGTAAAGCGGACATCAACGCCCACCTCCGGCCTTGACTCAGCTATCCCTTTAACCGTACTCCCAGTGGTCAAGGTGATGTCAAGCGCCATGGGTGGCTATGCTGCAGCATATAGCACCACTGCTACTAAAACGAACACCCTGTTGCGTGATATACCTCAATCCATAACGGTAGTGACGCGAGAATTAATCAGGGACCAATCGATGCAAAGCATGGCTGATGTGGCGCGCTATGTGCCAGGCGTGGGTGTATCACAAGGTGAAGGAAATCGCGATGCACTTGTCTTTCGCGGCAATCGCTCGACCGGAGATTTTTTCACTGATGGCGTGCGCGATGACGTTCAATATTTTCGCGACCTCTACAACATCGAACGAGTCGAAGTATTGAAAGGGGCTAACGGAATGATTTTTGGTCGCGGCGGCTCGGGTGGCGTGATCAACCGGGTAACCAAGCAGGCCGGCTGGGATCCGATCCGCGAATTCTCGTTCGAGGGAGGATCTTTCGACAAGAAACGAGGGACAGTTGACGTTGGTCATGCCATTAATGATGTAGCTGCTGTACGCTTTAATTCCATGTACGAGAATTCTGGTAGCTATCGTAACGGCGTAAATCTGGAGCGTTTTGGCATCAACCCAACTGTCACACTCAAACCCAGCCACAGTACTAACATTATTCTTGGCATGGAACATTTCCAGGATCATCGCACCTCAGATCGTGGGATTCCATCCTTAAATGGAGCGCCTGTCAACACCCACTCGTCGACATTCTTTGGCGACCCCCGTCGCAGCAAGTCAGATGTTACGGTCACGTCATTCAATTCTCTGATTGAGCACAAATTTGATTCCGGATTCACTTTTAGGAACCGAACCAACTATGCTATGTACGACAAGTTTTACCAGAACGTATTCGCCAATTCTGCTGTCAATAGTGCGGGCAATCTAAATCTTTCTGCCTATAATGATTCGTCTACCAGAGACAACTTCTTTAACCAGACAGATTTTTCCTATAGCCTAAACACGGGGCCAATCCAACATACGCTAGCAGTGGGTGTGGAAGTGGGGCGTCAGGTAACAGATAACATCCGTCGCAATGGTACTTTCAGTAGTGGCTCGACCTCGCTAGCTGTTCCCCTGAGCAATCCGATCACTGCGGATCCCATCACCTTTGCGACCAGGACTTCGGATGCAGATAATCATAGCGTCACAAAAATTACTTCAGTCTACGTGCAGGATCAGATCGTATTATTACCGCAACTGCATGCAATTGTCGGTGTGCGCTATGACCAGTTCCAAGTAGATTTCCTTAAAAGAAATACTAGCACCAACCTAAAAACCGATGATGGCCTACTTTCGCCGCGCTTAGGGCTCATTTACAAACCGATCGAGCAGATTTCTATTTATACGAGCTATAGTAAGGCTTTTGCACCACGTGCGGCCGAACAGCTCACTGGACTGACAGTCACTACTGCGGCGCTTTCTCCGGAAAAATTTACGAATGTAGAAGCAGGCGTCAAATGGGATATCCTTCCAAATTTGGCCTTTACTACTGCGGTGTACCAGATAGACCGTACCAATGTGATCAGTGTCGATCCAAATAATTCGGCATTGACCTTTTTAACCAAGGGCCAGGTTGTTAAAGGTGTTGAAGCGGGTATAAGTGGTCAGATCACCTCAGCGTGGCGTGTCATGGGCGGATACGCATTTCAGGATGGCGAGCTACTCAGCACGCAGAGCACCACTACCGCCAGAAATGGTGCAACTTTGGCGGAGCTGCCCAGGCACACGTTCTCGATGTGGAACCGCTATGATTTTACGCCGATGTGGGGTGCGGCATTTGGCGTGATCCATCGCAGCGACATGTTTGCCGCGCTGGACAATACGGTCAGGGCACAAGGCTTCACCCGAGTGGATGCGGCAATATTTGCCAGAATCGACAAGCGTCTGCGTTTCCAGGTGAATATCGAGAATCTGCTCGACACTAAATACATTGCAGCCGTCCATAACAACAATAACATGACGCCAGGCTCACCTATAGCGGTGCGCGCATCGGCTATATTTAATTTTTAGGATCCGCTGAATGAGTTTAAAAAAATTAAGGTCTTGCTGGTTGATGATCACACGATTGTGCGTAATGGCATAAGGTTGATGCTCGAGACTGTCGGTGACATTGAGGTCACTGGCGAAGCCGCAAGTTCTGCTGAAACAATGCTCTTGGTTCAGCAACAAAGTTTTTAGCGCCACCCCCTATCCCTGATCGGTATACGACGTCAGGAATATCTACTGGGTTTATGCTTACATGACGACTACAAGAACCCGCTAGAAGGGAATATCATCGTCCATGTCTTCAAACCCATTGCCACTTTTGGCAGAAACCGGTTTAGCTGATGTACTGGCCGAAGAACCCTCTTCCCTCTCCGCCACCTCAAAACCACCGCTGCCGGGTTTACTACCCAGCATCTTCATATCACTCGCGA
>JACDSH010000048.1 GCA_013450215.1 Nitrosospira sp.
AATTCAGTATTTCTAAGGCTTGTCTGGTCATCGGTTGTTTAAGTTGCTCTTATGAGCTTTGTAATTCTTACTCATAGAAAATCTGGCTTCGCATATCACTCAGGAATATTGGGAAGAATTCCTTTAACTGCTCAAGCTCTTCTGCCTGACACACCGCACTTGGACGCTGTGTATATAGCGCTCTCTTGACCTCCACCTTGTTACCATTCTGAACATAGCTAGATTGGTAGTGAATGTCACCTTGTTTATAAGTCACATCTGGAGGAACTCTTGTGACTTTAACGTTCGGTGTGAATTCTATGGAATAACGCTCTTCAATTGTGCGAGAGCCGCAAATATATGGGGGAGTGTAATCCTCAGCAGACCTTCTATTTGCTAATTTATAGAGCTCTCCTGGAGACAGGCCTACTGGTATGCCAATCGCGCCGTGACCGGGTACATTAGCAATAGCACCCAGCGTAAATTCAGTCTTCACTTCAAACGGATGGTTTAAGTCATATGGATCACTTGGCATGAGTTTTCCAGCACCGGTGTGCCGAAATTTTGCTAAATGATCACGAACCATCTTTTCTTCATGGATCGTTCCAGTGCCCTCATAATTAGCTCGCGCTGACAGATCAGCCGTCCCAAAGTAGTTTGTATGTGACACCCCTTTTATTTCGCCATCTGACTCGATCTTCATTACGATTTTTGTAATTACTTTATTCTTGTCAGCACTTGGCTTTGGGGTATGACCAACCTTACCAAGTGCAGTGAGTAGGGTGGGTTTATCTAATTCATCGAAGGTGAGTACGCCGAATGGAGCAAATTCCTGTGTCGCATCCACGTACAAATCCCATTGAGGCAGATAGGTGATCATATGGTCGAACGTGCCGAATGTGACAAGATTGGGTAGGGTGTAAGAATCGCTTGCATTAATAAGGGCGGAACTGGCCTCGATCCCCTTCGCAGCAAGGAGTGCAATCAGCAGGGTATTGTTATCCTTGCAGTCACCATAGCGGTTACGAATAATGCTATCAGCGAAGTGTGGGACAAAGCCTCCATCCTTTAGGTAGATCGCCACATATCTGATCTCCCGGCTCACCCAGTTGTACAGAGCTTTAGCTTGATCCTTTGGATCTGTTATTCCCACAGTAATCTGATCCGCTAGTTTCTGTACCGCTGGAGTAACAGCAGCCATAGCCTTGGTTTTTTCTTCATAGATCCGTGCAAATTCAATATGGCTTTGATAACTTGATAAACGGATATAAGGGGAGAAGTCCTCATACGCGACTGATAGAGGGGGTGTTGGATGAATCTTATTCTTATTCTGATAAGTATATCGGTAGCGTACTTCCTTATTCGGTCCATCCTCAACTCTGCCACCCTGCACCCCACTACTCTCCGCCTGAATAAACATCTTGGCAGGATGGGTTAGATTTAATTCAAAGTGACCATAGTCATGGCTAGGTGAGAAACTGAATCCCGCCGTATATCGCTGAAATAAGGGAGCATGAGTTGTTGTCCTAACCTTGTAATAGATCCTTGAACCCACTTTGACATTGGGGAAGATAATAATGCGGTGCTTTGTATCGGAGAATTCGGCTGCGCCGCCAGAGTTATCATCCTCCACTGTACGAATCGCATTCTTGGCTACTGGTATCTTCTTCCCTTCGGGAGTAATGGTGTACGCTTCAAGCACCTTAACCTTTTGGGTACTGCTGGTATAGCTGATGTCTGCTTGGGATATAGATTCGACAGCAATCTGTGTTCTTGCTAAATAGGTGACCTCTTTGGTCTCAATATCACTGCCATCAGCATTGACTTTGACCGTATAGATTACGCGCTCAGCAGAGATATCTGCTTCATAACCCTCAGACTTGGCATGAAGGTTATGGATGCCAATGAGAAGGCATAGGGTAAGTACCGATCGTGGAATAAACCGCATATACAAAGTCTCCTGAATATATCTGGCGGCATTTGAAGCCAAACCAGAGCCATTAAATCTTACCTGTTTCAAATATGGCGATCCTTCAACAAGGAGACGCCAATAAATAGTATAAACAAGCAGCAATGATCCAAGGTGAAAAAGAAAACATCAATTTATGATCCATCATCTCCCCCTGCTATAACCAGTACGGTTCCCATTATCATCAAATCTATTTACGACGCCTTCAGGGGAACGTACCTCATAGCCAGTGCGATTTCCTCGACTGTCATAGGTTGCATTAGGTGCATTGTAATTTGAACTGCTGTTGTTAAAGTTTTGAGGACTGTTGTTATAGTTCTGACTACTGTTGTTGTAATTAAGCTCGCTGTTCTGATAATTCAACGGACTATTCTCATAATTCATCGACTGCTGAGCATGTGCGGTACCAGACAGAAATAATGTAATAGCAACGAGGAAGGTTTTCATATCAGTTCTCCTTGAATTATTTATATGCTTCTAAATGAAGTCTCTTGCTCGCTTGAGCGCGATGCGCCGACGTTCAAGCATTTCCGGGGTTTCCTTATCTAGATCTTCAGCTTTTATTCCACGATGAGCCTTGGGCGCATTAAGGACATCCGATTCAGTGGTGACTTTGCGGCTGAAGGATTCAGCGATCTTCTTCATCCTGGTTTTTGCGGGCATCGTGTTCTCCTATAGGTTGCTAAACCCTACCACAAACAATATGTCGAATTAGAAAGCAACGAATTATGTTAAATACATCCGGCAGCAAAGTACCCCCTGCCGCGATTCAAGATCTATCCAGACTTGCATCAATATTTCAGACAGATGCCTAAATACGAGTGACTCATTATTTAGAGAGAGAAGCTCACCAGATGAGCCATCTTCGATCAAAGAAAAAATAATTATGTGATATTGGTCACAGATCTTCAGTAACCAATACCCATTACTTGAAAAATAATTCTATGTGGCTCACTTCGTGAGCTTTTAAACATATAAATTGTGCCTTTATGTTTCCTGGAGGGAAGAATGAGTACAGCAGATAAGATCCAATCATCAGGCGATCTCACGATTGAAATATCACCCCCTTCACTTACCCGAGAGGTTTGGCTACAACAGGCAGCCATACGGTTAGCTAACGATCTATTCAAACCCCTAGGTTACGAAGTACCCGAGGTTCAAGTATCTATCGGATTTGCTAGTGGGGGATTGCGGAGTAGCGCCATTGGGCAATGTTGGCCCCGCAGTCGGGCTGATGACAATCTCAACCACATCTTTGTTGCGCCGTCGCTCAATGCATATGACACGATCGATACCCTCGCGCATGAATTAATCCATGCGGTAGATAATTGTGAGCATAAACATGGCAAGGAGTTCAAGAAGATTGCTCTTGCCCTTGGAATGAAAGGCCCGATGCGCGGTGCGTCAGCAGGGCCTGTTCTTAAAGTACGCCTCGAGCAGATATTAGCTGAATTGCCACCTTATCCTCACGGAAAATTAAATGCAATTCATCACAGAAATTCTGTCAGTAAACCGCCGAAGGCCTGCTGTGCAATTTGTGGATATAAGGTAACAGTACCGAAAAGGTTTTTGCATCTTGGCGCGCCGATTTGAGGTTCCCCCGGTTTTTCGTCTTCCAAGAGGCGGGGTTCATGCTACCAGTTTC
>JACDSH010000047.1 GCA_013450215.1 Nitrosospira sp.
CCCTCTAAACAGAACCCCCACCGCCCTCCCCGGGCAGTGGGCTAACTCTTAGATTTTCTGTCTGCAGTAAATCTTAACCCCTTTCTAATTGTATTTATCTCTGCTGTGCCCTATCAAGGTACGGTAAGTTTTAAACAATACAAGTTCTTACTTTGATGGACTAATACGCGTTTGTGTTTCTCAATAGTTCTTTAAGACTGCGCCGAATATTCATGTGAAATCATAGAGGTCTTTGTATTTCTGCAGGCTAGTAGTACCCCTGGTTCGTGACGGTATTGTTTATATTGCGCATTCTTGGGATGAGATTACAATCGGGGATGATCCATCCGAGAGCCTCTTCTAGACTTGAGTGGCATACCTCTATCAATTGTTTTATTACCCGGTGTGAATTAAAGGAAGGATGACATGCTTCAGAAATCCGCGGTCAGGATTCTAGCGCTGGATGATGAGCCATTCATGCTCAAGCTGCTGTCTCATATGCTGGCCAGCATGGGCTTCAACTCGGTCACGCTCTGTGATAACGGGCTAACGGCCCTCGATCAGATAAAGGGCCCGGGGATCCACCCAAACCTCATCCTGCTGGACCTCAATATGCCTGGGATGGATGGGATCGAATTTGTACGACACTTAGTTGAGATTAACTATACCGGTAGCTTGATACTGATTAGTGGCGAGGATGAACGCATGCTTCAGACTGCCGAGAAGTTGGTGCAGGCACATAAGATTCAAGTACTCGGCCATCTGCATAAGCCAGTCAAGCCCGACGTGCTATTGGAACTGATGGAGAGGTGGACCCCGCCGATCCAAGTTAATCCTCCAATCGTTAAGAAAGTTTATACGGGCGATGAGCTGAGAGTGGCCATGGATAGTGCCCAGCTGGTCAATTATTATCAGCCCAAGGTGTCGGTCGCAAGTGGTGAGGTGTTAGGGATTGAGACCCTAGTCCGTTGGCAACACCCTGAAGATGGGCTCGTTCTCCCTGATCTTTTCATCAGCGTAGCTGAGACGAGCGGCCTGATCAATGATCTGACTCGTATGGTGTTAACCCAGGCATTGAACCAGGCTAAGGAGTGGCAGCAGGCCGGACTGATTCTGCGTGTGGCAGTCAATATCTCGATGGATAATCTGGCATCGTTAGACTTTGTAGACTTTGTATCTGACCTCACGACGATCTCTGGCGTCCCGCCTCAGAGGGTTGTGTTGGAAGTGACTGAGAGTCGTCTGATGAAGGATACGAGGGCACCCCTTGAAATTCTGACGAGGCTGCGGTTGAAAAGGTTCCGCCTCTCGATTGATGATTTTGGTACAGGACACTCTTCACTCGCTCAGTTGCGTGATATTCCGTTTGATGAGCTCAAGATTGATCAGGGATTTGTTCACCATGCATCGAGCAATGAGACATTGCGAGCGATGTACGAGACCAGCCTGTCACTGGCCAGGCAGCTCGGTATGGAGGTCGTGGCCGAGGGGGTCGAGGACCGGAGTGACTGGGATTTACTGAAGGCGACAGGATGTGACTTGGCTCAGGGATTCTTCATTTCCGAGCCGATGCCCGCAGAAGACTTCCTTGGTTGGGTAGAAAGATGGAAGGAACGGGTGAGTCACGAGCTTTAGGGTAGTCGTTCCCCAGTCTGGACCTTGAACAGACCCTAGATCACTAGGGCCGCTGCGACCCTTCTCCCCTCGGCAGTTAGGATGTTATAGGTTCGGCAGGCGGCACTGGTATCCATCACCTCTACACCGATCCTCTGGTTGATCAGGACCCCTGTCAGCGAGGGGTGTGGGAATCGTAGCGTGGCTCCCGTCCCGAGTAGTACGATCTCGGGTTGTAGTGAGCACAAATACTCGAAATGCTCTGTAGCTAACTGCTCGAAGCTGTGGGCCAGCCAATCCTCGACAATCTGGTCCGGGAGGACGATCAGGCTACGTTCATACCGGATCTGGTTAACCATGATGTATCCGGCACCGTATCCAGTGAATATATTTTGTTCGGAAGGTCCGGAAAGATGAAGCTTCAACAGGGGTCTCCATTTGCGGCAGTTTGACGGGTCGGGTAACATTACATCTTTTTTGGTTCAGGATAAAGCAGTAAACAGCGCCAGTAATTAAAATTCCCTCTTAATCAGCGCTTTTTGCAATCCGGGATACCCATTCAGACCATGAAATCGATACTCAAATCCAGCAAGCTTGCGAATGTTTGTTACGACATCCGAGGGCCGATACTCGACCGTGCTAAGCAGATGGAGGATGATGGTCAGCACATCATCAAGCTCAATATCGGCAACCCCGCGTCATTCGGTTTCGATGCGCCAGAAGAGATTCTTCAGGATATGATTCATAACCTATCCGATGCCTCCGGATACTGTGACTCGAAGGGTCTATTCGCCGCACGTAAGGCGATCATGCATTACTCCCAGGAGAAGCATATCCGCGACGTTCAGATGGAGGATATCTACATCGGCAATGGCGTCTCAGAGCTCATCGTGATGGCCATGCAAGCGCTCCTGAATGGTGGGGACGAGGTACTCGTCCCGGCACCGGATTACCCTCTGTGGACAGCGGCAGTGGTACTGGCGGGGGGTACTGCATGTCACTACATCTGCGACGAGCAATCTGGCTGGCTGCCAGATCTGGATGACATCAGATCGAAGGTGACTTCGAATACCCGTGCTATCGTCATCATCAACCCGAATAACCCCACCGGAGCACTCTATCCGGATGAGCTCTTGCGAGAGATCATTGAGATCGCTCGTCAGAACAATCTCATCATTTATGCGGATGAGGTTTACGATAAGGTTCTGTACGATGGTGCTACTCACACATCAATCGCATCACTTGCGGATGATGTTCTATTCGTCACTCTGAACGGCCTATCGAAGAATTACCGTGCGGCCGGATTTCGTTCTGGATGGGCGATAGTCTCCGGCAGGAAGAACCACGCACGGGACTATATTGCAGGTCTCACGATGCTGGCATCGATGCGACTCTGTGCGAACGTGCCTGCACAGTTTGGTATCCAGACGGCACTCGGTGGCTACCAGAGTATTAATGACTTGGTACTTCCGGCCGGGAGATTGATGAGGCAGCGCGACCTGGCTTGGCAGTTACTCACCGATATCCCGGGGGTCACCTGCTTTAAGCCTCAGTCGGCGATGTATTTGTTTCCACGTCTTGATCCTAAGATGTACCCGATCGAGGATGATCAGCAGTTCGTGCTGGACTTGCTTGTTCAGGAGAGGGTTCTGCTTGTGCAGGGAAGCGGCTTCAATTGGCCATACCCGGACCATGTAAGAGTCGTATTCCTGCCGAATAGTGATGACCTCACCGAGGCGATAGGACGCATTGCCAACTTTCTGGAGTATTACCGAAAGAGTCACAAGACCTAACCTTCCATGATGTGCCGAATCCGTTTTCTGTAACTGTTAGGAATGGATTAGACAGATCT
>JACDSH010000050.1 GCA_013450215.1 Nitrosospira sp.
GTAAGAAACTCACAGGGTCGTAATAAACCCAACGCGGCTTCGACCTCACGGTTGAAGCCGCGTTTTTTATGCAGTAAAGAACGGCCACATGGGATCGCGGCAGGGAGGTTTGTTGGGGAAGGAGTTAAGGGCTTTAACAATGAAATTATCCGGAATGAGGCTACAGCTTAGCCTTGTCCGGCCGATGCAGACAAAGGATAATAGCCATTAGCCAGTACAATAGAATATAAGACAAGAGTCTGCACATCAGGGCGAGTCAGACCAAAGAAATAAGACGGCCCGAATACCGCTTAAATCACATCTTGGGTTCAATATGCTGTTGATGATCGACAATTATGATTCTTTTACCTACAACCTAGTTCAGTACTTTGGTGAACTGGGTGAGGAGGTAATGGTATTTCGTAATGACGCAATCTCGGCGGACGAGGTCCTGAGTGTTGAGCCTCAACATATCGTGATATCGCCTGGACCTTGCACACCGAATGAGGCGGGTGTGTCGGTACCAATGATCGATCGGTACAGCGGGAAGGTGCCGATACTTGGGGTATGCCTAGGTCATCAGAGTATCGGACAGGCATTTGGGGGAAAGATCGTCCATGCCAGGCAGCTCATGCATGGCAAGACCTCTCCAATCTTTCACAATAACAAGGGAGTCTTTCACGGACTGCCAAGCCCATTCATCGCAACACGTTACCATTCACTCGTGATCGAGAGAGAGAGTCTACCCGACTGCTTGGAAATCACTGCTTGGACCGAGGATGGAGAGATCATGGGGATACGACACAAGACACTGTCTGTTGAGGGGGTGCAGTTCCATCCCGAGTCGATTCTAAGCGAATATGGGCACAAGCTACTGGAGAATTTCTTAAGCAGTAAAGAAACTCCACATTCATTGCAGCAGAGGGGTCACGACTCGTGAGTCCGCATGAGGCACTCGCCAGAATCATCGATCGAGGTGAGATTCAGCATGATGAGATGGTGTCATTAATGAGGCAGATCATGAGGGGCGAGGTCTCGCCGGTCATGATCTCTGCCATCGTGATTGGTTTAAGAGTCAAGAGAGAGAGTATTGGCGAGATTAGCGCAGCAGCAGAGGTGATGCGAGAACTCGCAACTAGGGTAGAGGTCGAGAACCGTCAGAACTTAGTTGACACCTGCGGTACCGGGGGAGACTCGGCACACACATTCAACATCTCAACAGCAGCGGCCTTTGTTGCAGCAGCAGCAGGGGCAAGAGTCGCTAAGCATGGCGGCAGATCAGTTTCGAGTAAATCGGGTAGTGCAGATGTGCTTGAGTCGCTCGGTGTCAATCTTAATCAAACACCGCAGCAGGTGGCTCAAGGAATCAGCCAGATCGGTGTGGGATTCATGTTCGCTCCTAACTATCACAGTGCGATGAAGTATGCTGCACCGGTGAGGCGCGAGTTGGTGGTGAGGACCCTCTTCAATATACTGGGCCCACTAACGAATCCTGCAGGGGCGGAGAATCAAGTGACCGGCGTATTCCATGCCGATTTAGTCGGAACCATTACTAGGGTGTTGCAGCAATTGGGGAGTCATCATGTGATGGTGGTGCATGGTGAGGATGGGCTCGATGAGATCACCATTGCAGGGAAGACTCGGATCGGAGAACTGAAAAATGGAGAGGTGAGTGAATACACCATCAGACCGGAAGACTTCGGAATGAAGGTCAGCGCCATCGAGACGATACAGGTAGAGAGTAGCGAGCAATCGCGAGCGGTATTACAGACAGTGCTTGATAACCAGCCTGGGCCTGCGCTCGATATCGTGCTACTCAATGCGGGTGCTGCAATTTATGTGTCAGGGGTGGCGGGCACATTGCAGGAGGGGGTGGAAAGGGCCCGCGCAGCGGTTGAGAGTGGTGCCGCTAAAGAGAAGCTCCGGCAACTGGTCGAGATTTCTCATCAAGCAGTTCATTAAACGCACAAGACAATGTCATCCAAGCCCGCATTCAGACAGAGCTGTATTGTCGAGCCTTAAAAGTCCAATCAGAATTGTTGTAGATAAAGACCCTCGAGATGTCAGACATCCTGGAAAAAATCCTCTCAGTAAAGAGACAAGAGATCGCAACTGCGAGAGCGGATAAGCCGATTGCGGCGTTACTTGCTGAGGCCAAGTCTGAGACCCCACCGCGGGACTTCGTCGGCGCAATCCGCAGGAAAATAGCTACCGGATTACCAGCGGTCATTGCAGAGATAAAAAAGGCTAGCCCAAGTAAGGGTCTTTTGCGTGAGAACTTTGAACCGGGCAGTATTGCTAAGAGCTATGCACGGAACGGAGCTGCCTGTCTATCGGTACTGACCGATGAGCAGTTCTTTCAGGGGCGCGTGCAATACCTTAAGGAGGCGCGGGCCGCCTGCGATCTACCGGTGCTGCGCAAAGACTTCATGCTGGATGAGTATCAGGTGGTCGAGTCTCGGGCCATGGGGGCAGACTGCATATTGCTGATCGTGGCGGCCTTCTGTGGTCCGGATGGTTTGTATGAGGGAAATAGGGAGGAGGGTGCGGTTGGCCGAATGAAAGAGCTGGAGACGTTGGCACAATCACTCGGGATGGCTGTGCTGGTGGAGGTTCACGACGGGATAGAGCTCAAGTTAGCATTACAACTCAATACCCCACTCATCGGAATCAATAACCGGAATCTTCGGACATTCAATACGCGGCTAGAGACCACACTGGAACTGTTAGAACATATTCCTGCAGATCGGATTGTGGTGACAGAGAGCGGGATGCATGGGGTCGAGGATGTGAGTCTAATGCGAGAACACCGGGTCAGTGCGTTCCTGGTGGGGGAGGCCTTTATGCGTGCAGGCGATCCAGGGCTAGAATTAAAAAGATTATTCGGATAGAATAATATTTGTTGCGGGGTCATGGTGACCGCATCAAGGGCTGTAGATTAAGCAGCAAAGCAGTTAAAAGGCATTTGTTGCGGAAACGCAACACATCCTAAGGTTGGTAATAAAAGTGACATAAATACCTTGCAACTCTCGGCGAGCTTAGGCAGAATTCACCTAACCTTCTCGAATTGAGGGGTCCAAGCTGCGGGACGCAAACCACCGCGAGACTGTCGGTGTGTAAATGTAGCTCGTTGTTTCAACTTTAAAGGAGATTTTCCGCATGAATAAGAAACTGATCGCATTAGCAGTAGCTGGCGCTCTTGCAGCCCCAGTCATTGCGTCTGCACAGGGAACAAACGTTACAATTTTTGGTCGTGTCCAACAAGAATACAGCGGTGTAGCAACCGGTAAT
>JACDSH010000046.1 GCA_013450215.1 Nitrosospira sp.
ATTTTTAATCTTCAGGATTAAGATGTACCCACTGCTTGACACTATCAGCTTTCCTTCTGAGTTACGCATGCTGGAACGCAATGCGCTGCCGAAACTCGCCGGTGAATTACGTAACTTCTTAGTCGAGTCTGTATCAGCAACGGGTGGACACCTCTCGTCCAATCTTGGCACGGTCGAATTAACCATCGCGCTCCACTATGTATTTAACACCCCATACGACCGCCTAGTATGGGATGTTGGTCACCAGACTTACGCTCACAAAGTCCTGACGGGGCGCCGTGAAGGTATGAATAGACTACGTATGCAAGGTGGCATCGCGGGGTTTCCTCGGCGTGATGAAAGTGAATATGATGCCTTTGGTACAGCCCACTCCAGTACTTCCATCAGCGCCGCGCTTGGAATGGCAGTGGCTGCCCAGCTAGAAGGAACAGATAGGCGCTCTGTCGCCATAATAGGTGACGGCGCAATGAGCGCGGGAATGGCATTCGAGGCCCTAAACAATGCCGGGGCCATGAACACGAATCTGCTGGTGGTACTGAATGACAACGATATGTCAATCTCGCGCCCAGTCGGCGCACTGAATAACTATCTCGCTAAGCTCATGTCTGGACAATTCTATTCAACAGCACGACGGGCGGGCGAGAAGATGCTGGGGGTAGTACCGCCGGTGCTGGAACTCGCAAAACGAGCTGAAGAGCATGTGAAGGGGATGGTGACACCAAGCACCTTGTTTGAAGAGTTTGGTTTCAACTACATCGGCCCCATTGATGGCCATGATCTCGACGTACTGGTTGCTACGCTCAATAACATCAGACAACTCGATGGCCCACAATTCCTCCATATCGTAACCCGCAAAGGTGCGGGCTACCAAGCCGCAGAAAATGACCCCATTCTCTATCATGGAGTGTCCAAGTTTGATCCGGACACAGGCATCGTATCCAAGGCCGCAGGCAAGCCCAGCTATACCCAGATTTTTGGTGACTGGTTGTGTGACATGGCTGCGCTGGACCAACGCCTAATCGGAATTACTCCAGCGATGCGCGAGGGCTCGGGACTAGTGAGGTTCTCCCAAGAATATCCAGACCGATATTTCGATGTTGGTATCGCGGAGCAACATGCGGTCACCTTTGCAGCGGGTTTAGCCTGCGATGGAATGAAGCCAGTCGTGGCGATTTACTCAACCTTTTTACAACGCGCCTATGACCAGTTGATCCATGATGTTGCTATCCAGAATTTACCGGTTGTATTTGCCATAGACCGTGCCGGACTGGTAGGGGCAGATGGGCCTACCCATGCGGGGAGCTTTGACTTGAGTTATTTGCGTTGCATCCCCAATATGACGGTGATGACCCCTGCAGACGAGGATGAGTGTCGTCAGATGCTCTTCACTGCATTCCAAATGAATTCGCCAACAGCAGTCCGCTATCCCCGTGGCGCTGGAACCGGTGTTACTCCTCAGAAAGAAATGCACGCATTACCGCTGGGCCGTGGGGAGATTCGCCGGAAGGGAGAGAGAGTTGCACTCTTAGCCTTTGGAAGCATGCTCAAACCCTGCATGGAAGCAGCAGAAGAGCTTAACGCTACCGTAGTCAATATGCGCTTTGTCAAACCGTTGGATAGCGATCTGGTCGAGTCTCTGGCAGCGGAGTATAAGCTGCTTGTAACCGTCGAGGAGAACACGATCATGGGCGGAGCCGGTAGCGCAGTCGCAGAGTCCCTCGAAAGCAAGGGCATCTCTATCCCGTTGCTGCATCTTGGCCTTCCAGATATATTCATCGATCAGGGAGATCCTACACAGATGCTGATAGACTGCGGCTTAGATAAGATGGGCATCATCAAATCTGTCCGATTAAAGTTACCCGCATAGTCACTCCAAGTATTTTCTCTGGCCGCAATTAATAGCTTTTGGCACTTCCTCTGTAGGAGACGATCATCATGCATAAAGAGGCTGACCTACCCATCGCTGATGTGCAGAGCACCCCCGACACAAGACATATAGCAATCGATAGAGTCGGGATTAAGGCCATCCGCCACCCGGTGAAAGTTGCCGACAAGGATGGTGGTGTTCAGCACACCGTTGCCGTGTTCAACATGTATGTAGGCCTGCCGCATAACTTCAAGGGCACTCATATGTCGCGTTTCGTGGAGATACTCAACGACCACGAACGTGAGATCTCTGTGGAATCATTCGAAAGTATTCTGTGGGCCATGGTTAAAAGATTGGAATCGGAATCCGGTCATATCGAGATGACCTTTCCATACTTTATCAATAAAGCGGCCCCAGTTTCTGGAGTACAAAGTCTGCTGGACTATGAAGTGACTTTCATCGGGGAGATTAAGAACGGTCGATACGAGTTCACCATGAAGGTCGTTGTCCCAGTAACGAGCCTATGCCCCTGTTCCAAGAAAATTTCAGACTATGGGGCGCATAACCAGCGTTCCCATATATCGATATCCGTACGGACTAACTGCTTTGTCTGGATTGAGGACATGGTCAGGATGGCAGAGAGCTATGCTTCATGTGAACTTTATGGCCTATTGAAACGCCCAGATGAGAAGTATGTGACCGAAAAGGCCTACGACAACCCCAAGTTTGTCGAGGACTTGGTTCGTGATGTCGCTTCATCTCTTAATAAAGACTCTCGCATCGACGCCTACACGGTAGAGTCTGAAAATTTTGAATCTATCCACAACCACTCAGCCTATGCGCTGATCGAACGGGATAAGACAGAAAGTTAAGGATGTAGCAAAAAAAACGCGCCACCCCTAAAAAAAGAGCGGCGCGGCAATACAAGCTAAGACCAGTCTACGACTTAGTCTTTGGTATAAA
>JACDSH010000020.1 GCA_013450215.1 Nitrosospira sp.
GGTGACGGTGGGGGCGTTGGCTACTTTGGCTTCGTGGAACCGGCGAATCAAGGCAGGGATAACGTGGCTGTTTTCTGGATGGTAGTTGTCGCCGGGGCCATACAGGTTGGTGGGCATGATGCTGCGGTAGTCAACGCCGTGACTCACTCGGTACTGGCGGTTGTAGCTTTCACAGAGTTTGATGCCGGCAATTTTGGCAATAGCGTAAGGCTCGTTGGTAGGCTCTAAGGTGCCAGTGAGCAACGCGTCTTCAGCCATTGGCTGTGGAGCGAGCTTGGGGTAGATGCAGCTGGAGCCCAGTAACAAGAGCTTTTGAACGCCGTTTCTAAATGCCGCGTCGATCACGTTGGCCTGCATCATCAGGTTTTGATAGATGAATTCTGCCGGGTAGGTGTTGTTGGCGTGAATGCCGCCTACTTTGGCTGCGGCCAGGTAGACTTGGGTTGGCTTTTCTGAAGCAAAGAAAGCTTGCACGGCGGCTTGGTTGGTGAGGTCTAGCTCGGCGTGGGTTCTTGTGACGAAGTTGGCCTGACCCTGCTGCTCTAGGGTGCGCACGATGGCGCTGCCGACCATGCCGCGGTGGCCAGCCACATAAATTTTCTCCATTACTTTGTCCACAGCCCGCTAAAACCCAATATCAGGAACATTCTCTCCAAACCCACAGGCGGGCGTCCATTCCCCGTCTTCAGGTAGTGCAGTTCGATCAGCGCGTAGAACGCAGTCCACGGAACAAGCATTTCCATCCGCGCCAGAAACGCCGCCTTACGGGTCGCTCTGCCGTGAACTTCAAATCCTTCGATTGTCGCCAGCGTCATTTGTTTCATCGCGTTTCCTCTTATAATCAGAACTACTTATCTGACCATATGACAAATGAATTGTTCACTACTTATTCAGTGTTTCCCTAGCACCAACACTACTCGGCCCTGTACATTTTCGCTAGGCATTGCTTTCCATTCAATTTGACTGCCAGTAGTATTATCATGGTAACGGGAGGCATGAATATAATCAAAATCTAGTGGAAATTTAAGTAGCGGTAGGAGCTGTCCAGCAAACATCACCCCACCACGCATTACGCTCAGAACGAGCGGATATCGATCGGACAGCGCTAACGTAATATCCGCCGCCATCCTCATGACAGTATCGGCCATCTCATCAGCAGAGTAAATCATCTCTGCCGTATCAAGTATTCGTTTCGCTTCTTCAGTTGGAATCATCAGCTTTAGTTTCCGAAGTGCTAGTTCTGGCCGAAGCTATCACTTGACTGGTATATTGCGGCGATTATCGTCTCTATTTAAAGCCAGATGAGCGGCAAATTCCTCCCTCACTTCAGGATGCTTCAGAGCCAACGCAATAATCGCTTTGAGATATCCAAGCTTAGTTCCACAATCGTAGCGGATGCCAGAAAATTTGCATGCCAACACCTGCTCCTCCCGTAGCATTGATGCAATGCCATCGGTAAGCTGAATTTCTCCGCCCACTCCGGGCTTCACTCTCTCCAAATGTGAAAAAATTTCCGGGGTGAAGATATAGCGCCCGACAACTCCGAGCGTTGAAGGTGCATTCTCTGGCTTTGGTTTTTCTACAATGCTGGTAATGATTTGAGGCCCCGTCTCCTCTCCCTCGCATTCGATGATGCCGTAATTTATCGTCTCCGCCAACTCGATATTCTGCACACCCAGTATCGAACAGTGGCTCTTCTCATATAACCCCGCCATTTGTCGGATAACTGGCTCATCACTGTCAATCAGGTCATCTGCAAGGAGCACAGCGAATGGCTCGTTACCCACCACCGGCCGTGCACACAATACAGCATGACCTAGTCCCAGAGGCTCCGGTTGACGGATATATATATAGGAAACGTTCTTTGGGACAATGCTACGCAACATCTCCAGAGCATCGCTCTTTCCACGCGCTTCCAACTCGGCTTCCATTTCGTAAGCCTTATCAAAGTGGTCTTCGATAGAATATTTATTACGGCCAGTGATAAAGATCATTTCCGTAATGCCTGCAGCGAAAGCTTCCTCGACTGCATACTGGATTAGAGGCTTATCTACGATCGGTAACATCTCCTTGGGACTAGCCTTAGTCGCAGGTAAGAAGCGTGTTCCTAAACCTGCTACTGGGAAAACGGCCCTAGTTATTTTTAGCATAAGGTGGCCTCTTGAAATCTAGTTTTCGTCTCGGCATGCTTCTTCTCATAAAAAATTTCCAAAATATTAAGGAAACACTGAATAAGTAGTGAACAATTCATTTGTCATATGGTCAGATAAGTAGTTCTGATTATAAGAGGAAACGCGATGAAACAAATGACGCTGGCGACAATCGAAGGATTTGAAGTTCACGGCAGAGCGACCCGTAAGGCGGCGTTTCTGGCGCGGATGGAAATGCTTGTTCCGTGGACTGCGTTCTACGCGCTGATCGAACCGCACTACCCGAAGACGGGGAATGGACGCCCGCCGGTGGGTTTGGAGAGAATGCTTCGAATGTACTTGATCGCCAATTGGTTCAACCTGGCTGATGAGGCGTGTGAAGACGCTTTGTATGACATACCCGCATTCCGTGACTTCTGTCGGATTGACCTTGGGCGTGAACGAGTACCCGATGCGACAACCTTGCTCAATTTCCGCCACTTGTTGGAAGGGCACCAGATTGGCGCAGCGCTCTTTGCTAAGGTCGGGGAGTTGCTTCAGTCCAATGGGATGAAGCTCT
>JACDSH010000051.1 GCA_013450215.1 Nitrosospira sp.
TGATGGGGCAACGACCTCATCCGCTGATGCAAGCGTAAGTTGCGAGACAAAAGCGAGACCTAACAGGCCACGGTGTCGTGAGCTCATTAAAATGATAGAGCCTCCTTTACTAACGTAATTGGATTAATACGCACGCATCATAAAATTTAATTTGCATCAATAAAAGCAGTATATATCTGATACTATCATCGGTATTTACGAACTATTGTAGTCGGAATTATCACCATGCTCAATTATCGACAGTTACATTACTTCTGGGCGGTTGCTAAGGCGGGCAGTATCATCCGTGCGAGCGAGCGTCTTCATCTCACCCCCCAAACCCTGAGTGGTCAAATCAGCCTGCTTGAGAAAACACTTGGCGTATCTCTATTCTTACGAGTGGGCAGGCGTCTACAGCTCACCGAGACCGGCAGACTTACACTCACTTATGCCGATGAACTCTTTCAGATCGGCAATAATCTAGAAGCCGCTCTACGCAGCGGCCCAGAAGACCGGTCGATCCAGTTCCGAGTGGGGGTTGATGATGCGGTCCCAAAATCAATTGCCTATCGTCTACTGAAGCCAGCGATGTCAATGATTGAGCCGGTGCATATCGTTTGTCGGGAGAATAGGTTAGTCCGATTACTGGTGGAACTGGCGATCCATCAGCTTGATCTGGTCATTGCAGATCGCCCTATGCCGCCCGAAACAAACGTAAAAGGATACAGTCATAAACTCGGAGAATGCGGGATCAGCTTTCTCGCGGCACCACAACTTGCAGAGCAGATTAAGGGTAAGGTTAAATGGCCGCGCCTACTGAATACTGTTCCACTACTAATACCCGGCGAGAATGCGGCAGTGAGAGTACCGCTGATGCGATGGTTTGATGCGCATCAGATCCAACCACGTATCGTGGGTGAGTTTGATGATAGTGCTTTAATGCATGCCTTCGGGCAGGCCGGTATTGGTATCTTTATCGCCCCATCGGTGATTTCTGACGAAGTGCAACGAGAGTATGGTGTCACCGTCATCGGCCGAACCGATGAAGTCACCGAGCAGTTCTACGCCATCTCCATGGAACGCAAGCTGACCCATCCGGCAGTGGTTGCAATCAATGACGCCGCTCAACGCAAGTTATTTACTAGCTTCAAGACTCGTTAGCACTCATTGGTACGAATTAGAAGATTAGAAACCAAGTCGGACAATCAGGTCAGATCTAAACCGTCGAGATCGTTGTACAAGCTACAGCAGGTAAATGGTAAGGGGTGGTAGGGCGAGAATAATGCGGAATTTTAAACTAGTAATCAGGCTCAATTTCGAGGTACAGCAGCCAATGATGAATTACTGAAGTGGATCTGATAGTCAGTGCCAGATTCAGAATTAGAACTAATTGGGCTCTTTATCCAGATTAGTTGCAGCCTTCTTCTGCTCTTCTCGTTGCTGTTCATATTCACGCCATTTATGCTTGATCTCATGATGCTTCTCAGGGGGAAGCTGCTTAATATTCTTATACTTCTCTCGAACCTTGATGCGCTGATCGGCAGTCAGTGATGCCCAATCACGCATCTGGGACTGGATCCTCTGCTGCTCAATGGATGACAGGGTTGGATACCTTTTGGCGATGGTCAGCCACTTATTCTTCCTAGCAATCTCCATCCCATTCCAATCCTGCGAAAGGGGTGCCAGGATTTGCTTCTGCTCAGAACTAAGACGTACCCAAGAAGGCTCTATCGGCAGGGGTCTGGTACGTGGCCATTGATTTTCAGTTATTCGTACTCTCGGTATCTCTATTCTGGCTATCCAGAAAGATCGAAGACCGATACCCTCAACTTAACTCGACCGCCCTGATTTTAATTGCCAGCTTGACCATAGCCTCACTATTCACATTCAATAGAAATGATTTCTGGGACGAGACCGCACTCTATTTTTTTGGCTCGTATGGTCTAGGGATTTTAGCCTACTGGACTTCAAACAAGGATCGACCTGTCCTCTTGCTTCTATTACTCGGTGCCCTGGCAGTTGCATCCCTGATGGTGGATTTCCGTGGCCGGATAGCGGTCGCAACGATGGTGATGCTGCTACTGGGATTTGCCAGACAGTATGGAATCTTGGAAAGGTGTTCCATCCCAAACTTCTTAACCTATCTGGGACGCATCTCTTATTCCATCTTCCTTGTTCACTTCCCGCTATGCCTGGTCGTGAATGCGGCCTTCTTCCATTTTCTCCCGCACCAAGCAGTGACCAACCTATTCGGGTTGGTACTGGCCTTTGGCATCAGCATTCTTGGGGGGGCTCTTTTCTACAAATGGGTCGAAAGTCGCCCACTGACCAATAAAATGAAAATATGGCTGCCAGCGGGGTTTGTGACGAGCGGTCTGATCGTAGCTCTCGGGAGTAGCTAGGCCCGTCACATCTCCGACTCAGACCCTACTTCCCGCTCAGAGTGGTCGACAGCAGTAGCTCGTTAAGTCTTTTGACAAACCCGGCTGGGTCCTCGAGTTGACCACCCTCTGCCAGCAGAGCCTGATCAAATAGAATATGGCTCCAATCGACAAAGCGCTCCTCCTCATACTTCAACCGTTGCACCATCGGATGGTGTGGATTAATTTCAAGGATCGGCTTG